>JAJQJM010000123.1 GCA_021323475.1 Vampirovibrio sp.
AACCCATAAAACCGTTGTCTATCGCTGTGGGCGGATGGTGGGTACTTTACGTCCCTGAACCCGCGCGGGCGCATTCAAAATAGACGCCTTGACCGGCTCCGGGCGGGCCTTTAACGCTTCGGTCTGGCCTTTAATGTCCATAATATCCAGCATCGGCTGGCGGGACTTCAAATCCACCTGCCTCAAGCTGACATGGCGAATAACTTTCATCACATTCCGCACACCGCTTAATTCAGAGGATACGGATACTTTCGGCTCAGCCAAAGCGAACTGAGTCCCGAACAGAACCAAGCTTATCAGTGTAAAAATACAATATTTCATCATAGTCGCGCCACCTCCGGCGTTTCCTCAGTCAACATGTTTCATCCCGATATCCACATAGCATGTATCACAAAGTACCTGCACACATGAATGAAATAAGATGTGTGTATTAAAAAGAAACCTCTTGCCCAAGTGCGTCCAATATCTTCTATATGCCCCTTTATGTTACATAAATAACATTCCAATTGCATCAGCCAATCAGTGGTCATCCATTAGGCAAAAAAGAACCCGGCCGTTAAACATTCGACCGGGTTCTCTCATGATTTTCATATGGAGAGATTAAGCGCTGGTTTTACCCGCTTTTTTCGCTTCCATTTCCACCAGCATATCTTTGTTGTCGATACCGGCCAACTCTTGCAGCAGGCGCCAGTTCAACAAGCGATCCATCTTGGCGTTTTCGATTTCCGGGGTGGTCGGAGCGCCGTCTTTATCGAAGTGCTTTTTGAAGCGGCCTTCGGTTTTGGCCCAATCGAGGAAGGTCAGTTCCACCATGTTGCCATCCGGCCCTTTGACCCACGCCCAATCCCGATCGGGGTTCGGGTTGCCGGTCATGTTGAAGCGGCTCTTCATGGTAGGCCCGGCTTCCGGATCGTAGATGAACAGCGGGAACGCCCGGCTTTGAACCGCCAGCTTGGCCTGATGGGCGGCCATGTTGTCGGCCACGCCATGTTCCGGTTGGCAGGTGGTGTATACGTTAATGACCGCAGGCCCTTTGAATTCCAGCGCCCGGTTCATCACCTTAAAGAAGTGGCTGGTGTTGGAGCCTATGGTTTGGGCTACGAACACGTCGGGGTGCATAACGCAGATTTGGCCCAGCTCCTTGCGGCGCTCGAATTTACCGTGATGGGATTTCCCGTAGGCACCCATCTTGGATTCCTGGCCGGTGTAAGAGGACGTAGACTGCTGCCCGCCGGTGTTGGAGTACACCTGGGTATCCAGAACCAGCACCTTGATGTTCATACCGGACATCAGCATCCGGGACAGGGCCTGGAAGCCAATGTCGAGCATCGCGCCGTCACCGCCCATGTTCCACAGAATCCAGTCATCATGGCCGTTTTGATCCCAGTACGCCCGAATACCCATTGCATCGGTCGGGCCGTTCTCGAACAGGGAGTTCGTCCACGGCACCGTGTACGGGTTGTACGGATAGGTGGAGCCATATACCGTGTTGCAACCGGTGGAGGCCACAATCCCGAAGTTGCTGCCCACTTTCTCGTGGGTTGCAGCCAACATCTGACGGATGACGGAGGCTTCGCCGCAGCCCATGCAGGAACCGGCGCCGCCTTTATACATATCCAGGTTGCCCAACTTCAGCATCAGGTCGCGCATGTCCACTTTGTTGATGTGGGTGGCAGGCGATTCCGGCAGCATTTTGTAGAAACCGTAGGTTTCCAGGTAGGTGGGCAGGTTTTCCGGGGTTTTCTTAATCATCTTCAGCGCGTCGTGGTTGCCGCAGACTTCCACGCACTCGCCGCAGCCCTTGCACTTGGTGGGATCAATGAAAATCCCGAACAAGGCGCCTTCCGGCAGAGAAGGATCTTTCTCGCGTTTTTTCTCGAACTGGCCATGGTATTTCACCGTGGTCGCGAATTGCTCACGCAGGTATTCCCGGTGAGACTCATCCGTCACGGACGCCAGTTCCTTTTCCAGATCCTCAGGCTTCACGATTTTGCCGAGAATGGCAGTATCCGGGCAGTTGTTGACGCAGTCCATACAGCCTACGCAATTGGAGGCCAGGTATTCCGGCAATTCCGGGGCGATGTAGCTGAAGTCGCGCGCGCCGCCGGTACCGGCAGGCAGTACGCTCTGGGCCACGAACTCATCCGCGGGCAGGCTGGAGCCGCCACCTTTATTGTAGGCGTCTACAACTTCCTGCGCCCGCTGAAAGTCGTACCAATGCTTTTCCTGTTCTTGTGCACTCATTTGAATAAAAACTCCTTATATGTGCAGTTGAGAAATTAACGTGCGATTCGAAGCGTAACGCCTAGATAAAGAACGCGTTGGTGTCTTTACCCTTGGCTTCCCATTCCTGGCGGCCTTTTTCCATAATATCGGCCGGGGTTGCTTCGATAATCGAGCGGGGAACTTCAAATACCTGGTTGTATCCCTTGCGGGCCGCTTCCAGGTTGTCACGAACAACCTCGGGGCCACGACGGCCGAAGTATTTTTCAATCGGGATACGCACCCGGTCGAACAAGGCATCTTCGCTCAACCCGGCATCCTTCTGGAACGGGGTCAGGCGCAGGAACACGCCCAGCAACACAATCCCCTGGAAGCGCTGTACCAGCGAATCATCCGCTTTGCAGCTTTCCTGGGCGATGCGGATGGTATCCACGCCGTAGAACTTAATGTTGTTCTCTTTAATATAGTATTTTGCCCACAATGGGATGGAATCCCAGAGCTGTTGGGGATCTTCATTCGGTGTGTGCTGGAAGAGGGTGCAGCTTGGCTGCAGACCAACCAACGGGTTGCCCATGTTCCAGGTGTTGGGGTCCATCAGGGGTACGAACTCAACCTGAATCAGCTCGCTGTGCGTACCAATCTTGCCGGACTTGGTGGTGGTCAGGTAGGTGTTGGTCGGCAAGCCTTTTTTCTCGGAGCCGTACTTAGGAGACGCTTGCACCTTGAAGCCGAAGATATCGCCCAAGCAGGTGGCAATAATCTTGTTGGTGGTAACGGAACCGTAACCACCAACCGAATGGCCGCGAATCGAGAAGGATCCCGCCGGACGGACATCCGGTTCTTCCTTCACTTCCAGGTTGGCCGGGTGATCGATACCCACGCTGAAGAAGCGTTTGTCGGCACCGCCGGGCGCCATGTTCTCCACAATGGCCACCATCTGGCCGGGGGTCACGTCGCGGCTGCCCAGACCGGCCACACCGGAGTAAATCACCGGTACGCGGTCGATTTTGGGGTAGCCCGGCGTTCCCATCATCGCTTTGGCAAAGGCCGCTTCGATTTCAGCAGTCAGCGGATTGGAAACACCCAGCGGGTTGTCCATCCGCTCAACCACGGCAAAGGCTTTCACGTTTTTCAACGCTTCCACGATTTGCGGGCCGGGGAACGGACGGAAAGAGGTAATGTTCAGGCTGCCGGTTTTGTGGCCCTGGCCACGGATGTGATCCAGCGTAACCGAAGCGGTTTCGGCGGTGGAGCCCATTGCCACAATGGCGTACTCAGCGTCTTCCATTTGGAACGAGGTGACCAAGTTATAGCGGCGGCCGGTCAGGTTGTAGAACTCATCCATCGCCTCTTGCAGCGCGCCGGGAACCTGATCGTAGAAAAGGCGCTGGGCGATTTTACCGGTCATGTAGCTATCCTGGTTCTGCACCACACCGCTCATCAGCGGGAAGGCGGGGTCGAACAGCTTGCGCAGCTTTTCTTCCGGGCGTCCCAGGTATTTGGCAATCAGCTCATCTTCCGGAAACAGGACGTTTTCAATGGTATGGGTGGTCAAAAAGCCGTCCTGAATGTTCATGAAGGGGGTTTTGGTCGCTTCCGCAGCCCGGCGGGAAATCAGGCAGAGATCGCCGGCTTCCTGGGCGTTCTGGGCGAACAGCATGCCCCAGCCCACGTCGGTAACGGACATAACGTCATCGTGACCGGCATGCACGTTCAAAGAGTGAGACGTCAACGCGCGGGCGCCAATGTTAAAGACCAGTCCCAGGCGCTTGCCGGAGATGGTATACAGCACTTCCTTCATCAGCACCAGGCCCTGACCGGAGGTGAAGTTGGTCACCCGGCCACCGGCTACGGCGTAACCTTCCGAGGCGGAGGCGGAACTGTGCTCGGATTCCGGCTGAATCCACATGATGGGCTTGCCCCACAGGTTTTTCATGCCGTTGGAAAAAGCGGTCTGGTAGCCGACGCCCATTGAGGTGGACGGGGTAATGGGATAGGCAATCCCGGCTTCACAGGCGCGGGTTTCCACATGGACGACCATCCCGGAACCATCGGCGGTACCGGGTATGCCGGGATAGGGAAACTGTCCGGGAGCCTGGCTGTGTTCTTCCTGCTGTTTCGGAGGTTGGGCAAGTGCCATAAAACGCTTCTCCTATTTGATAGATTGAAAACTTGGGGATGGGGGTACTCAGTAAGCTCTATTACGAAATCTTTATATAAAGAGAGGAGGCCTGCACGTTACACCATAGTAACAATTCATTTTATAAAGCCGGTTATAAAGGCATCCCTTTATATTATTTTTTTATATCATTCTTACTCTGTTTATCCTGCGTTTGTCCTGCCTTTTGGGCAGTCGCTTGGTTTCGGTGAGGATTCCAGCTGAACCTATTTTACAAAAAAAGGCGCAATTTCAAAGCAAGTCTTATAAATTCCAGGCGTTGACCGGAAAAATTCAGTCATGCCAGCCATCTTGCTCAAATTCGTCTCCTGTTGAAAGCGTTTTAGCCCGCCTGCCTACTGTGACGCCGTTCACGGGCGCTCTGTTCCCATGCTGCCGTTAATGAAACCACGCTTGAATGGGCCATTATGAACGGTTGTGCTTGCAAAAAGCACCATCCCGATTATAAGGGTTGTCCGCCAATGTGCAAAGTTATCCATTCAAGCAACCTTGCCGAAAGGCGGCTCCAAAGGGCGCCGTCATGCGCTTATCAGGACTAGATGCCGATGATTTTGATGAAACCGCACTTTGAGAGCCCCAGGTAATCGAGGAAGCAAAGGGCGGCAATTGCGCTTTAAACTGGGTGTACTGCTTAAACAGCTTCTCCTGTTCCTTACGCAGCTTGTCGCGTTTGCGCTTTTCCACCAGAGGACGGTAGCTGTGGTCCAGTATAAAGTCAACCACGGCGTTCACCGGATTCATCAACGCCACGGCAATGACGGTCAAAGCCCCGGCAGTCGCCAGTTTTGGATGTGTGGCAATTTTTTCAGGCAGGCGAGGATTGTTTTCGATCCGGGGCATCAGCCACCCACCCAGCTTTTTAGCCAACAGCAGCGGAATCAGAAACGTAGAGAACAAGTGAAACAAGGTCACGTCACCGGTATCGGCGGCAATTTTCCGGATACGGGCCTCCAAAGGCAGCTTTTCGGTTTTATTGTAGGCGTGACGAAACGTGGAATAAATATCCCGGCCCGCATACCCAATGGAAATCAGGGGCGTAAAATGGGCAAGCTGAGGGGCCATAACCGGTATCAATTCCTCACCGGCCTGCAAACCCTGCCAGATTTGGTTGGTGGAAATATGCGGCAGCATTTGGGTCGGGTACCAATGGTTATCCTGCTGGGTTTGCCGCTGCTGGGAATTCTGAGGGGTACCGGGGGGACACGGCGGCATACCGAGCATCGGCATTTTACCGTTCGTTGCCATCGCTGGCGAGACGGGGCTTGTCATGGCCGTTCACATCGCATCATATATACCCCTGTGTGATGAAAAGTTGAAATCCGCCTCCCTTATACTGCAAACATATGGCTATGTGAAGGGTTGGGCCCCAGCCATCCCGAAAGGGGGCGGATGCCGCCAAATCGGGCGGGAATTTATGAGACGGCTCAAATCCAATCTATGTAGGCGCATGAGCCTTTCGTTAAAATTACAAACGGCTTTAAAAAACTTATCGAATTTTTTTTCGATCCAAACCTTGCATTTCTTCCGGAAGGGAGTATTATAGAATCTACATTCGATAGAAAACTTTTTCGAGAATTTTGAATCGAGTGTCCTGAAATCAAACTTTGAAATCAAACGATGTAAAAACGTCAGTAATAAGAAAGCAGCAAGAAGAAAGACGCCTGATGTTCGACAAGGATGATCTGACACCCAAGCAACATGATGTGCTGATGAAGCTGTTGGGATTTGTTCAAGAGAACAGCTACCCGCCTTCCATTCAGCAACTCTGCCAGCTTTGCGGCGTCAGCTCCACGTCCACCATCCATTTCCATCTGAGCGCCCTGAAAAAGAAGGGTCTGATAGACTGGAACCCGGCCGAGAAGCGAGCCATCAGCATTCGTGAGGATGTGCGCGACGATTACCGGGCAAGCCTGGAGCCGATGGACACTGTTGAATCCAAGGCGGAAGCAGCAGACGATGAAGAGGAAAAGCGCGGCATTTTGCCGATGCTGGGAGCCATTGCAGCGGGCTCACCGCTACAAACGCTCAAGGATTCGGTCGAGCGTATCGATCTCAGCGAAGATCTGTGCCCACCCGGATGCTACGCCCTGAAAGTCAGGGGCACCAGCATGATCGAGGATCACATCATGGATGAGGACATTGTCATCATCAACCCGGACGCTAGAGTCCGGGAAGGGGATGTGGTTGTGGCCCTCATCGATAACGAGACGGCAACCCTCAAGCGCTTTTACAGGGAAAAAGATCGGATACGCCTTCAACCAGCGAACTCTGAGATGGAACCTATCTACGTAACCGACGTCCATATACAAGGACGGGTTGAAGCCGTAATTCGTAGATACTGAAGATCCCTGATATTACTGTCTTTTAATTAGCGAATTGGTTAGCAACCTACCGTTGAGGAGGATTATATCCCCATGCGCATTCGTGCCTTGATTCGAGATTTTCTGGTCGGCGGACTGCTTGTGCTCCCCTACCTGTTTCTCCCCACCCATGCGTAATTACACGCACAAGTTTACCTCACTTCTCTCTCTCCTACTCTAATACACACACTCCACTCTTTATCCCACAAATCTCACCCGAGGCAAATCATTTGCCTCTTTTTCTTTTATTGGGGAAACACGTATGATGGAACACGCACAATCGAAGAAACGACTGAGACATTTGCCATGAACGCACAGCTCCAAACACCCTCTGCCTGCCCCATAGCGCCCCCTTCCACTCAGGAACCCCTGATTGGCAAATCCCTGGAAGAATTGCGTAGCCTGGTTAAGGACATGGGCGAACCGGCCTTTCGAGCGGACCAGTTGCATCAATGGCTGTATGTGCATTGCGTTCGAAATTTTGATGACATGAGCAACCTGAAAAAGAGTTTTCGGGACAAGCTTGCAGAAACGCACCAGGTCGGCTCACTCTCGATTGCTGAAAAACAGGTAAGCCAGGACGGCACCACCAAATACCTGTTCCGCCTGCCGGACGGTAAAGTGGTGGAATCGGTGCTGATGTATTTTGAGGAACGGGGCACCTACGCCCTTTGCCTCAGCACCCAGGTGGGCTGCGCGGTGAATTGCGGGTTTTGCGCCACCGGCAAACTGGGCTTTATGCGCAACCTGAGCGTGGCCGAGATTGTGGAACAATACGTGTATGCCCAGGCGGACAGCGGCAAGGAAGTGCGCAACATCGTGTTCATGGGCCAGGGCGAACCCATGTTGAACTACGATACGGTGCTTCAGGCCATTCACATCCTGAACAAGTCCGCGGAAGTCGGCATGCGGCATATCACCATTTCCACCTCCGGCATTGTGCCGCGCATTTATGATTTAGCCAAGGAAGACATGCAACTGACGCTGGCCATTTCCCTGCATGCGCCGGACAACGCCACCCGCGAAGCCATTATGCCCTTGAATAAAAAATGGCCGCTGGAAGAGCTGATGCCCGCGCTGCACCATTATGTATCCACCACCGGCAAGCGGCTGACCATTGAATATATTTTGCTGGCGGGCGTCAACGATCAGCCCGGCCATGCGCATGACCTGGGCAAACTGTTGCAGGGCCTGAAGTGCAACGTGAACCTGATTCCCTACAACCCCATTGGGGATGCCTACGGATACAAGCGCCCATCCGGTAATGCCATTCACCGATTCAAGGATATTGTGACCGCCTACGGTAAAAAAGTGACCGTCCGGGTGGAACGCGGCGTTGACATCGCTGCGGCTTGCGGACAGTTGGCCAACAAGGTTCAGCCGGTTTAACGCGGCCAGCTTACGGAGCGTAATACCACTCTAAACAATCAGACGCACGAGCTGAATCGCACGTGCGTCTGAACAGTAAGTCCAATTGAATAAAAGCAATAGGTTTTTCCGGCTGGTTCCTGAAGGTGAGAGAAAATCCAGGGCTTGACTCAACAGCGCATCAATAGAGGGCAACGCCTGAAAGATCTAAATCAGACGAGGAAAAGACAGAACGCCAAGAGTCTCTGTATTTGGCTTTCAATTCCTCAGATTTCAAATGTTCCTTATCCACTTGGTGAATAAGCTTGTTTCCTTTGTCGTTGTTCTCTTCGATATACCGCAATAAATGCTCAATCAAGCTTTGCTTGGTATCGTCATTTTGCTTGGCCTGCTCGGCGAGTTTCATTAAGGCACGCTTTGACTTATCTTTTACCAGTTCCTCTACTACTTCATAAGTCAATGTCAGATCACCACCGGCAAACTTTGGCCCGGCTTGAGGAACCCGCCGAATAAATTGATCATCGGCGCCCTGAAAAGGAAGATTATTCGCCGATTTCACTCTGCTTTGCCGCTGACCGGCGGAAGCATTGACCACCGGCATCGACGAGAAACGAATGGTTTGCAACATAGTTTCGAATCCTTTTAACCCACTGCTTAACTTGAGAAAGTGCACCCACCATGTATGGCCCATCCGGGCCAAACTGCCTGCTATATTGAATTTATCTACTCATAAATTCAGATTACGCCCATATGCTATAGAGAATCATTTGAATTGACAAGTGCAAATCGCAATTTGCCACTCGCAATTTTCAGGCAGACAACCTAGCCCCACAGATCCGCCTTTCATTAACAAATCTTTAGAATTTATGACAGGAATAGCAATACCATCTTTTTTATTGTTTTTATATATACAGAAAAACCTCACTCGATCACCACACTTATTTTTACCTACTACGCTTCTACCTTCTACTACACCCAAACCTACTCACAGACAAAGCTTGCCCGCCTCAATCAGAGTGCGGGCTTTTTCTTCTTAGAGGGAAAGAATGATGAAGAAAGACAACAATTTCCCTCATAAACAGCCTCAATATGAGCGAAAACACTTGCAGCCACCATTTTTTCCATATCATGTACATGATTTTTATTGCGATTGGTGAAGCAAAGCAATTTTTTTTCTTCAGCGCATTGATAGAAGTAGAAGTGAAAGCTCTTTAAGCTATCGGGGTGTTATGCTGACCACAACCTTAAATCCGACTTCTCTTCCGCCCAGGCGAGCGGAGAGGAAGCATCCTTCGCCGCGTTTTGGGAGTGTTGCGGCAGAGGCGGTAAAGCAGGGTGTTGCTGATATCGCTCATCTGAAAATGGCGAACCGAATCCAGAAGATACTTGACCGTCCGGGGTTCAAGTGGGCCAACAACGATGTCCGGGTAGGCGGCTTGTCGCTGGAGGACGTGGCGGGACGCTTGCAGACCGCCATCGGTGTTTACCTGCTGCAAGGCTACTTCGCCATTAAAGATGACAAACACCCCTGGGAGACCAATGTCCGTTACGCCATCGTATGGCTGATGACCCTGGCCCTGACCTCCCTGACCAAGAGTGAGAATTACGGCGTCAATACCATATTCCTGAATCCGTTCATGAAGCAGAAACACACCCCGGTTCGCTTCCTGCCTTTCCTGCAACGCCCATTCGATAACGTGCGCATGGATATGGATTACCTGGACATTATTGAAAAATGCGGCATTAAAATCAGCGATAGCGAAAAAGCCGGGGCCATGAAGGGCAAAAAAGCCCTGTGGGCTTCCTCCTGGCTGGATGCCAATAAAGTCGAGAAAATCCAGAACAAGCTGATTGAACTGAACCAGAAGGGCAGCCTGAATGAATCCGAGCAAAAGCTGAAAGAGGCAATTCCCAAGTTCTTTAAGCGGATCAACGCTTTCAACCTGGCTTCCACCGCTATTATTACCGCCGCCACGGTTTACTTTATCGGCGGGGTCGCCATGCGAATCGTCAACAAGTTCATCTCCCCGCTGGATAAGGACTTTGACGGCCACAAGACCAACCAGCCCGGTGCTACGACCCAAACCAGCATGAGTCTGCCGCAACGCTCAGCGACGCTTAGCTTCCAGCCTGGAAACATTCAAAACCCTA
>JAJQJM010000124.1 GCA_021323475.1 Vampirovibrio sp.
GACGACCGCCCTTGATGTTTTTGACCACCGCGTTCTCAATCGGCAAGCTTCCAGCAAGGCAATCATGCGGGATGATTCCGCCAAGGAAGCGGGATACTCTTTTTTCAGCTTGATGACGTCTTCGGGGTTCATGCGCAGGTGGGTGGGGCAGAAGCCTTCCCAGCAAATCAATTTAATATCTGGCAACTGGGATTGCACGTAACCGCCCAGGTGCTTGTCCGGGACAAACAGAATTTCCTTCTTGCCGGTTTCCTCGGCTACAAAGCGCACCACTTCCACCGCGTTGGCGCTGGTGCAGCAATAGTCGGATTCCGCTTTGACATCGGCGGACGTGTTCACATAGGCCACCACCGGCAGGCCGGGATGTTCCGCCTTGAATCGCAGGAGTTCCTCGCGGGTAATCATGTCCGCCATCGGGCAGCCCGCATTGGGGTTGGCCAAATAAACCGTTTTGCTGGGGCTGAGCAGCTTGGCGGTTTCCGCCATAAAATGCACCCCGCAGAATACAATCACGTCCGCATCCGTAGACGCCGCCAATTGGCTGAGGCCCAGGGAATCTCCGTGATAATCGGCCACGTCCTGCACGTCCAAACGTTCGTACAAATGAGCCAGAATCAGGGCGTTTCGCTCTTTTTTGAGCGCCTTGATATCCCGAATCAACTGTTGCTTGCGCTCCGCCGGAGACTGGGGGGCGGGGGCTGGCGTGGATGGGGTGGCGGTGCTCATGGCGCAATTCCTTGAGGGCTTATGGATGGAATGAGCCGGTCTTCCCGGAAGGGCGAAAGCCACAGACCGAGCCGGTATTGGGGCAATGAACCCGCATAAGGAACGCTTCCTTATATGTGATTGTTTTTAGAATTTTAAAATATGGGTTCAAAAACGGGGATAAATACCGAATCCGACTGCGTTTAGTCTAGCTTAGACGGATCGCGATGTAAAATGTTCGGCATTTTGTAGTACACCGTGTAGAACTTGGCCGCAAACCTGCTAGTTTCAAGGGAGCATCGCAGACCGGATGGCTGGTGGCCTAGGTATGATATGCAAGATATATCTGTAAGGGGCGTCAGACAGGAATGAATCAGGGAATTTAGTATTGTTTTTATTTATATTTGAATATATTGTTGGAATTGAATCTTGAAAATCGGGGCTCTGATATGCATATCACTCATTTATTGATTTGACATATAGACTCTCACCCTATTTTATCGGGACCTGACTTTTAAATGGCTTTAAATACAATAATGACACGCATTTTGAAGGTCTTTGAGCGTCACGGGATATATTCCTTCAGGACGCCCCAAAATAAGAACCTACACTATAAGAGGGAATTTTGAGTTGCACATCCTGCAAGGGCTGATATAATCGTCATAGTTACAAACGGAAAGGAGGTGTTTACTATGAATAAAGAGGAATTAGTACAAGAGGTAGCCCGGAAGACCAAGATGTCTCAGAAACAAGTGGCTGAGATTCTGACCTATACCATTTCCACGATCGAAAAGACCGTTGCAAAAGGTAAAAAGGTGACCTTGGTTGGCTTCGGTACGTTCGAACCGCGCAAGCGCGCTGCTCGCATCGGCCGCAACCCGCAGACCGGCAAAGAACTCAAAATTGCTGCGAAAACCGTTCCGGCTTTCTCCGCAGGCAAAAAATTCAAGGAACTCGTCGCTAAGAAATAGTTGTGTAGGCGAGAACCAACGAGTTTAATCCGAAAACCCAGGGCGAAAGTCCTGGGTTTTCTCCATTTTGTTCACTCCTCCGCTTAAGGGAAATTCGGCTTGGCTGGCCTTTAGTCGGCCCATGCTGTCCTATAATGAAAAAAGATATCAATATGAGATGGCAGCTTATGGCGATTGATTTGGCAGGCGTTAATTTGCAGGAATTCCCCTTGTTTGAAGGCGTGGACGAGGGCGAGGTGCGCAAGTTTCTGTCGGTCGGGTTCCATTTTTGCTATGAGTCGGGCGCGTTGCTGGTTTCCAAGGAGGATGCCGGTGAAACCTTTTTCCTGGTGATGAAGGGCCTGGCTAAACTGGTGCTGCGCAACAGCAAACAAGAACAGTTCAATGCTGCCCTGTTCCGCACAGGCGACTTTTTCGGCGAAATGTCCATGTTGGAGCCGAACACGGTGCGGAATGGCGATATTGTCTCTTTGCAGGATGTGGAAGTGATTGCCATTCACAAGAAGGATTTCCTGAAAAGCTTTCAGGAAACCCCGATGCTGGCCTTTAACCTGGCCCGCATTCTGGCCCAGCGGATTCGCTTGATGAACGATCGGCTGATGACCGACCGTCTGCCTGACAATTTACAAAAAGTGGCTCATACCCTGGTAATGCTGACATCCAAAGGGGTCAGCTTTCAGGACCAGGGGCCTGTTCTGCTGCCCCAGCTTTCGCTCAAGGAGTGGGCGCTTTTCTGCTATACTAGCGGGGAAGTGTTTATGGACAGCATTGAACAGCTTAAGCAGCTCGGGGCCCTGGAATGGCATAACCAGCGAATTGTGGTGACCGATCTGGCAGCGCTTCAGCGGTGCGCGAAGCCGGACCAGCCGGCCGTTCAGTCGTAAGTTGAGATGCTGTCTTCCTTAGCGATAGGAAGCGTGTGAATCGATGACCATAGCCGTATTTCTGGACCGGGACGGTACCATGAACGTAGAGAAGGGCTATATCCGGAATGTGGACGATTTGGAGCTGATTCCCGGTGTGGCCCAGGCCATTAAAAAATTGAACGATGCCGGTATTCTGGCGATTATGACCACCAACCAGACCGGCGCCGCGCGGGGCTTTTACGATGTGGCGCATATTTTGGCCCTGAACAGCCGGGTGGCCGAACTGTTAAAGCAGCAGGCGGACGCTCATCTGGACGCGGTATTCTATTGCCCCCACTTGTCCAAGGGGACGGTAGAGGAATTTGCCGTTGAATGTGGTTGCCGCAAACCGGAACCGGGCATGATCAAGGAGGCCGTCCAGCAATTTCCCCAGATTGATTTGAGCCGTTCCTACGTGCTGGGCGATAAGGCCAGCGATGTGGCCTTTGGGTATAATGCCGGTTGCCAGAGCGTATTGCTGAAAACCGGTTACGGAGAGCGGGTGCTGGCCGGTAAATATCAGGTGTTGGAACAGCAGCCCCACTTCATCTGCGATGATTTACCCCAGGCCGTGGATCTGATCCTGTCTCGCACCGGCGCCTGTGTATAAATTTAAACCCGGCTAAAAACGCTCAATCTACACGGACGGCAAGCAGTAGGTTTAATTAGCGGCTTGGGAAGAATTACCGCGCCTGAAAATCCGCCGGTACAAATTGGTAAACCATTGGCTGACACGGGTATAGAGATTGGACAATTTAGTGGTCCATGTTTCCTTGAACAGCGTCCAGCGGGAGCGCCATCCTAGTTGGCCGCCCATTTTGGCAATGGTGCGCAGACGGGCCGGAACTTTTTCCATTTTGCTGAAATCAAGCTTCACCGCTTCAATCAACTCTTCTTTCTTCTTGCGATCTGCAATGAAAGCGCCCTCAAAGCCGTTCATGACCATTTTTTTGAAGTCCTGATACGTCAGCCCGGCATATTTGTAGAGTTTTACGAACTCATTGGTGACGTCCGTATTGGAAATGGTGCGGTTATCGCTACTGATAGCGACTTTAACCCCTAAACGGGACAAGAACACCGCCGGATGACGGCTGTACGCCTTGGCCGAATACTCGTCGCGGTTGACTTCAAACTGGTTGTCTGGAAAGCCCGGATGGATGCCATAGGTTTGCAGGTTGCTCTTGGGGCACATTTCCAGCACGATTTTACGGTCGACAATCTGCTTTAACAGGGGGCTGGCTTGTAATAGGGCTTTCTTATCGATCCGCTTTTCCCAATCCGACGGAAACATGCGGTACGTCTCAAAGGCTTTGCGCAATGCGGGGGAACTGTTGACCACCTGCAAGCCGTGACCAATCCGGACCGGCGTGTTGGCGTCATGGGCAATCTCAATAGCCTTTGCAATCGACTCAAACCCTTGCAGGTCAATTTGCTTGGACGGATTCTTGGAATGCGCCGTTTCCCCGGCGTGGATGGTGATGCCCAGTCGAGCGTCCGGTTTGGCGGTTCGGTTGTATTCCTTGATGACGTCGAAGGCGGCCTTAAACTCGGTGACCGGGTTATTGGCTTCGTCTCCGGCCAAGTCCACACCCACAATGTTGTACTTGCCTTCTTTTTTCAGGCGCACCACGTCTTTAGCCAGTTGAACGGCCCGATTGACCTTGGTTTCCGGCGGTTCGTCCTTGCTTCGGTTCTGGCGCTCAAACAATACCAGCAAGCCGTAGTCAAACGGATAGGTTCGCTGGTTCAATTGCGCTTGCGCATCTTTAAAGCCCCGATCCACAGCGGACAGCACTTCTTCGATGTTGCTGCCGTTGGCGCCACCCAGGCCGTTACCGGATGGGCTGATGCGGTATTCCGAATAGCGTACGTTTTCCAGGGCCAGGTTTTTGGCGTAATCATTGGCCAGCAAATAGGCCGCCGGGTTGTTCTTGACGTAAGGATTAATCTTTTTGGACGTTTCCCGGTAAGCCGTCAGCCCCTGCTCTTTCTGTTTTTGGAGCTGGGCCGATTCTTTGGCCGAGATGATTTCTTTTCCCGGACGCCGCTGGGCGGTGGTTTCCGCAATGTCCTTGCTGTCCATATAGTTGCGGTGGTCATCCATCTCCAACTGGAAGCGGTAATAGTTCCGCATGTTGTCCAGGGTCAGCACCCGATCCCGCACCGCACGGGACTGCTCCGGATTAAGCGGTTTTCCCTCGGCGTCGGTCTTCAGGTTGACGATTTCCACCTGCCCGTTGGGATGGTAGAGCGGCAGGGTATCGATTTCGCCTTTCTCAATGGCTTCCCGCAATTTGTAAATCAGGAATTCCACGCTGGAGGAACCGCCCTGGTGCACGTGCAGTTCGTTTTTTGGCGCCTTCAAAAACAGATTGTACACATCGTTGGGGATTCGGTTGTCGATGGCGTAGGTGTCAGCCAGTCTGCCGAAGTGGATGAGATTGGTCTGTAGCTTTGGCTTTCGGTTAATCGGGTGTGTGGGATGGATCGATCCCTGGAACGTGGCAGTTGGTGATGAAAAAGCGGCAATAGTCATGTAAAAGCGATTTCAGATTGCGGGGCTCACTAAATGAAAAGTAAAAGCTTGCATTAAAATTGTCAGGTACTTATAATGGCTCAAATTTATTCTTTTCCAGACTGATGTCGGTACGATTCAGCCTGCAATCGAGGTGTTCCATAAGACCTGCCTAGTAGAAAACAGTCGAGGCGGGTTGTCAACACTTTCTTTACGGTGTTGTTTGTGGTGTTCTAGTTAAAATAACGTTTTTCCCCTTTGAAAAATACACAGGCGGTTCCCATATCCGCGATATTTTGCTCTTTCCCTTACCCTGTTTGTGATAGGATGCCTTTACCATGAATGCCCGACGCGCTGCCAGAGAATTAGCCCTTCTGACCCTGTTCCAAATGGATAAGCAGGGCAATGGCACGATTGATAGAGCCCAATTGCAGCGGGAATCCATCCAGACGTTGGTGCTGTCCTCCGTTCGCGCGTTATCCGGCGAGGCTGAATTTCAGATTCGCACCGCCGCCGATCAACTGGCTGAGGTGAGCCGTTACCTGCTGGAATATGAAATGGAGCATCCCAGCAACCTGGAAACTCCGATGGAAGCCCAGGTCAAGCCGGTGCCGATTCCCACCACCCGTGATATGGTGGAAAAAATCGAGAAGTGCCTGGAAAGCGCGGAATATCTGTTTGAGGCCCTACGCATCCCCGAGTTGGTGGCATTGCTGCAGGCGGCTGACGTGCAAGAATACGCGCTGAAGCTGATGACCCTGGTGGCCGAAAATCAGGCAGCACTGGATGATATGCTGAACAATCATATGGAAGACTGGCGCATGGACCGCTTGATTCGGATGGATGCTTACCTGCTGCGCATTGCGGCGGCGGAAATGAAGTACCTGCCCGAGGTGGATCTTAGAGTTTCCATTAACGAGGCCGTGGATTTGGCCAAGCAATTCTCCGGCGAGGAAAGCTACAAGCTGGTGAATGGCGTATTGGGCGGTTTGGCCGGCGAGTTGTCTACGGAAACCGGCAAGTCCATGCAAGGTGTGTATCCCGTCTAACCTGTAACGGAAGTGCGATTCAACAAAGAGCGCTGCGATGTTCAAATGGTTCGGTAAAAAAACAGCGGAAACCCCGACTCAAGAGGCTTCCAAGACGGAGTCTACAGCAGTGGAGTCAACTCAGCCCCCGGCGGCTGAGCAAATTCCCCCGCCAGAAGATTCCAGCCTGTCGCAAGAATCCAAAGGGGCTTTTGCCGGGCTGAAAGCGGCGGTGTCCTTAACGGGCAAATCCATTGTGGGCAAGATTTTCGGGCTGTTGAAAGAATCCGAAATCAATGACGATGTCATTGACGAGATCGAGGAAGTGCTGATTCGCGCCGATGTTGGCCTGGATACGGCTACTGCGATTACCGATCGCATTCGCAAGCGGAAGGACGAGCTGGGCACGTCTGAAAAGCTGATGGAATTTCTGAAGCAGGAGTTCGCGGATATCCTGACGCCCTATGAGCAGGCGAACCAGTTGGTTTACAAGCCGGGTACGATGAATGTATACCTGGTGGTGGGGGTTAACGGGGCCGGAAAAACCACGTTTATCGGGAAATTGGCCAACCGGTTCATAAAAGACGGTAAACGGGTGGTCATTGGTGCCGGAGACACATTCCGCGCGGCGGCGGAAGAGCAGCTGGAAGTCTGGGCGCAACGGGCGGGCGCGGCGTTTATCGGTGCTGGAGATACGAAAGACCCGGCGGCGGTGATGTTTGAAGCCTTGAAGCAGGCCCGTGAAAGCGGCGCGGAGGTCGTCCTGCTGGATACCGCCGGTCGCTTGCAGAACAAGTTCAACCTGATGGAAGAGTTGCGTAAGGTGCGTAAAGTGATTGATCAGGGCATGCCGGAAGGGGCGAATATGGAATCCCTGCTGGTTCTGGATGCCACCACGGGCCAGAATGCCCTGAAACAGGCCAGCGTATTCAAGGAAACCGTGGACTTGTCCGGGGTGGTGCTTACCAAGCTGGACGGTTCCGCCAAGGGTGGCGTTATTTTAACCATCGCCAAGGAATACAAGCTGCCGGTCAAGATGGTTGGCGTCGGCGAGGGCATTGATGACCTGAAGGATTTCCACGCCCGCGAATTTATCGACGCCTTATTTGAAAAAAGAACTGCAGATTTGGGATTTTGAGCAGGCAGAGGAGTGGATAGAGTATGGCCAGGAGTGAAACGGAAGTTAGACCGAACTGGATACTTTCTCTGCGGGTATGGTGGGCTTTTGCATGGCGATTAGCCCTCGTTACGGCAGTGGTTGGACCTGTGTTTAATTACTCAATCGTGACTTGGGCACAGGAAAGCGATTTTTTGTTTTTCCTCATTCTCGGACTTGGCGCAACTGCCTTTATGGTAGCGGATGTGTGGGTGATGCATACGCTCTTGCAGAAGCGCTTTGGGGCTTACCGGATTACGGTAATGAAAACCCAGCTGGACGCTGAGCCGTTCTGAAATATCCGGCAAGGGCTTGCCGCTTTGGAATTTGGTTTGACAGGCGGGGTGGATCGGTAGGATCATAGCAACGTCACTCGCTGGATGCGGGCCCTGGATAATGACAACTTTGCGCCTTGATGGCGCGGCCTCCACCCCAGACAGAGTATGGATTTCCAGACTTGAATAGTAGGACTTGATGACGGATGTTTGATCAGCTTTCGGAACGCTTGCAGGATGTATTCGCCAATTTCAAAGGCGATCGTCAACTGACGGAAGACAACATGGAGGACGCCCTGCGGGAGGTTCGCCGAGCGCTGCTGGAGGCGGATGTCAGCCTGCGGGTGATTAAGGCGTTTATCTCCCGCGTGAAAGACCGCGCGGTGGGCGAAGACGTGCTGAAAAGCGTTGAGCCCGGCCAGCAGATGATTAAAATTGTGCATGATGAGCTGGTAGCCCTGCTGGGTGGCGAAAGCAAAGAGATTAACCTGAGCGGAAAGCCGAACATTATTGTACTGTTTGGTTTGCAGGGCTCCGGTAAAACCACGACTTGCGGCAAGTTGGCGCTCAAGTTGCGCAAAGACGGCCGTAAAACCTTGCTGGTAGCGGCGGATGTGTACCGTCCGGCGGCCATTCAGCAGTTGATGACCCTGGGCAAGGAAATCGATATTCCGGTGCACACCATTGAAGGCTCCAAAGAGGTGCTGGAAATCGCCCGTTCCGGCGTGGAGAAAGCCAAGGCGGAAGGCTTCGATACGGTCATCGTGGATACGGCGGGCCGTTTGCAGATTGATACCGACATGATGGCCGAACTGCTGCTGGTGGAGCGGGTGCTGGAGCCGCAGGAAAAGCTGCTGGTGATTGACGCCATGACCGGTCAGGAAGCGGTGGCCGTGGCGGAAACGTTTAACTCCCAACTGGATGTGACCGGCATTGTGGTGACCAAGCTGGACGGCGATGCGCGGGGCGGGGCGGCCCTTTCCGTGGTGGAAGTGACCGGTAAGCCTATTAAGTTAATCGGCACCAGCGAGAAGCTTTCCGGCCTGGAAGTGTTCCACCCGGAGCGGATGGCCACCCGCATTCTGGGGATGGGCGATGTGATTTCGCTGGTAGAGCGGGCGCAGGAGGCGTTCGACCTGGAAGAAGCCCAGCGCATGGAAGAGAAAATGCGCAAGGATTCCTTCTCGCTGGATGATTTCATGAAAATCCAGAAGTCCTTTAAAATGCTGGGCTCAATGGATCAAATCCTGGGTATGTTGCCCATACCGGGCCTGACCAAGGAAATGCGGGAAATGATTTCCCACAGCGGAGAAGGGCAGCTTAAAAAGGTGGAAGTCATTATTCAAAGCATGACGGCCGCTGAGCGCCAGAAGCCGGAGGCGATCAATGAAAGCCGCCGGAACCGGATCGCCAAGGGATGCGGCCTGCCGGAAGCGGAAATCGCCCAATTCCTGACTCAGTTTGAGCAGATGCGCATGATTATGAAACAGCTGACCCGCATGACGGACGGCATGAAAAAAGAGGCCATGCCCGGCCCGATGGGTGGGCTGAAGATGCCTCGCAGCGCCCGTAAAAAGAAAAAAGACGGGTTGGAAGAGTTAATGGGTGGCGCCGGAGCCGGTGGCGGTTTTCCCGGAATGCCGGGAATGCCCGGTATGCCTGCGGGTTTCCCGAAAATGCCCGGCGGAAAGATGCCCAAGCTGCCGCCCGGTATGAAGTTGCCGCCGGGTTTCCCCAAGGGCGGGTTACCCCCGGAGTTTTTCGGTAAGTAAACCAGGCGATTCAAAAGCGAAGCCTCCTTGCTTCCTTCCTGGCCTTGCTTTCGCTGTTTTCCCGGCATCGATTGATGCTGGTTAATTTCTCTCTCTATCAGCTTCGCACAAAGGGGAATCTGCTTTGAGCCGCAAGATAACCTGGTTCCCCTGACGCTATTCCGCGTTGCCAGCCAACTTTGCGATGGAGCGGCACTGCCTGCCGGGGAATGATGATACCGCACTAACGTGTTGAATAACGATGGATGCCGAGCGGTGGCGTTGAGTCGGGAACGCAAGACTTGTTTACCTGGGCGGGTATTTAAGTGGGCAACATCACGTGTAACAAAGTTGTTGGGGAACGATGGGGAAGTTCTGCTTGCGGTTGCTGCCTTTGAAATGGGCGCAGTGAATCCTAGCTCTTCATCAGGGTTTATTGCTCGATTTGGTCTAAATGTAAACAAATATTTCTATATTTGTACAAATACGCAATATAAAAACATACAAATTTTTATATATAGTATATCCCCCCAATATCGAGAGGATTGTGATCATGATGAATCTGGGCGGTAATTTTGGCGTCCCAAATTTTCAGAGCCAAGCATTGAATCAAAGAACATTTCAGGCTGCCAGCCCTTTCAGTAATCAGGCCAGTCTGTTGAATACGCAATCGTATCGTCGCCCTGCTCCATACCAGCCGAGCATCAGCTCCGCCATATTTTTCCAGGTGCTGCTTAGCTTTATGCGGCAGCTATTGCAATACTTCAGCCAGCAACATCCCCCAACTCCGACACCCACTCCTACCCCAACCCCAACCCCAACCCCTACCCCAACTCCAACTCCAACTCCTACCCCAACACCGACTCCCACTCCAACTCCGACCC
>JAJQJM010000125.1 GCA_021323475.1 Vampirovibrio sp.
CGATGTGAAGCTGATGGAATACAAGCGTTTGGCCAGTGTGGACAGCGAACTTGCCATCGAAATCATCCAGGCGGAATGGAAAGATCGCTTCGGCGACATTCCCAAGGAAACGCAAATGCTCATGAATCTGGTGCGTTTGCGGATTATGGCCACCGAACTCAAAATTCCGCAAGTGCGCGCCGATGATGAATCCCTGCGGATTACGGTGCCCTATACGCTTCAGGAATGGCTGTATTTGCAAAAGCAATTGCCGGTGGATATCGGCAAAAAAGCCCGCTGGGTGCCGGGAGTTACTTCCAAGCAGGGCAGCTTGCCGGTACTGATTGTGAAACTGCTGGGCATGACCGGCGAGGGTCAGGTCGAGTTCCTGCGCGAACTGTTTACCCACCTGCTCAAAATCATCAGCGAAACCGCCAAAACGGCTTAGCTCAACTATTAGAGGCGAGGAAATAGCTGATAGAGGCACTCTGCTTGCTATGCCAAGCCACGGGTTCCGTAGAGTAAAAATAGTCTTGACGGGCTGACCTTAAAGTTTTTTAGAGGCAGGCCGATAACAGAACTCATGTTGACCCAAGTGATTATTGACGATGACTGGTTTATTCAATCCTAAAGCTGGTTTTACATTAGCTGAGCTATTAGTCAGCCTGGCAATTTTAGGGGTTATTGCGACATTTACCATTCCAAAGGTGCTGTACACGTCTCAAAATGCTCAAAAGCAAGCCGTTTTAAAAGAGACGATTTCCAGTTTACAGGCAGTGTTTACGAACAATTGGACACAGGGTAATATCGTACCCGGGGGCAGCCTGAACGGTAGTTACCTGTTAAATGGCATGAACGCGGTTAAGGTGTGTTCCGGTAACGCGCAAACACAGGGGTGTTGGACTCAGGTATTGGACGGAGGTACCAGTGTGGAGGCTGGCATGCCGGGACTGCTATTGCACAATGGCGCAAAGATTATTGGCCTGGATGACGTTATTATAGCCGCCCCCTATGGTTCCAATGGATTTGCCATTGACTGGAATGGCGCGGCGGGGCCTAATCTGGAGGGGGATGATCAAATGCAACTCCACATGTGTTGGGATGCACCAGCACCTTGTTGGGGTGAGATCAAAACAGGCACAATCGGTGTTAGAAGCGCCAATGCGGCGTCGCTGACCATGTATCGGAGTGTTTTTAACTAGGGCCAGATCAATGTAAAGGTGGGCGCTTCTCTGGTGAGCCCAAGGCAAAGGTCATTCTAAGGATTATTTTGCGTGGCGGCTTGCGTTGCTGGATGGATGGCTTTTTGTCCTGAAAAGCCCAGATAGGCGATAAGAAAAATCCCGGACATTACGGCCACTGCCAGGCGGGTTGGGGTGTCTACTTGCTGATTGAGGGAAACCAGTCCTTCAATCAACCCGGCCAGTACCAACAGTGGAAAGCAACCCATAATTAAAATCAGCGCCTCGCGGCTTTTCTGCTTGACGGCCTCCCAGCGGGGCAGATCGCCGGGAAATAGAATGGAAAAGCCAATCAGCATGCCTGCACCACCGGCAATAAAAATGGTGGTGAGTTCAATGACACCGTGCGCCACCATGAAATTAATCAACCGAAACCCCATGCCATGTTCCATACACACTTGCAGTGGCCCACCAAAGGCGAATAACCCGTTATGAAACAGCAGTAACAACGTGCCCACGCCGAACAGCGCCCCAAAGGCAAAGGCGTTAATGGCAACCCGAATGTTATTGGTCATCAGGAAGCTGGATTCCGAAGGCGCCGCCTGCCGGGCATCCGTCCACAACACGCCCCGGTCCAGTTGATTGATAATGCCCTGCGGTAAAAAATAGGTTTCCGTATCCGGATTGTAGTGGACTGTGGCAATGGCAATGACTGAGCCAATCGCAAACACCAGGAACGCCAGCCCGATGAGTTGCCAATGCCTGCGAAAACAGCGGGGAAAATCCACCAGAAAAAACCGGGCCACATCCCGCCAGGTGGCGGCTGGGCGCTCATACACCCGGCCATGGCAGCGCTGTACCAGATTGTTCAGGTAGGGCTCCAAATGCTGGAATTCCGGTACGGATTGCACCCGAGATAAATCATTGACGGTTCCCCGGTAGAGCAGGCCCAACTCCCTCAGTTCAGCGGGCTGCAACGCAGAGAGGGAATGGCTGGAGCGCTTCAGCAGCGCTTCCAAGCGCTCCCATTTCGGCTCCTGTTCTTGCAACCATTGTCTGGCAGTCATGCAAAACTCTTTTCCGCGCAGCTTGCCTTTCTATCCGCTATTCCCTACTATCGGTTATGGCTCGTCTTTTGGCAAGCCTGCCAGGCAGAGGGAGAGGTCATGGAATTTCGATCCATATACACCATTGAAACCGCCGAGAACGTGCATCTCAAGGTGGAGCTTGCCGGACTGGCCAGCCGGGTATTTGCGTATGGCATCGACATGATTTTGATGTTTACCCTGATGGGCTTGGCAATGGGCGTTTTCACTGTTTTAGCGTATACCCAGGCCGCTCCGGAAGTCAGCAAAACCGGTACCCCGCTGGCCGTATTTATCATCTTCTTTGGGTTTAACCTGTTTCAGGAATGGTTATGGAACGGTAAAACGGTGGGCAAGAGCGTATTTAATATCCGGGTGGTGCGGGAGAATGGGCAACCCATTGGCTTTTGGGAGGCATTCGGTCGTAACCTGCTGCGAGTGTTGGATGTGTATGCCTCCGGCATCGGGCTGCTGTGCATGATGTTTAATCGCCGGGAAAAGCGTTTTGGCGACTTGATTGCCGGGACTATCGTAATCAGCGATCAACCCGTGTACAAGCCGGGTCGATATGTGGCGGAAACAGAAGAAGACGAAGCGGTGTCTTCGGATGCCGGTATGCTGCAAGGGGCTCGTTTAACGGCAGAAGAGGCGGAATTGCTGCGGGCTTACCAGGAGCGTCGCTCCGGCTTTTTTACGGATGCGCACCGGATGTTGAAAGACGCCTTTTGCCGCTATTTTTCCGAACGCTGGCATCAGCCCGTTGAAAGCGATGCCGACTTGGACGCGGCCTTGAATTCGTACGAGCAAAGTCGGCAGGCGAAAAAACCATAACCGCCGACTGCCATACACAATCGCCTCATCCCCGACGCGGCAGGAATGAGGCGATTGTTTGACAGTGTGTCGGCTATTAATCTTCCAAAGTAGACGTATCGCCTTCCGGCAGGCCCAGTTCACGGGCTTTCAGCAGGCGGCGCATAATTTTACCGCTGCGGGTTTTGGGCAGGCCCGCCAGGAACTCGATTTCCCGTGGGTAGGCATGGGCCGCTAAGCGGGTGCGCACGAAGTTCTTGATTTCCTTTTCCAGTTCGGCGGAAGGTTCAAACCCGGCTTTCAACGAGATAAACGCTTTCACAATTTCCAGCCGTTCCGGGTCCGGTTTGCCGATAACCCCGGCTTCCGCCACGGCGGGATGCTCGATCAGGGCGCTCTCCACTTCAAACGGGCCGACCAAATGCCCGGCGGTATTGATGACATCATCCGCCCGGCCGATGAACCAGTAATAACCGTCCTCGTCCATCCGCGCCCGGTCGCCGGTAATGTACCAGCCGTTGCGGAACTTGGAGTTATACAATTCCTCTTTATGCCAGTAGGTACGAAAAATAGACGGTGCTTCGGGGCGAACGGCCAAGTGCCCTTCCTCGCCCGGCGGCAACGGGTTCCATTCCTCATCCAGAATGCCCGCCACCACACCGGGGAACGGCTTGCCCATGGAGCCCGGCTTAACCGGCATGCAGGGATAGTTGCAAATGTGCATGGCCCCGGTTTCGGTTTGCCACCAGGTATCGTGGAAGACATGGTTGAACACCTTCTGCCCCCAAACCACCGCTTCGGGGTTCAAGGGCTCTCCCACGCTGCACAAATGCCTTAGCGAGGAGAAATCGAATTGTTTGGCCACGTCCTCCCCGGCTTTCATTAACATGCGAATGGCCGTAGGCGCTGTGTACCAAACGGTGACCTTATGCTCCTGAATAATACGGTACCAGTCTTCGACCTTAAAGCCGCCTTCATATACCAGAATGGTGGCGCCAAGCGCCCAGGGGCCGAACATCCCGTAGGAAGTACCGGTGACCCAACCGGGATCGGCGGTGCACCAGTAAATGTCGCTTTCCGGTCTCAAGTCCAGAATGTATTGCGTGGTGGCGGCATGAGCGATTACCGCCGCATGCCGGTGGACTGCCCCCTTGGGCTTGCCGGTGGTGCCCGACGTGTAATGGATAATCGAATAATCGTCCGGGTCGGTGTATGGGGCTTCAAATTGCGGGGATGCCTTGGCCATCACGTCCGTATAAAGCACCTCATGCGCTTGAAGCGGATGGGCTAGGCTGTGCTTGCGATCCACAATGATGACGTGCTTCAGCGCCGGCAACTCCGGTCGAATCGTATCCAGGCGCTCTTTCAGTTCTGGGCTGGTAACAACCAACACGGCGCCGCTGTCTTCCAGGCGATCTTTAATCGCTTCCGGTCCAAAAGCGGAGAACAATGGCCCTACCACGGCGCCCAGCTTCAATGCGCCGAACAGGGCGATGAAGATTTCCGGGATCCGCTCCAGGTAAACAAATACCCGGTCGCCCTTTTGAACGCCCATGCTTTTTAGCGCGTTGGCAAATTTGCTGGTTTCCCGCTTTAAATCGGTAAAGGTGTAGTGTTCCTGCTTGCCGTCCGCGCTGAGCCAGATTAATGCCTTGCGCTCCATCACCTCGGGAGGGTGTCCGTCAATGCAGACCGTGGCTTTATTAACCCCGTTTTCGCGAGGCAGTCGAAGTTCCTGCTCCGCAAAGCGTTGCCAGGAAAAATCGTGGTACAGCGCGTCATAATCCGGCATGTTGCAGGACTGCGTGGCGGCGTCTTTGCGAATGGTCGGATAGTGCGACAAAGAATTGTCAGTCGAAGACATGCGTGTCTTTCCCCTCTCGATTTCAGCAGATGATTCTATGGTTCTATTGTAGTGAATTTATGCTGTATTGTAGAGTCCAATATAATTTACTTGCTTTTTTAAACCAATTTGCAGGATACTCGCATGGTGTTATTGTCCGGGTGCAAGTGGGTGGACAATGACGTTAATCGGGGCATTTTAACGCCCTGACAGATGATGGTCGTTATATTCGGTGTTCTTGAACATCGGAATATAGGGCACCTAGTGGGTTTGTGAAATTACCGTGAAGAATTTGGACAAACTATTGCTGTTTCCGTTGAGGGTTTAGTGACTCAAAGACTGGGAAAAGGAGCTATCCGCCTATGAATATTATGTTTCCAGCGGTAAATCCGGTGAAAAAAACGCAGGCACGTCCTTTCCATCCAGCCGGTTCCGCTTTTGGCGGTTCAAGTCGGCCTGGGCTTTTTTCTCCAGTGGTGAAAGACAGTTTTGTATTGCGGCATAGCCAGGGTGTCCAATTTTCCGGCGGCCCCCAGTCTGTAACGGGTGATGACGATCAGCGGATAAACGGACTTCCGCCCCTGCTGCAACAGGTTATGGCAAAAGCAAAAGAGACGGCGGCAAGCACGGGCGCTGCCGAAGTGAAACCACAGCATGCGCTGGCCGCGATGGTCAGTCTGCTGGATGAGTTGAGCCAGTGGCAAGTGCAGCCCGGTCGTCGGGCTAAAACCGTGAGCCGTGAACAGCGGGAAACGGCTACCGGTTTGGCGAATGCCTTAATGCCGGGGAGCGGTCTTGCACCGATGGAAGTGGCCCGCCAACTGCGGCCCCTGGTCACTCGGTTGCATCAACATGTGGTTTTCCAGGATCAGGTCATACCGCCCCAGCAGTTGCCGCTTCATTCCTCGCTTCGGGGGGCATTAGACGCCATGTTATCGTTAAATCTGGGAACCGATGACCTGGGTAAACGCTTTGTGGGCGAAGTATTGCGGCGTGAGCAGGATGATATGCTGAGTGGGTTGTCTCGCGGGGCTCGTCAACGGATAGAGGATGCGCACCTGGCTCCTCCGGGTCCTCCTGATCTGTCGGATATGGATATGGATACGGATAATGATGCAGGGAGCAGCACCCAGGCGCCGGACTTGTTTGATGAACTCAAGGAAAAATCGCCCACCCTGTATAAATGGGTGGAAATGGGCTCCGGTAACCAGAAAAACCGCTTTTTCGACCAGTTTCAGCCGGGGCCGTTGTCTTCCATTGTGGCCAAAGGGGTGGAGATGGCCAGCCGGGAGGTGGCGGTCAACCGAAAGCAGCGCGGCAATCTCAAAAACGCGCCGACCGGCAGAAATCTGGAATCACTGAATGCATTGGTGCCGCCGGAACAGCGCAAAAAACTGGATAAAGCCCATCTGGCGGGAGTGCTGGAAAGCGCCCATCGCAAACTGACTGCGCTGCCCAGGCCGACGAATGAAACGGACGTCGAGCAGGCGGCCCAGCAGACCCGGAATATTCTGACATCGTTCATGACGGAGCCGGGACGGATGGATTTCTCTATTGGCGCGTTCGTGCAATTTTTGCGAGCCAAGACCAATGAAGAGGAAATGGACATCGCACCGGACGTGGTTCCGGAAGCGTATACCCATGTCGGCCGGATTTTATCCGAACTGGCGGAAGAAGCCCAGGACAAGCGCCTGGAAAGGATGGAGCAGTTTGAGAAAACCTGTCCCGCGCTGATGAAAAACGGAACCAACCTGGTACGGCAGGGGATGCAGAACCGCTTGCCGGAAGTGCTGATGCGCCGGGAGGCGACGGATCGCATGCTGGCGATGATTAACAGCGGGACCAACCGCACCAATCTTCTGTTAAACGCCGGCTCCGGGGAAGGCAAGACCTACGCGGTGCTGGGATTGGCCCAGCGCATTGCGGCCGATGACATTCCCAAGGAGATGCAGGGCACTCAAATGGTGCAACTGGATTTAGGGCGAATGATGGGGAATGCACAGTTTCGGGGTGAGTTGGAGAAAGTTTCCAAAGAAGTGTTCGACCAGTTGAACCGCTATTTAACGGATAATCCCAAGCGCAAGGTGATTGTGTTTATGGATGAAATCCATATGTTGAGCGGGGATGACGGTGCCCAATTGCTGGATATCATGAAGTCTTCGGGCATTCTGGAAAAGAAAAACCTGACCTTTGTGGGCGCCACCACGCCGGAAGACTGGCGGAAGTCATCATTGCGCAAAGATCAAGCGTTTTTGGGGCGTTTTCATAACCTGGATCTACCGCCTTTCTCCAATGAGGAGAAACTGACCATTCTGGGGCGGAATGCCCTGCAAATACAGCAGGATATGGGCGTTGAGATTCAGCCGGAGTTACTGGAAAGCATTTTGAAGCAGGCCAGTGCCAAATGGCCGGAAAACGCCATGCGGCGCGCGGTCGATCTGATGGGACTGTCCGCCTCGCTGGCGACAGGCACTCCACTGGAGCTATCGGTGCTGAAGGATACCTTGCAGCGGAAAGAGCTATGGTTAGACACCTTGCAAAACCAGAAAACCATGAAGGGCCGGTTCGTAAGGCAAATGAGCGAAATCGGCCGGGAAATCAAGGCGCTGAAAGATGAGATTGGCAACTCGAATGTCGAGCCCGCCAAATCGGGTCATGCGGTGGTTCAGGATAAGCATGTGCGGCAAGCGCTGGCCATTTTGACCGGTGAAAAGATCGGGGTGCTTAGCCAGGATGAATTAACCCGGTTGCGCCATTCGAAAGACATATTATCCCGCCACATTGTGGGACAGCCGGAGGCGCTATCGATTATTGAGGAAGCGTTACGGGAAATTGCGGTCCGGCAGATTTCCGGGGATGTTCAGGATAAGCCGATTGTCAGCATGCTACTGCCCGGACCGACTGGGGTCGGCAAAACAAGAGTGTCCGAAGTCATTGCCAAGGAGTTTATGGACGGCAATATCCTGCGTTTCGATATGTCCGAATGTTCGGGAGAGGATGGCGTAAACCGCTTGACGGGGGCATCGCCCGGCTATGTGGGCTATGATGACGGTGGTCTGGTGGATCAGGTGCGGAAAAAGCCCAATTCCGTTATCGTGTTCGATGAAATTGAAAAGGCCCACCCCAGCGTTCGTAACCTGCTGCTGCAAATTCTGGACAAGGGCCAGCTGATGGATAACCAGGGGCAGCCGGTCAGCTTCCGCAACACCATTGTCATCCTGACCAGTAACTTGAATAACGAGCTGATTACCGAGCAAATCCGTCAGCATCGCCGGGCGATGAATGCGCCCGGTGCGGCTGCAAAAGACCCTCAACTGGCGGCTCGGGAACTGGAAACGCAAGTTCGTAGCCTCCTGACCCGGAACCCGGAGGGAGAGCGTTCGGCCTTCCGGCCCGAGCAATTGGGGCGTCTTGATTATGTGATTCCCTTCAGTCCGCTGACCCAACGGAACGTGTCCGAGATTCTGGACATTCGCCTGCGGGAAATGAATCAAGTTTCCTTCCTCAAGGATAATAATCTGGAAGTCCACTTGTCGGATCGCGCCCGCAAGCGTCTGGTGGACTTATCCGCCGCTTGCGCCCAGCCCGGTGAAGACGCTGATGCCCTGATGCGACTGGGCAGCTTGCGTTTAAATGAAGCCCGACTAAATGAATCCAAGGAAGAGTTACCGTTGCAGGGCGGCGCGCGGGATGTCGGCAATAATTTCGAGCGCTTCGTCCGAAAAAAGGTTCTGGGCGATCTGATTTACGATCCTCGGCTGGTGGGGATTGAAAACGCCCGGATTACGGTGGATTACGATCCGTCGAGCCAGTCGTTCCGGTTGCAGCCCATCCCGCTAAGCACAGGGGACAATGCGTTGACGTATGCCGAACGCGCTCGAAAGGGCGCTTCCAAAACGTTGGGCATGGGCTAAGACGTTTTCACGCTTGCTATTCAGAAGCGGTGCATTAAACGGGCGGTTTGCGGCAATGCCGTGTGTTTGACGGGTGGGCTTGCAGCACGACCCGATAAATCGGGTAGAATAGTCCTATGAGTACGACACCGATGATTCAGGAAGGCCAGCCCGAGACAACTGCCGATAAGCCGTTGATTCGGCTGGAGGGCGTGACCAAGCACTTTCCCATCCACAAAGGGTTTTTTAACCGCAAAGTGGGCGAAGTGCAGGCCGTTACCGATATCAACCTGACCATTTACCAGGGCGAGACGTTGGGTGTGGTGGGCGAGTCCGGTTGCGGTAAATCCACGCTGGGCCGCAGTATTTTGCAGTTGCTACGCCCGACAGCCGGCCATGTATACCTGGATGACGTGGATTTGGTGGGCTTGAATAACGCCCAGTTGCGCCCCTTGCGGCGGGATATGCAGATTATTTTCCAGAATCCCTATTCCAGCCTGGACCCCCGGATGACAATTGGGGAAACCGTGGCGGAGCCCTTGCAGGTACACGGGCTTTATAAAGGTAAAGCCAGGGAGCAACGGGTCTATGAGTTGTTGGATATGGTGGGCCTTCCGAAAGATGCCTACCGTCGGTACCCGCATGAATTTTCCGGCGGGCAGCGCCAACGGGTAGGAATTGCCAGGGCCATTGCCCTGAATCCCCGTTTTATTGTGGCGGATGAGCCGGTGAGTGCGCTGGATGTATCCATTCAGGCCCAAATTTTAAACCTGTTGGACGACTTGAAAAAATCCTTCAATTTAACCTACATGTTTATTGCCCATAACCTGAGCGTGGTGGAGTATATCAGTGACCGGGTGGCGGTGATGTATCTGGGTAAAATTGCAGAAATTGCCCCGGCATCGGACTTGTACAAGCGGCCCCTGCATCCTTACACCAAAGCCTTGCTATCGGCCATTCCGGTGCCGGATCCGACGGTGGATCACAGTCAGCGGATTCTGTTGCAGGGTGATTTGCCGAATCCGGCCAATCCTCCCAGCGGATGCCGCTTCCACACCCGCTGCCCGTACGTGGTTGAGAAATGCAAACAAGTAGTGCCGGAAGGCATCGAGTATTTACCGGGTCACATCGGTTACTGCCACCGCATTCCAGAGATTAATGACTTGAGCCAGCCCTAAGGGTTGGGTTCGAGCAATTTTTACGGTAGAGTGTGTTTGTTCTATTCACCTTTATAAACTTTCTGGAATAAGTTGGCTATTATGCAAGTATCCGGTTCTCCTCGTTTTGCCGGGACCCGTTAT
>JAJQJM010000126.1 GCA_021323475.1 Vampirovibrio sp.
AATTCAACATAGCTCAGCAGATTCTCCAGGTAATCCACCCGCCCGGCCGCAATCAGGTTCGCAATGTCGCTTTCAATATGGTTGCGAATTTGAAACAGGGTCGGGTACGTGCGCAACTGCTGGGTTACCATGCCGTAAAAATGCACACACCAATGGTTTTGCCGGAGGTTTAACAGCTTGCTCCATTGCTGCTGAACTTCCGGCAAGTTACCTTGCAGCAAGGCACAGTATCCGGCCTGATAATAGTCCTGAATTTTTTCGTACAGCCGGGCCGCATGACTGTATTTTTTCTGGCTGCGTAAAATCAGACCCATCAATTCATACACCGCCCGCTTTTCTTCCAGACTTTTGGGGGTGTCCATATAAGGCTGCAAGGCTTCCTCAGCACTCGACGCGTCATATTGCTTGTAAAACAGATCCCGTGCCGGCTGGATATAGGAGAGGTAGGCCATCAATTAGATGTCCTGCTTGGTAGCGCTCGGTTTCAGCAGGCTGACCGCCTCGTTGAGCGCGCTGGCCTGGGCCTGTTCGGTGGCTTGCAAATTAGCCTTCTTGATTTCCTCGTAAATTTCTTCACGATAAATGGCAATATGCTTGGGCGCCTGAATACCTAACTTGACCGAATCCCCCTTGGTTTCCAGAATGGTCACTTCGATTTCGTTGGCAATAATGATTTTCTGTCCGGTCTTCCGGGTCAGTACCAGCATGGCGCTAGTCCCCTTTTTCCGAGGCGGTCCTGGAAGCCGCAGAGGATGATGGCTGCAGCAACTCATCCGGGATTAGTCTGGCCTTGGTACTGTATCCCGTATCGCTCAGAACGACCTGCATGGCTTTGCGCAGGCTTTGATTAATCACAATGGGCCCTAACAAATTGGTGGTCATTTTGCCGGGATCTTCCTGAGGGATATTGACAATGGTCAATACCAACGCGTCGTCGGCCGCCTCCAGCTTTAACTGAGTCACCAATTCATCGGAGAGTTCAAATTCATAATCGATGCCGAAAAATTTGGGGTTGGTGACCACAAATGCCAACTCCGGCTCCTCGGCGGATTGCAGCCATTTGAACGGAGAATCTTCCGCATGATCCAGAATGATGTACCGGAAGGATTTTTCAAAGCCCAGAATCGGTTCCACAAAGTGGATAAGCCGATCTTCCGCCACTTCGACCTCGCCGAACCGAGCGGTATTAATAATCATCTGTGTCATTGAGCTATTACCATCTGCCGGAACTTTTTACTTTTTAACTCTCTCTTGTATAATATCTCTTTGGGGATGTTTAAATTGTAATATTACCTAAACTATTTTAAAGAAAAAGTTATAAATGAGCCAGTCTTTCTAAACTTTTTCCCAATTCGACCGAGTCCAAAAGGGTCGGCGAAAGCAAAAAATCATCGAGGGACATTGGGATAATCATGATAGTACCTATCACACAAGAAGAGCTGGAGCGGCTTCTCAAGGAATCCGAGCAGATTGCCAATGACTGGAATACGTATCTCCAGTTTCGACGAAACCGAGACGCGATCCTGAGAGAATACATGCCGCAGGAAGGCATGAACTAACCTTTTAAACCGCCTCTAGCTTACAAAATACATCAAATTTCACCCGACGGAACGGTTGGATGCCCGTCAAAGTGACTGTGGACCAGTGGAAAAGTAAAACCGAATATTTTCGCTTTTGCTTGCGGTTTCATCCGGTATAGTAGAGATGCTGGTAACGCAAGAGACGGAAAGTTTGGGCAGGACCGATGTCACATCTGGAAGGGCTGTACCTGGAAGGTCCGTTAGGCTCCGGAAAAACTACTCGCCTGCTGGCGGAAACCGGCCGGCTGCTGGATCGGGCGCCTGCTTCATCCGTATTGGTGTTGTGCAGCAACCATGCCCGTCAGCAGGCATTTATTGAGCAGTTATTAACCGCTTGCAATACGCCTTTGGCCCAGTTACCGGTTTATACCTATGCGGGCTTCGTGCGAAATACCCTGTTCAACTTTTGGCCGCTGGTGGAACAAGGCATTGTGGCTACGATTAAAAAACGGGGTGGGCCGCGGATCCGGCCGGAGTTATCGGGCCTTGAGGACAGCGAGCTGATGCTGAAATGGTTACTGGCCCGCCTGCGGCAAGAGGCTGCCCAGAAAGGGCAAACGGTTTTCGAGAATTTTCCGGGCAACGATCAGCACATTCTGAAGCAGATTGTGCGGCGGTTGCGCCTGCGCTCCGAAAATCAGTTGACTCGTAAAGATATGATTGAGCGCTCCGAATTGCTGGAGGAAATGTGTCGCCCCGAAGTCGCCTGGCTGGAGCAACAATTTGACATTGAGAGTTATACCTTGCGGGTGCTGGACCCGAACAAGCAGTTGGATATTTTCAACAAGCTGTTGAAAGAGGACAATGCCCTGTCCCAGTGGCTCAAAGCCGACATTAAACATCTGGTGGTGGACGATGTGGACGAAACCATTGTGGCCCAGCAACGACTGATAGAATTCCTGGCGCCCACGTTGGATACCTTGATGATGGCTGCGGATATTGAAGGTGGCTCTCGTCGGGGGTATTTGAATGCGTATCCGTATGACTGGGAAGCTCTCAAGCGACTTCGCTCCGGCGAAACCCTGGTGTTGGAGCGGCAAGACGCGGTATCTCTGGCGGCCACGACCTTATTGCATAACTGGAAGTCACAACAGGATTTCCAGCCGATGCCCGCCCTGGTGCACATGAACGATAGCTTCATTACCCGTGTGGAAATGCTGGAGCAGGTGATTGAGGATATTCTGGCCTTGCTGGAGGCCGGTTATCATGCGGGGGATTTTTGCCTGGTGCTTCCCAAGACGGATTTTCTCAGCTTCTATCAGTTGCAAACCCGACTGAATCAGCGTGGAATACCGGTGCAACTGCTGTCCGGCACCAAACGCCCCAGCGATAATCCCAAGTGCAAATCGTTCATTTCCTTGTTGCAATGGGCCAATGCGCGTAGTTGGAATACCTACCCCTCTCGCTGGGAGATTAAAACCATCTTCATGCAGGCGTTGCAGTTCCATCACCTGCCGGAAATGTCCGGCGAGAACCTGGATGTGCTGTCCCAGGCAATCTACGACTGGCTCAAGGCACAATCCGACGGCTTCTACTTTCTGCCGCCCATCGAGACCTTACCCTTTGCTTTGAGTGACATGGCGATTGCCCGGTATCAGGTGTTGGATCACTGGCTGCAAAAGGCGAATGTATTGACGTTTGATAAGCAGCTTTTTTCGGCCTTCACGGAGCTTTTGGCCCCGTTTTCCTCCGAACGGGATGGCTACGCCGACTTGAACCGCATTATCCAGAGCTACTTGCGGCAGCGGGATATTTATAACGGCCTGATTGCCGGGCGAAGCGGGCTTGAAACCCTGGTGACCGAAGGCGATTTCAGCCGCTGGTGGCTGGAGCAGGTGAAAAGCGGCACGATGGCGGATACGCCTGAAAGCCCGGAGGCCGTTGACTCGGAAGCGGTGATCATCGGTACGCCTCAAAAAATGATTGATATTGAGTTGTACCGCAAGGTTCAGCTTTGGCTGGATGTGGGCTCCCGTGAGTGGGCTCGCAGCGATAACGCCCCGCTTTACAACGCCTGGGTGCATTCCGCTGTGTGGGATGGCTCTACTACCGCGTTTACAGAGGAGTTTAACGAAGAGGTCATTCGCACCCGCGCGGGGCACATTACCCGCTCCCTCATGTTGCTGGCTACGGAGCAGGTACGCGCTTACGCCAGCGAGTTAGATGATTTAGGCTTTTCTCAAATCGGATTGCTCAAGCCTCGCTTGCTGAATAACCCGCAACCTGTCGGAACCCAAACGCTGGAGCGAGCCGTATTACGCGCGGATCAAGCGCCAGTGCTGGAATATAAAACCGGCACGATGGCAATTAGCGCCGTGCCGGGCGCCGGTAAAACGTTTGTGAACGTGGAACTTCTGCTGGAGTTGATTGAGCGCGGGCTGGAGCCTGAGCGGATTCTGGTGCTGACTTATATGGATAGCGCCGCCAAAACGTTGCTCAGCCGCCTGAAAAAGAAGCTGACCGGCATTACCAACCAGTTGCCGGTGGTGTCTACGATTCATAGCCTTGCCTTCCGAATCCTGACGGAGAACGATCATGCCCTGTTGATGGGCTATTTGCCGGATGATATGACCATTCTGGATGATTACGGGCGAGGCGATATCCTGGCCAAGGTGGCTATGGCGACTCAGCCGGAATCCGCCAAGAATGTGAATGACTGGCAGCGGGCCGTGGATCGGGGCGTTAATCACGTTAAAATGTTCGACCTGACGGAAGAATCGATTCGACAACAGATGCAAAGCATGCCGGGAAATTTCCGGCTGGGTGAATTTTTGCCGGCGTTGCGCTTGTATAATCTGGAATTGCATCAGAACGGTTATTTGGATTTTACCGATTTAATCACCAAGGCCGTGGCTATTTTGCGACACTTTCCGGATATACGGGAAAAATACCAGCGGCAGTTTGCCTACATTATTGAGGACGAGGCACAGGACTCCTCCCGGTTGCTGCAGGAATTTATCCGCCTGCTGGGCGGGGAGCGACCCAATTTAATTCGGACCGGCGACACCAATCAATCGATTACCACCACCTTCAGTTCGGCAGATACGTCCGTGTTTCGGGATTTTATCAAGCATGCCGATCAACTGGTGCAAATGACGTTTAGCGGCCGTTGCGCCCCGGAAATTATCAATTTGGCGAATTATTGGATAGAAGCGGCCGCCCAGTTGCCCGGTTTGGAATCGGCGTTTGAGCTGGTTAACATGCTGCCGATTGAAGGCCAGAACCCGACCTTGCTATATAAACCGTCTACGCACCTGTTCGATTTGGATCGTATGGAAGAAGAATGGCTGGTGGAGCATATTCAGGCCATTCGCGGCACTCACCCGGATGCGTCTATTGCGGTGCTAGTGCGTACCAACTCCCAGGTCAACCGGGTCACCGGGCTGTTGCATCAGGCCAAAATTCCGGCGGTCAGCCTGAGTGAGCAATTGAACGTCAATCCCGTCTTTTCGTTGATTCTCGTGTCGCTCAAGTTGCTGGCCTCTCCCGGGGATTTGGCCTTGCAGGCCCGTTGGCATCAACTTCTGGTGGACGCGGAAATTATTCCGGAAAACCCGGAGCGGAAAGCCTTTCTGGAGGCGAGCCCGCTGGTATACCATTCACCGTTGGCATTGCCGGACGAGCTGTTGAAGCAGTGGTATTACGATTTTCTGGATTTCGGACGGCAGGCGGCGGGCGGCAATATCAGCGCATTGATTGCCCGCATGGCGGATCGATTTTGTCTTTCCGTATCCGACCGGAGTAACGGCTATCTATGCGCCTTAATGGCGCAGGATATTTTGAACGCATTCCAGCACATGGTTCATTTATCGCCTTTGGAAATTGTGATTCACCAGTTCGATGCCTTCCAGAAATCCTGGCGCGGCAAGAAAAGCTTTAGCGATGTGCTGATGCAGCATGCGTCCCAGGTGGTTCAGGTGATGAGCGTCCATAAGTCGAAGGGGCAAGAGTTTGAGGTGATCTTTATGCCGTTTATGCAGGCGGATCATTATCCGCATGAGGCGGATAGCATCCGCTTCGATGAGGCGGATAAGCTGATTCAGGAACTGGATCGCATTGCGGCAAAATCCGCCGGAAAGCCTCTATCTGAGACGTACCAGGATGACAAGAAGCGAGAAAAAATTGAGGAAGAGGCCCGGTTAATCTATGTGGGTTTGACGCGAGCCCGGCAGGCGCTGTATTTATCGGCCCATCGACAGGCCATGACCCGGTATAACAAGTTACGCAACGTGCAACCGGCGGCGGCGTTTCAGCTTCTGGACGAGCGCATTAACGGCCCCAAACCCATACCGGACAATGTGATCCCGTTTAAAGAGGAGTCCCGGAATGTCCAGGCGCCCTGATTTTCAGCAGCTAACCAGGGATTCGTTCAAATCCTGGGATCGCTGCAAACGCCAATTCTTATACAAGCAGGTGAAGCGCTTGCAATGGCCTTCGGATATCCAACATTTCCGCCTCGGGCAGGACGTGCACAAGTTATTGGATTATCAGGCTCGTGGATTGGATTGCGAGCTGTTGCTTTCCAACGCATTACAGGATGTGCGCTTAAGCTGGCGGAAATTGATTCAGCATCCGGTGGTGCATTTGCCTGTTTTAGCGAATGAATGGGCCTTCCATGTGCCGTTGGCATTGCCGAACGGCAAAACCGAATGGGCGACCGGCCGGATTGACCGGGTGGCACGGGACGGCGACCGGGTTCTGGTCATTGATTGGAAAACCGGCACCGGCGTTCCCAAGAATCCAGAGGCCGATTGGCAGACCCGTCTGTATTTGTACGCGCTGGTCGAGGTTGCCAAATCGCCTTCTGCGGCCGATTTGGGCTTGAATATTCAAGGCCCCCTCCAACCGGAGCAAGTGCAGTTCCTCTACCTGGAAGTCAAGGCCGATGAGCATACTCCGGTTCGGGAAGTGCTGTTGCCCTATGATACAACCCGACACGAGGCCACCCGGCAGGTCTTGCAGTCCATTCTGTCTCAAATGATGCTGGAAGAGGAATATGCCTTGCCGGAGAGCGGAACCTGTCCCGATCGGTATTGCTCTTACCGGCCCATTTGCGGGATTAACACGGTGCGTCAGGAATAATCTCCGTTGCCATTGCTTCGGAGTCAATACTTAACGCCTAAATCAAGGAATTAATCCAAATCCAGCCCGATATCGATGGCAGGAACGCCCAGGGTGATTTTGCTGGTGGAAATGCAATCGACCCCGGTTTCAGCGTACTGGCGAATGGTTTGTAATGTAATACCGCCGCTGGCTTCCGAAATGGCCCGCTTATCAATAATCACCAATGCCTGGCGAATCGTATCCGGGCTCATATTGTCCAGCAGAATGATATCGGCACCGGCGTCCACCGCTTGCTGAACCTGCTCCAACCGATCCGCCTCGACCTCAATTTTGGTGGTGTGCGATAAACGGCTGCGCAATTCGCGGATGGCGTCGGCAATGGGATTGGCGCTTTTATCGGCCAACGCTTGCAGGTGATTGTCCTTCAGCATCACGCAACTGCCCAGGTTCAACCGATGCGGCATGCCGCCACCGTGAGAAACTGCCTGCTGCTCCAGCAACCGAAGGCCGGGTGTGGTTTTTCGGGTATGGGTAATGCGGGTTTGAGTGCCCTGAATCGCCTCAACGTAACGACTGGTCTCGGTGGCAATGCCGCTCAGGTACTGTAAGAAGTTCAGGGCGGTGCGCTCGGCTTTTAATACCGAGGCCATTGGGCCGCTGACTTTGCCGATGACATCCCCGACTTTAACCGATTGTCCGTCCTGCACGGTGGGTTCAAACTCCAGGGTCGGGTCAACGCTTTGGAATACCAGAGCCGCGACGGATAAACCGGATACGACACATGCCTCCCGAACGCGAAGCTGGGCAGTTTTATGAATTTCCGCCAGCTTGGGCAGATTATCCGTGGTGACATCACCGTGTCCCAAATCTTCCAGCAGGGCGGCATCCACGATTGCCTTGATGGCCTGGTTCGGGGATGTATCTAATGGTGGAAATGCGGCCATGGGCATTATGATCCTCCTGAGGCCCGGCCTGCGACAGAGGATGCATAGGCTCCCTGTGTTTCATGTTCCGGGTAATCGGTTCGAGTGTGCGCGCCACGGCTTTCTTTCCGGGCCAAGGCCGCATCGGTAATAAGTGTGGCAACGATCAGCTGATTTGAAAGCTCTGTTCCTGCGGGCACTTTCAGGCGCCACTGGTGTTCCTGAACCGTGTGGCTCATTTCCGTCAGGCGCGTTTTTGCCTGATGTAGCCCGGCTTCGTTACGCAAAATGCCCACATGGCGCCACATAAGCTGATGAAGTTCGTCCAGCAATGTTTGTATGTTTGGAGGCAGATCAAATTCATAGACAGAAGTGGCCACAGGCTGTGTGAGATTGGTTTGGGTTTGGCTGTCCGGCTCAGTCTTGGCGAGGCCGATATAGTTTGCGACCCGCCGCGCCAGCACCACACATTCCAACAGCGAGTTGCTGGCGAGCCGGTTGGCGCCATGTAGACCTGTATAAGCGGTTTCCCCAACGGCATATAAGCCATTTACCGTGCTTCTGCCGTCCACATCCACGGTAATACCGCCCATTAAATAGTGTGCGGCAGGCGCCACCGGGATTAAGTCCTTACGGATGTCGATTCCAAAATTCAGGCAATTGGCCAGAATGGTCGGAAAACGCTTTTCAATGGTTTCAGCGGGCAAGTGACTGATGTCCAGGTAGACATAGTCCATACCTGCCGCCTGCATTTCCGCGTAAATAGCGCGGGTAACGATGTCTCTGGGTGCCAGTTCGCCATCCGGGTGGTATTTAAAGGCGAATCGTTCTCCGCTTTTATTCCTTAAGATGCCGCCCTCGCCCCGTAATGCCTCGGAAACCAGGAAGTGCAGCCGCTCATCGGCATAAAAAGCCGTGGGGTGAAACTGGATAAACTCCATGTTCTCAATGTGCGCGCCAATATGATGGGCCAGCGCAATGCCGTCTCCCGTAGCGATGGACGGGTTGGTGGTGTGGCTGTAAAGCCTTCCGATTCCGCCGGTTGCCAGGATAACATGGGGGCTGTGAATGACTATTTCCTGCTGTTTTCGGTAGTCCACCGCCCGACACCCGACACAGCGGTCGTTTTCTACTAACAGCTCCACAACCTGAGCGAATTCAACCACCTCAATCCTCGGGTCGTTGCGTACCTTGTCGATCAGGGTCATTTCCACCGAATGTCCTGTGGCATCGCCACCGGCATGCAGAATACGCTCGATGCTGTGGGCGGCTTCACGCGTTAAGGCCAATTCGTTGTCAGGCTTTCGGTCGAAAGGAACCCCGTAACATAGCAGATCCTCAATGGCGGAATACCCTTCGGAAAGAATGGAGCGGGATGACGTCTCGTTACAAAGCCCTGCTCCGGCGCGAATCGTATCCTGAAGGTGCAGTTCCAGGGAATCATTCGGGTTGCTGGGTAATACCGCCGCAATCCCTCCTTGCGCATAGCGGGAATTGCTTTCATCCAAGGCGGATTTTGTGACCAGCATGGTGTTAACGCCCTTGGATGAGAGTTTTAGGGCCGTAAACAAGCCTGAAATTCCGGTTCCAACCACCACGGCGGACACATGCTTCACGATAGAACTGGGGGTGGGCATAAATGCGGAGGACTCTGAGTTTACAAGTGAAAAGTTCACGCAATTATACATCAAATCGGGGGGTAAGTCCCCGTTTACACCCCCAAGCCTGTTCTACTGTAAAATGGATTAACACCTGCTAGACTGAAAAGAACTGTTGTTTGGGGAAAAGTTATGTTTCCGGCCCCCGAAAGCCACGGTATTGACGTTTCCGTTCTGTCCGTCACCGTATTGATATTTTCAATCGGCGCAATCCTGGCCTATGTGCTTCAGCGTTTCCATCTGCCCACGTTTTTAGCCTTCATTCTAACGGGCATGATATTGGGGCCGGATGCTTTAAACCTGGTTCATATCGATAAAATTCGGACCCTGGCGCAGGTTGGCATTATTTTCCTCTTGTTTATCGTCGGGCTGGATTTATCCGTCGATAAACTAAAGCAATTGCGCTACCACGCGCCTTTGGCCGGGATTTTGCAATTGAGCCTGACCACGCTGGCGCTTACGCTGGCACTTCGCTTCTTGACGCCGTTGCCCTGGCAATTGGCCTTTATGCTGGGTTCAATCCTATCCCTTAGCAGTACGGCGATTGTCTTGAAGAGCCTGGAGGATCATCGGGAAATCGATTCGGACCACGGGCGGCTGATTTTGGGGATTCTGATCATTCAGGACCTGTCCATTATTCCCTTAATGGCATTGGTTCCCTACCTTAGCAAGCCAATTGAAGCCAGTATTGCCACGGATCTGGCGCTGGTCCTGCTGAAAGCGCTGTTTTTTGGAGGGATTGCCGTTGCGGTCAGCTTGAAGCTGGTGCCGGTGTTTCTGGATCGTCTGGCCTCCACCAACCGTAAAGAGGTCTTTACATTGGCCTTGGTCTGTATTGGTTTGGGAATGGCGCTGCTGACCC
>JAJQJM010000215.1 GCA_021323475.1 Vampirovibrio sp.
AAGTTCTTCGTGGAAGAGCGCGGCAAAAAAGGCACCCAGCTCCAGCGATTCAAAGGTTTGGGCGAGATGATGCCCCAGCAGTTGTGGGACACCACCATGAACCCGGAAACCCGCACCTTGCTGAAGGTGGAAATCGAGGAAGCCGCTACGGCCGACAAGCTGTTCGACATCCTGATGGGCGAGCGCGTCGAGCCCCGGCGGAACTTTATCGAAACCAACGCGGTGAACGTCACCAACCTGGACGTTTAGCGCTCCCAATGCTCAAAAAAATACCAACGGATAATTATCCGTTGGTATTTTTGTTGCTAGATAACGACAAATGCCCTTTTGAAAGGTAATATCGGCTCCCATTGGTTGAGACCGCGTCCTTACCTCAATCAGGACAACCTGTTAATTTTTAACGATCTCGCCAATTCATAACTTTAGAAAACGGGCTTTCTGTTTCCCGAACCCGCTCTAAGTTATATCGGAAGTGTTCTGTGTCATCATTCAGAGAATAAGCCGTCCAGCCGGACTCGTCTTCTTTAAAAATGGACCCGACATAGGCTCCATTGTGAAAAAGGTTATACATCAACTCTGAATACTCTGCATTCAGATATTGCGGATGCTCCGTGTCAATCGTGTAACGCTTTTCCCCACTCGGACTGATAATTGTAATCTTATCGGGGGCGGAAACATCCACTTTATAGTGATGCGTTGGAATATTTCCAAAATGGACCGAGTCCTTTGGCGCCTTGGTGCCATACACATTGGCACCCGGGTTGGAAACAGGGGAGGAAGCGCGCTTTACAGGCGTTTGAGCACCGAAATAAGCCGGAGAAATCGTGTGAAATTTCATGTTTATAGTTCTCTACAGTTACAAAAAGGTGACGTTATAAAAAGGATGAACATAGACTTCAAAGGAGTACCATGCAATACAAAAGCAAATCAAATGTCAAACCAGTTTAGAATAATCCCCTAAAATCAACAGTGTTTGAAATCGTCTGCTTTACCCGATAATAAAGGAATGAATCTTCGTCTTTGGGATACGCTGGACGCCTCATCGGATTCCCCCAGCGATTTTACAGACCGGCCAGTCGCAAATGTCCGGTACGCGCAGGTATTGGTGAATGTAACGGCCAAAACCCTGCAAAGCCAGATTTTCACCTACCGCCTGCCGGAAGAATTCGCCGAGCTTGCCCAAATCGGCCAGCCAGTGCTGGTGGCCTTCGGCGCGCAGCAGGATTTAACCGGCTTCATTACTGAAATCAGCGACACGTACGACGGCCCGTACAAGCTGAAAGACATCACGGACATCCTGGATGAGACACCGCTGTTTGACGCGGCCTATTACGACTTCATCCGCTGGGTGGCCGACTACTACGCAACCCCGATTCCGCAGGTGCTGGCCTGCGCGCTGCCCGCCAACCTGGTGCAGAAAACCAAGAAAGTGGTATTCCAGGGACCCAACATGACCGACCCGCTGGTGGTGGCCAAAATCAAGGACCCCCATACCCGTAAAGCGCTTCAAGTCATCGATTTCCTCTACAAAAACGCCTCATCCTACGATGAATTCATGACCGGTAGGCAGCCAAAAGGGTATAGCCCCAAATATTTGGCCAGCCATTTGCGCATGCCGCTGAAAACCGTCAATCAGGTGTTGGCCCGCCTGAAAACGCTGGGCATTGTCACGGTAGAGACCGAGCTGAGCGCGAAAACGCGGGCCAAAACATACAAGCGTGTCACAGTAAAGCCAGATCAGCTTGAATCGGCCGTCCTTTCCACCCGACAACAGGAAATTGTGGACTTTTTGCAGGACAAGCCCGGCGGTTTGCCGTTACAGGAACTGCTGGACGGGGCCAATACGACGGCTCCCACGGTCAAAAAGCTGGAAACGGCAGGCATTGTCACCATCGAAGAAGTGGCGGAACACCGGGACCCGCTGGCGTTGTTCCACAAGCTGGTGCAAAAGACCCAATTTACGCTGTCTGCCTATCAGCAAAAGGCCATGGATACGGTCATCCACGGCGACAGTCAGCAGCCCTACCTGCTGTATGGCATTACCGGCTCCGGCAAGACGGAAGTGTACATGAGCATGACCCGCCATGCGTTGGAACAAGGGCAATCCGTGCTGATGATGGTGCCGGAAATCGCGCTGACCTCGCAAATTGCCCGGCGGTTCATCAACCACTTCGGCTCGGAAAACATCGCCTTGTGGCACAGTAACTTGTCGGACGGCGAGAAAGCCGATACCTGGCAAAAACTGCGCAACGGGGAACTGAGAATATTGATTGGCGCGCGCTCCGCCGTGTGGGCACCAATGAAAGACCTGGCCCTGATTCTGATTGACGAGGAGCATGAGACCAGCTTCAAACAGGACTCCCCGGCACCGCGCTACAACGCCAAAACGCTGGCGCTGGAACTGGCTCGGCGCACAGGCGCCAAAGTGGTGCTGGGCAGCGCCACACCGGAAATTTCCACTTTCTACGAGGCCCAGCAGAACGAGCGAATCCTGCATCTGCCGGAACGTTTCGGCAACAGCCAACTGGCGGAAGTCCGCATTGTGGACATGAAAACCGAACGCGCCCAGGGCAATCAGCACCAACTGTCCCGTAGCCTGACGGCTGAGCTGAAAACCAACCTGGAAACGGGCGAGCAATCCATTATTCTGCTGAACCGGCGGGGCTTTTACACCACCATTCAATGCGCGGTGTGCGATAACGTCTTTCAATGCCCCAATTGCGACGTGG
>JAJQJM010000127.1 GCA_021323475.1 Vampirovibrio sp.
CTTATGCAGCACCACTGCATCGCCACCGCCAAAATAAACCGGCTGTCCCCCTCGAAGTGTGCGCGAGATTCGTTTGGCAACAGGTTGTAATTGCGATGGCATGAGACCGGTTAACGGATAATTCCGGCCTACAGAATGCGGCAGGCTCATAGTGCACCCATCATTTTTTGATTTACAATGAGCGTAACACAAGGGGCTTCATTCCCCATTGCGGAATTAACCTCTCTCACCCTATTTGTGGATTAACGTTAAGCGGCTCATCGTCGTAACAGAAGTTGGAAGGTCCCATGAAAAAAGCCGAACTATTAATGATTCCAGGTCCCACGCCTTTGCCCGAAGCAGTCAGAACCGTCATGTCCAGTCCTGCCGTCGGTCATCGCAGCGCGGAATTCAAGGACGTGTTAAAGCGGGTGTTCCCCAACCTGCGTTGGCTGTTTCAGTCTAAAAACCAGGTCTTTCTGTATACGGCTAGCGGCACGGGCGCCATGGAGGCAGCCATGTCCAATACGTTGAACGTCGGAGAGCGTATTCTGGTGCTGGTAAACGGCGTATTCAGCCAACGCTGGGCGGAAATCGCCAAAACATTGGGTCTGAACATTGAAACCCTGGACGTTCCTGCGGGCGAATTCCACACTCCCGAAATGCTGCGCGAGTATTTGGAAGCCAACCAGGGAACGGATTATAAAGCTATTTTGCTGACCCATAGCGAAACCTCCACCGGGGTATTGAACCCGATTAAGGAATTAACCGCTGTAATTCGCCAAAGCCATCCGGATGCGCTAGTGATCGCGGATACCATCACCAGCCTGGGCGCTGCTGAATTTGCGCTGGACAATTGGGATATCGATATTGCCGTATCCGGTAGCCAGAAAGGGTTTATGTTACCGCCGGGCCTGTCTTTCCTAGGCTTGAGCGATCGCGCCTGGAAAGCCCACCAGACTTGCAAAAACCCCGGCTATTACTTTAACTTTACGCGCTACCAGAAAGCCCAACTGGAAAATACCACCCCTTACACCCCTGCCACCCACCTGATTTTAGGGCTGGATATTGCGTTAACCCTGATGATGGAAGAAGGGCTGGAGAATATCGTGGCTCGCCATGCTCAAAACCAAGCCATGACCCGCGCCGGGTTGAAAGCGATGGGGCTGGAACTGTTCGTGAAAGAAGATGCTTACGCCAGCCCTTCGGTCACGTCTTTCCTCCCACCGGATGGACTGACGGTGGATGCGGTGCGCGCCGGGCTGAAAAAGCGCTTCGGCATTATCATTGCCGACGGGCAAAAAGACCTGAAAGGCAAAATTATGCGCATCGGGCACTTAGGTCATATTTCCGAGCGGGAAGTGCTGGCTACGTTGGCGGCATTGGAAGCCGTGTTGAATGAGCTGGGGCATTCCGTTCCAGCCGGGGCGGGTATTTCCGCCGCCATGAGCGTGACGCGGAAGGCGGTAGCCACCCATGCCTGATACGAAACCCCGCGTTTTAATTACGGATAGTATTAACCTGCAAGCCGCAGAAATCCTGAAGGATGACTGTGAGGTCATTTATGAGCCCAAGCTGTCGCATGAGGAATTGTTGACCAGGATTGACACGGTCGATGCCCTGATGATCCGCAGCGCCTCTACGGTATCCGAGGATATATTGGCCAAAGCCCAGCGGCTGCGCATTGTAGGCCGCGCCGGCGTGGGTACCGACAATATCGATGTCGCCACCGCCACCAAGCAGGGCGTGATTGTGGTCAACTCCCCGGAAGGCAACACCATAGCCGCCTCGGAGCATACGGTTGGTATGCTGATGGCGCTGGCCCGCCACATTCCGGAAGGGGACGCCACACTCAAAAACGGTCAGTGGATTCGTAGCAAGCTGGTCGGCGTGGAAGTCTACGGAAAAACGCTCGGCGTTGTGGGCTTAGGCAAGATTGGCCGCCGTGTGGCGAAAGCCTGCCTAGCCTTGGGAATGAAGGTCAACGTGTTTGACCCGTTCCTGTCCAAGGCAATGGCCGATGAATTGGGCATAACCAGCGTGACTTTTGATGAAGTCCTGGAAAAATCGGACTTTATCACCATTCATGCCCCCAAAACACGGGAAACCACCAATCTGTTCAACCGGGAAACCTTTGCCCGCTGCAAACCCTGCTTGCGAATCGTAAACTGCGCCCGAGGCGGCATCATTAACGAGGAAGCGCTGGCTGAAGCTATTGAAAACGGCCAGGTCGCCGGTGCTGCATTGGACGTGTTCGAGCAAGAGCCTCCGAACCCGGATGGCCCGCTTTTCAAACTGGGCGCGCATGCCAACAAGCTGGTACTCACGCCTCATTTGGGCGCCAGTACCGAAGAAGCCCAGGTGAACGTGGCCCTGGATGTAGCGGAGCAAATCAGGGAGTTTTTCCAGCACGGCTATGCCAAAAGTGCGGTCAATATCCCCTTGTTGCGCCAGGATATGCTGGATCCGGTCAAGCATTACATGCCGATGGCCGAAGTATTAGGCCATTTTATTCGCCAAATGGCCAAGGGGGCTGCTCAGTCGGTGGAAATTACCGCCAAAGGCGACCTTAGCCAGCACCGGACGGAGCCATTGACGTTGGCAGTTCTGAAGGGTCTGCTTTCCACGGCGCGCGAAGGGGTGAATTACGTAAACGCCCCGTCCATCGCGGAAGAAAACGGCATCCAGGTGAAAGAAGCCTCCACCAAAAAGGCGGGCAACTACCTGAATCTGCTGGAAGTGAAGCTGACCACTGAGGACAGAGCCTATACGGTATCGGCCACGCTGATTTCCGAGGAAATTTTCCGCATTGTGGAGGTGGATGGCTACCAGATGGCACTGAAGCCAACCGCTTACATCCTGATGACCCCGCACCACGACCGTCCTGGTATGATTGCGAAAGTTGCCACCGTGTTAGGCGAAGCCAACGTTAACATCAGCGCGTTGCAGGTGGCTCGTAAAGGCCCCTCCGCCGGTGGAGAGTCCATCATGGTGTTCAACCTGGACAATCCGCCTTCGGATGAGTTGCTGGCTAAAATCGGCAAGCTGGAAGGCATCTACGGCAGTCTGTACATCAATCTTTAACGGGAACGCCCTCCTCGTAAACGGGGATATGGCGTCAAACACTTTCTGCCGAACTCTATATATCCAAAAAAGGGCTTACCCGTTTGGGTAAGCCCTTTAAGCATTGCCGAGAACGGCTAGTTGCTGTTGTTACGTGGGGCCTCGCTCCCATTGCCGGGCCTTCTGATGCCAGCCAGTTGCAGGATATCCGTCGGTAAGGTTTGGCCTCGCTTAAACGTTGGAATTTCCGCATCTTCCCGCTGATAACGGTTTTCTTCCACCGGCCTGTTCTGCTCGTCACGAATGTATCGTGCTCGACGCAGATCCTGAGCAGACGGTTGCGCGCCAAATTTCACCCCCACTGGGGAAATCGTTGAGAACATAATTACCTTTCCAAGTACAAATTACCAATTAGTGATGAAACAAGGTTTTATCTTGTTCAGTAAACCTCAAAAACAAGCCTGCCACAGACATGGACGCTCGACAATGTTTCCTTTGATTAACAACCACCCAATACAACCGAAACAAGAAAGAAATAATCCAAGGGCAATTCTTCACAATATATTGTTTTTATTATTTTAGAAACTTCCACTCCCATCCCTATTGTGTCATAAGACGTTATGTCACCTCATCCATTGAGGTGACTTCTTTTTTTTCTTCCCAGAACGCCTTACAAATACCTCTATCCCGTCTGAGCCCGCTCCTAAAGGCAAAAACCACACCTTCCATAAAAAGTTGTAAAAGAACCGAAACACATTCGCACCGATTTAAAGAATATCGTTTTTATACATATATACGATACACTTCTACTCCTATCCCTATGTGACTTCAAGTGTCCCTATTAGCTGGCTTGCAAAAGCCAGCTTTCTTTTTGGGTACCACGTTGCCGTCCTTCAGGGGAGCCATCAGTCTTACGACAAAACATCCGCATCGTTAGCGCATTTTTGCCGAGCCGTGACCGTAAATTTCATAATCAAAGATAAACTGAACCGCGATATCGTTGCCCTTATAGTTGGGAGGCAACTGGCGGAACGGAGCTGAAGCCCGAACCGCAGCCAACGCGGCCTGATCGGCAGCCGGGGAGCCGGAAGACTGCTGAATCCGCAGGCTCAACAAACGACCATCACGGGAAATATTGAAGAGGGCGACTACCCGTTTACTTCTGTCCTCAACCGGCGGAGCCCAGTTGCGGCGAATACGCCGTTGCAGTTCCGCAATATAAGGCCCGAAATCCGGCTCTTCCATGGCGTCGATACCAGCACGACCACCGCCGCCGCCAGGAGAACCACTTTGATTATAGGAACCTTGTCCGCCGCCGCCACTTCTTCCGCCGGGGCGCCCGCTCATTCCTGGGCTTCCGCTACCGCCACGCGTAGGACTTCCGCCAACGAAACTCGGTCCAGGACTACCGCTTCCGCCGCTGGGCGAACCGCCACCCGAACTGGAGCCGGGCGTTCTGGCAATCGGGCCGCCACCGGATACCGACGGATTTGGTGGAGCCGGTGTACGGATGGTGGGCGCAATGGGATTAGGCGGCATGCTGGGTGCGACATGCGCAACTTTAGTTGGCGTAGGCGCTTTAGGAGCCGGCGGAGTCGGTGCCCGCGAAGGCGTTGGAGTCGGCGCCGGAGGTGATGGCTGTCTGGCAGGTCTTGGCTGAGGCTGTTGAGCAGGACGCTGGGCTACCTGCTGTCGTTGCTGCGCGGGTGGCCGTGGGGTCGGCCTGGGTTGAGGCTGGGGCTGCTGCGCCGGCCTTGGTGTAGAGCGAGGCGCTTGCCGACCGGCTGCGCGCTGGGGCATCTGGGTCGGTTGGTTGGCCACCTTTTTACCGCCGGAGCGGCTGGCATGCTCCGCCCGCCGGGTTGTGGGCTTCAGAGGCTTTTGACGCGGGCTATTATCTACCAGAACGAACTCAATATCTTCCCTTGGTTTGACCTTGGAGGAAAACAGCGGAATATTCCAGCCGAAAAACTGCAAAATAACCACTATCAGCCACGCTGCAATCAGCAGTGTGCCATGAGCCCCAATGGAAATCATGATCCAGGGCAAAAGATTGGAGGAATGCTCCTTAGATGAATAGACGCCCACACCGGCCGGGGCCGGAGACGGATTTGGCGCTAACGGTTGTGAATAAGAAGTCTTCACGAAAGATACTGGACCTGGTTAACCATAAATTAACGATTACTCGCCTCGTTCCAAAATATAGATGACTACATTCACGGGCTGGTGTTTCTATTCTAAAATAAAACTTTACGAAATCCGCTCAGAAATATTTTTCAAATGACTTTATCACCTGATTATGAACAAATACTCGTTACCGGCACGCGATTCCTGGTAGATTCCTCCTCTCAAACCGGCCTGTCGGAACAGGAAAGCCTGGTTGAAAACCGCCATCTCGGCTGGTTGGTCGTTACGGACCGGCATCAACGCCTTCTGTATTGTACACCGGGAGCCTCGGAAACCGCCACTTTTTTTCGTTCCTCGGCAAAACCATTTCAAGCCCTTCCTCTGGTTGAAAAAGGCTTTCATACTGAACTGACTATCGAGGAACTCGCGATTGCCTGCGCTTCCCATACCGGTTCGATCAGGCATACCATACTGGCGCACCGCATCTTGGAAAAAGGGGGCTATACGGAAGATCAGCTACAATGCGGTCCCCATGCCCCATCTGATTCGGCGATGCTGGAACAGCTTGGGAAGTCCGGAGCGGCGCCCGGTCGCATCCATAACAACTGTTCCGGCAAGCATGCCGCCATGTTGTTCTATTGCCGCAAAGCCGGACTGGATCCGAACACCTATCTCGACCCGGCCCACCCGTTCCAGCAGCACATCCTCTCTTCATTACGGCGTTGGAGCAATGTTGATACGATTCCGCTGGCCATTGACGGTTGCGGCGCACCGGTCTTTTATCTCCCCTTGAAATCAATGGCCCTCTTATATGCCCACTTAGGAAGCTCGCCTGAATTTGAGCCCTTAAGACATGCCATGACCACTTATCCTGAAATAGTCGGCGGCAAAGGCAGAGTGGATACGGTTCTGATGCAAGCCAGCCAAGGCCGCCTGCTGGCAAAAGTGGGAGCCGATGGGGTGCTGTGCGTGTCCCATATCGGAACCGGTGAAGGACTGGCCCTCAAGTTATCCGATGGTTCCGGCGAAGTGCGGGACTTGACGCTGGTTCAAATTCTGGTAACGCTAGGCTGGCTCGATCAAAATGCCCTGTCGCATCCGGAATTGATAGTCTATCTCAATAAAAGGCACCGCATGAATACCCAAAACAAGATTGTGGGCGAGTACCATGTCCACTTTAAGACTGGAGCCTGAGCCTTGCCGCAGGAATGGGAACAATTGCTGGGCGTTCAGTGGCCTTCCAATGCCTGCGACCGCTCCGGCGAGTGCTGCAGAGGAGCAGCCCAGGCAGCACCTTGGGAAAACCTGCTTAAAAACGCCGCAGAAGGCGATTTAACGGCCCGCGCTTTTCTTAGTCAGTTCATTCCGTACGCCACCCTGGAAGAAGCCAATCAAAATGCACCCCATGCGGTACAAGCATCCACAGAAATTGCCATCGCCCGAAACATCAACCCGCAGGATCTGATTTTTTATCATTGCCGCTATCTTCAAGGCAAAAGCGATTGCCAGGTGTACGAAGACAGGCCGGCACTATGTCGCGACTTCCCTGAATCCCCATTCGGCGCCATTCCGGCATGTTGCGGTTATTATCCCGTCGCCCAAAGCTGCCTGAGCAGTATTGAAACACTCAAGCAGGAGCTTGCATCCCTAAAGGACAAGCAAAACGCCCTGAACAGCACCGACTCTACTAAGTTCTAATGACTGTTCACATCGCTCCAAACGCATGCCCTGATACATATTGTTGACAGACGGCGTTTAAAGTTTATGATGTTTGAACTGTGATAGCCCCGCTTTATCCCGCAGGTAAAACTCCAGCGGATAAAAACTCGGGCCGGTGTAGCTCAATGGCAGAGCAACGGTTTTGTAAACCGTAGGTTGCGGGTTCGAGTCCCATCACCGGCTATTACATGTTTCCCCATCTCTCACTTAAGGGTAGGTGCCCGAGGGGTTAAAGGGGGCGGTCTGTAAAACCGTTGCGAAAGCTACGTTGGTTCAAATCCAACCCTACCCATACCAAAACCGCTCCAAAAGGGGCGGTTTTGTTCTTTACCCACTTTCTTCCAAAGTCGCCGCATGACTGGGCCTGACTGACTCAGTCTCTCGCCTCAAAAAAAATTCAACATTTCATTCCCCCAAACCCTAGACAGAAACGATCCCTTTGTGATTTCCTATTATTCCAAAGTTCTCCCCGGCATTGCGAAAGTCAATTGACCCAACCAGTGCAAGTCAATGCCCATGTGGCGCAGGGGTAGCGCATCCCCTTGGTAAGGGGAAGGTCACGAGTTCGAATCTCGTCATGGGCTTTTCTATTTTTTTTGTTTGTGGTTAGCTAGCACCACATGTCCTTTTACATATAAAGTAGCCTACAGGCTGGAAAAGGGCATTCTGAACCGGAAAATCCCCAGGAACCACAGGGCATCCTTCCAGGTAGCAGGTTATAAAACTCTTTAAATAAGACAGTGAACACGTAAAGGAGACAACAGAAACATGGCTCGCGAAAAGTTTCAGAGGAATAAACCTCACGTCAACATTGGGACCATCGGCCACGTTGACCATGGTAAAACCACGTTGACCGCTGCCATTACCACCGTTCTGGCTGCTGAAGGCAAGGCTCAAGCGAAAAAATTCGACGAGATTGACGCCGCTCCCGAAGAAAAAGCACGTGGTATTACGATTTCTACCGCTCACGTTGAGTACGAAACCGACAACCGTCACTACGCTCACGTTGACTGCCCCGGCCACGCCGACTACGTAAAGAACATGATTACCGGTGCCGCTCAAATGGACGGTGCTATTTTGGTTATTGCCGCAACCGATGGTCCGATGCCGCAAACCCGCGAGCACATCCTGTTGGCTCGTCAGGTTGGCGTTCCTCAGCTGGTTGTGTTCCTCAACAAGTGCGACATGGTTGACGATCCTGAATTGCTCGACCTGGTTGAAATGGAAGCTCGCGAATTGCTGAGCAAGTATGAATTTGATGGCGATAACATCAGAATCATTCGCGGTTCCGCTTTGAAAGCCCTGGAAGGCGATGCTAAGTGGGTTGAGTCCATTCAGGAATTGATGACTGCCGTTGATGAGAGCATCCCGACCCCTGAGCGTCCGGTGGATCAACCGTTCCTGATGCCCATTGAAGACGTATTCACCATTACCGGTCGTGGTACCGTTGTTACCGGCCGTATCGAGCGTGGTAAGGTGAACGTGGGTGATGAAGTTGAGATCATCGGTCTCGGCGATACCCGCAAAACCACTGTAACCGGTATCGAAATGTTCCGCAAAATGCTGGACGAAGGTCTGGCTGGCGATAACATCGGCGCCCTGTTGCGTGGTATCGATAAAACCGCTGTTGAGCGTGGTATGGTTCTCGCGAAACCGGGCTCCATCAAACCTCACACCAAATTCAAAGCTAACGTGTACGTTCTGAGCAAGGATGAAGGCGGTCGCCACACTCCTTTCTTCAGCAACTACCGTCCCCAGTTCTACGTTCGTACAACCGACGTAACCGGAACCATCAAATTGCCGGACGGTGTTGAGATGGTTATGCCTGGCGACAACATCGTTATGGAAGTAGAACTGATTACCCCGGTTGCTATCGAGCAAGGAATGCGCTTCGCTATTCGCGAAGGCGGCCGCACGGTAGGCGCCGGTGTAGTAGACACCATCATCAGCTAAGCAAGTTAATGACGCAGAAGTAGGAAGAAGGAATATGGCTACAACGGCAAAGAAAAAAGCCCCCAAACAAAACCGGGTACGCATTCGTTTGAAATCTTACGATAGCCGGCTTATTGACGCATCGGCCCAAAAGATTGTAGACGTTGCCAAAAACGCCCAGGGCAAAGTCGTTGGACCTATTCCTCTTCCCACTCGGCGTCAGGTTTTCTGTGTCCTCAGATCGCCTCACGTTAACAAAAAGTCTCGCGAACACTTCGAAATCCGCACCCACAAACGCTTGATCGACATCATTGATCCCGGTCAGGACTTTGCAAGTCAGTTAAGCCGGTTGGATTTACCAGCCGGGGTTGATATCGAAGTACGCTTGTAATACATTAAAGCCTTCCTCAGGTTAGACACACTCTCGCCCCCAGTGGAAAACACAACTGAATAGTTCCAAACTCAGACCACTTACTCAAGTTAATGAAAGGTAAACAAGGTGAGTTTCCCAAGAAGATTAATTGGTAGAAAACGTGGCATGACCCAGGTCTTTACAGAAGACGGGTCCGCTGTCCCCGTAACGGTCGTAGAGCTTCTTCCGTTAACGGTCACCCAGGTAAAAACCGAGCAAAATGACGGTTACACCGCAATTCAGTTCGGTTGCATCTCGGCAAAAGCAAAACATCTAACCAAAGCTCAACAGCAGCACTTGCAAAAAAACAATGTGCCGCTTCTCCGCAAGTTAAAAGAAGTTCGCATTCCTGCCAATGAAGCTGAAAGCTTTAAAGTGGGCGATGTGATTCAGCCGGCTGGAGATGGTTCCTTTTTGAACGAAGGCATTCTGGTTCACGTAACCGGTAAATCCATCGGTAAAGGTTTCCAAGGTAACACGAAACGTTGGCACCACGGCCGCGGCCCTATGAGTCACGGTTCCAAGTCCCACCGTCTGCCTGGCTCCATTGGGGCCGGTACCACACCAGGCCGCGTCTTTAAAGGTCTTCAAATGGCTGGCAAGATGGGCAATGAGCAAGTTACCGTCCGTAACCTGCAAGTGGTTCGTATAATACCTGAAAAAAATGTGGTGTTGATCAAAGGCGCAGTACCAGGTGTTGAAGGTGGTCTTTTGACTATCCAGCCCAAACCTGAGCGCTGGAATCAGCCGAAGTATTAAGGAGATAGTGCATCATGGCTGAAGATAAAGTATTACTAAAAAAGTTCTC
>JAJQJM010000128.1 GCA_021323475.1 Vampirovibrio sp.
GGAAATCAACTTTTCTTCCAGTAATGCTGCGGACGCCACCAGTTTCATCAGTGATCCCGGCAGCGCATGGGGAATCGACAACGCATTGGGTGAAATGATTTTTGAGGTGGACAGCGAATAAATCCAGATGGGTGTTTGAGAAGTTGCTGCTTCAGACAGCAGGATTGTTGGAAGCAACGATAACCCGCCCAAGGAGGCCAGCAGCGTTTTTAAAAAATCGCGTCTGGACAAGGCGAAGCTGGTACAATAGTGGGGCATTTACACCTCAGGTTCCGTCTGGCCTATTGTAAGGGGATACCGCCATTTTTGCACGGTTGGGCAAGCAGTTTGGGAGATTGACCCCGAAAAGCCGCTGTTGGCTGGTATTGGCATGCCTGTTGTTGGGAAGCTGGAACCCGGCTCCGGCGGAGCGCCCTGTATTAACGGACATTGTGCGGAAGACAATGGCGATTTATTTTTCGGGCGAAAGAACCGGGCAGGGCGAGTCTGCCGCCCAAACCCCGTATCAAACGTTGATTCGTCAACTTCAACCAGTCACTGGTTATGGCAAGCCGTCCGGGGTTTTTGTAACGTTGAGTCGGGATGGGAAATCCCGTGCTTGCTGGGGGTCGGCATACCCTCACTATAAATCGGTGCCGGAGGCCGTGGTATATGCCACGTTGGGTGCCTTGACCAAAGAGTACCGTTACCAGCCCATTTCCAGAACAGAATGGAAGGCGTTGAAGCCGCAGGTAACCGTTATTAAATCCATTGAGCCGATTGAGAATTTGAGAGGCCAAAATCCCCTGCGTGATGGATTAATGCTACGCCAAGGCGGACGCGCCGCCGTTATTTTACCGGGTGAGGCCAAAGACGCCACCTATCAACTGGTGCTTTGCAAGCTAAAGGCGGGCATCAGGCCAGGAGAAAAGTTTCAGCTATACAGGATGATTGCGGATGTTTATCAGTAAATTCAACCGAACCGTATTATGGGGCGCTTTGGCCCTGATTCTGGTATTTGTGGCCGGGGTAATCGCCATTGCCACTGAAAAGCCGGTGGGATCTATCTCGGGGCGTATCGCTTTGGAGCAAGCCGGTTTTAACCTGAAAACCTATGACATTCGCAAGAATAAAGTGTATGCATTGGTGGTGGGTCCACGGGGCGGTGCGGGTGATCAGGGTGATCAGATGGTGGAGCGGGGCGTCTGGGTGCAGCCGGACGGTAGTTTTCAAATTAACCGCCTGCCGGTAGGTGAATACGATTTAAGGGTGCGGGCCACCGGATTTTCCACGGCAAGCCAACAGGGTATTTTTGTGGACGAGGCCAAGACCACCCAGCTTAAGCACTCCGTGGAGATGGCTATTTTAGAGCCGAGTGTGAATATCGCCTCCAATAGCCGGGTATTTACCACGAAGGAAATTCCGCATTTCTGGCTGAATGCGACCGGTAGCGACGAGGCCACCATTCGCATTTATCGCAAGGATATTTTGAGCCTGCTGGCGCAAAGCCGCCAAAAAAACGGATTGGAATTCAGCAACGACCTGAGCATTTATAAGCCCTATCGGAAGAAGCAAGGGGACTTATTCCAGCACGAAAAACCCGTTCAGATTCTGACCCGCAAATTAACCCGTGACGGAGAGGATTGGTCTCACGCCGAGTTCAAGCTGAATAAACCCTTACCGGCCGGGGAATATGTGATTGTGGCGGAAGTGGCAAACCTGAAAAATCAGACCGATTGGAACCTGATGTGGCTGAGCGTCAGTGATATGGGGCTCATTGTGAAGCAAGCCCCGGAACAAACCTGGGTTCGCGCCATTGATCTGAATACCCTGAAGCCCCTGCCGGGTGTGGATGTTAAATTGCTGGACCGCAATAAAATTACCGGAAGCCCGCTCAGTGTGGGTAAAACAAACCTGGATGGCGTGGCGCGTTTTCCGGTTGCTTCAGGGCAACGTAAAAGTAGCAATTATTATTTTATGGCTTTTGCTGCCGCAGGTAAAAACCGGGCGTTTGGGGGCATCGATTACTGGAACGATGCCAGAGATAATTACCAGACCTATTTTTATACCGAGCGGCCGATTTATCGGTTGGGGCAAACGGTTTATTTCAAGGGCATTTCCCGGTTAAAGACACAGGACGGGTTTAAGACGCCTAAGGCCGGCTTGCCCTTAAAACTGATCGTGGAAGATCCGGATAATAACAAAGTATGGGAAGGCAAGCTGACAGCCAATGCCTACGGCACCTTCCACGGGATTTATCAGGTGCCTGCCGACGGCAAGACGGGGGCGTATCAGGTTACGGTTACGTATCCGGACGGAACTGAATCCTATAATCGCTTTGAGGTGGCCCAGTACCGTAAGCCGGAATATCAGGTGGAGGTGATTCCGCTGAATCCGCGCATTACCGCCGGCAATAAAGCCAAGGCCAGGATTCGGGCTAATTATTATTTTGGCGCGCCGGTGGCCAACGCCCGCATTAAGTACAGTATTTACGCGGATACGGACTGGTCAGGCCGTTATCAGTTAATGCCGCGTCCTGATTATTACGGCTATTATGACGACTGGGAATCGGAGGACGATTATTATCAGGATCAAAGCTATGCCGGGGCGTTTATCAGCGAAGGGTATGCCCAGACGGATGCGTCCGGTGAGGCGGTGATTGAATTTGATACCCAGCCTGCCCAGGTTTCCGGCAATGAGCCCTACGGCTCGGATTATCTGGACAAGCGTTATACGGTTCAGGCTGAAGTGACGGATCTCAGCCGGATTGCTGTGGTCGGCAGCGGTACTCAATTGGTGACGACCGGGGATTTTGCCTTGTTTGTGCAGCCGGAAAATTATGTGGCCAAGGCGGGAAGCCCGGTAAAAGCCGAGATTGCGGCGGTGGATTATCAAGGCAAACCGGTGGCGAATCGTTCGGTTTCCGTCTCTTTGGTGCGCTGGAACTGGGACAGCGTCAAGAGTGAATACCGGGGCAGCACCGTACTCGGTACCGTAAGCGCCACAACGAACGGACAAGGTAAAGCGGTGGTTACCCTGCCCACCACCAATCGTTATTTTACGGATGGTTACTATCTGACTGCCGAGGCCAAAGATGATGCCGGGCATGTCATTTATGATCAAAGCTCCATCTGGATTGCCAGCGAAAATTACCCCTATGTGCGGGATAAAGAGGCTTCTCAACAGGAGGCGTTTTCCATCAAGTTGGATAAGCCGGTTTATCAGCCCGGGGATGTGGCTAAAGCTATGATTACGGCGCCGGTCACCGGGAAAGAAAACGCGCAGGTGATTGTGGCGATTGAGGGCGCTAAGCTGCATGAGACGCGAATCATCCCGATGGATGCCACGGCGAAGCTGGTGGAGATTCCCTTGAGCGATGCCTTTGCGCCGAATGTTTATGTAACTGCCACGTTTGTGGGGCCCAAGCATCAGTTCTATAACCAGTCGGAAATGGTCAAGGTGTCTCCCGAAAGGCATTTCCTGAACATAAGCATGGCAACCGACAAGCCCAAGTACAAACCGGGTGAGACGGCTATTTACACCATTAAAGCCACGTATCCGGACGGAAAGCCAGCCAAAGGCACCGAGCTTTCACTGGGGGTGGTGGATGAGAGTATTTATGCCATTCGGCCGGAAGCGGCAAAGGATATCCGCAAGTTTTTCTACAATAAAATAGAGAATGCTGTTTCCACGTTCTCGTCCTTTCCGGAAGAGTATTCCGGTGGGCCGGACAAGATTGAGCCCAAGGTCCGCAAGGATTTTCGAGACATGGCAGCCTGGCTGCCCACCTTAACCACCAATGCCCAAGGCGTTGCCACGGCCAAGGTCAAGCTGCCGGATAACCTGACCACCTGGCGCGCCACGGTGCGAGGCGTTAATGCCGGAACAGACGTGGGCTCCGCCGTGTCTAAAATTGTGTCCACGCAGGATTTGATTGTGCGCCTGGCTTTGCCACGCTTCTTTACCCAGCATGATCGGGGCTATTTAACCGCGATTGTGCACAACTACACCGAAAAGCCGCAAACCGTAACCTTAACCTTGAATGCCTCCCCCCAATTCAAGACGCAGGAAGCTTTGGTGAAGCCGTTGACCGTGAAGCCGGATGGGGCGGAGCGGTATGGCTGGCCCGTGGATGTGGTATCGCCTGGGGAAGGGAAGGTAACCATTAAGGCCGTAGGGCAGACCGCCGGCGATGCCATGGAAATGACCGTACCCGTCAGACCGTTGGGCATCGAGGTGGCAGAATCCGTGAGTGGTATCCTGAAACCAGACTCGGCGTCGGTTCGCATCCCCTTGCAGATACCGCCGGGTACGGATCCGCAATTGGCGAGGGTTCTGCTATCGGTATCGGCATCTTCCATCGGGCCGGTGCTGGGTAGTTTTAACGCATTGATCGACTACCCATACGGTTGCACAGAACAAACCATGAGCCGGCTGATGCCTGCCGTAATTGCCGCACAGCTCAGCCGGAACCTGGATATTCCTCTGAACTCGGCGTTGAACCATCGCTATGAAGAGGTGAAAGTGAAAGCCCTGGCCAAGCTGCGGGATTATCACAATGCAGATGGCGGCTGGGGCTGGTGGCAGGCCGATCAAAGCAACCCGTACCTGACGGCGTATGTCATGGAAGGGCTGCACCTGTTACGGGAAACCGGAACCGCCATGCCTGACGGTTTGGATGCGGGCGGGGTGGACTGGCTTAAAAAGTCCGCGAATGCACTGGCCGTGCAATTGAGTGATCCCAAAATTGCTTCGGAGGATTACATTCAGCGGGAACGGCTGATTGATTTGGCTTACATGCAATACGTGCTGAGCCTGTATGGACAAAAGCCAGCCCCTAAAACGCGGGCATTGTTGTTGGAGAAAACGTCGATGGCTCCACCAGAAGCCCTGGCTTACGCCACCTTGGCGTTTAAACAGCTGGATGACGGTAAAGCTGCCAGTCAAGCGTATCAGGCGTTGAACCGTTTAGCGGATCCGGCAGCGGGCATGTTGAACTGGGATCATACGAAACGTTTGCAGAAGCTGCTGAATTTAAAAGAAGCGGACTATACCTACCGCTTTACCGGTGTGGAAGCCACTGCTTTAGGGTTACGGGCAACGGTCGCTATGGAAAACCCCAAGGCAAAACCCGCTGTGGAGGCTAGACTGGAGGCAATTGAGCGTTGGCTGATTTTGCAGCGGGATAAAGACGGCTGGGCCAACACCAAAACCACCGCCCAGGTGCTGCGGGCCATGATGGAAAAGGCCATTGCCCAGGGCAAGCCACAGAGCGTCAATTTTACGGCCACATCCAACCTGTGGCAGGAGGCGAAACATTTTACGGCTGAAACGCTGTATGTCTCGGAACAGTTGAGGGAAACAAGCCTGAATCATGTGCCCGGTGGGGATATTCAGTTGGAGAAGCAAGGCGCGGGGCACTTGTATTACAGCAGCCTGCTCAATTACATGCGGCCGCTGAAGCCGGGAGATAACGTGCCGCAAGAGGCCATGCCGCAAGGATTGCAAATCCGTCGTGCATTTTACCGGATTCAGGCCGAACCGGTGGGTCCACAAGGAACGATGCGCTTTAAAACGCACGACATCAGCGATAACGGGGTGCGGGCTGGTGAAACCGTTTTAATGAAAGTGATTGTAGACAGCCCGGTTGCGCTGCCGTACGTCATTGTGGATATTTCCTTGCCCAGTGGCGGGGAAGTGGTGTCTAACGACCCGAAAGCCAGCCTGATAGATGCCCAGGATTCCGGCGAAAGCCAGATGAACGGTGATTGGGGCGCCTGGTGGTGGACGCATCAGGACATTCTGGATGATCGGGTAGTGATGTTTGCGACCGGCATGCCTGCCGGCAAGTCGGAATTTTATGCACTGGTGCGTATGGAGTTGCCCGGCACGTTCCAGATGAATCCGGTGCAGTTGCAGGGCATGTACAGCAAACGAATTCGCGCCTATTCCGCTTTGGATAGGCTGGAGGTAATGGAATAGGGCGGCTATGCTGAAGAAATGGTTGATATTTGTCCTTCCGCTGGGATTGGCGGTGGCATGTCTTGCAGCGCAGCCGTTTCCTCGAACGTTGCATCATAAAAATATTGCCATACGAGCCTTGTCTCAGGCGCAACGCAGCAACTTGGCAATTGCCGCACGGTACTTGGATGGGCGGGTCTTGAAACCTGGCGAACGTTTTTCCTTTAATCAGGTTGTCGGTCCGCGCACCCTGCAACGGGGGTATCGGCCTGCTCCGTCGTACTTGGGTGGAGACAGCCCGAACACCGTGGGAGGAGGGATTTGTCTGTTGTCCTCCGGGCTGTATCAGTTGGCGCTGGAATCCGGCTTGACAGTGACTCGCCGTGTGCCGCACCTGCGAACCATTCACAGTGTGCCGCCCGGTCTGGATGCAACCGTATGGTATGGTGGAGCCGATTTAGAGCTGGAAAATTCCTTGGTTCAGCCAGTTCAGCTAAAAATGGGGCTGGATTCGGGTCAGGTTAAGGTCACCCTGATGGGTTCAAAACCGTTGACGCCCCTACGGGTAAAGCGGCAGATCTACTACCGGAACCGGCAAGAAGTTCTAGTGACGGTGTTTCAGGGGCAGCGGATGGTTTCAAGAGACTTGTACCGGCTTTCTCCCTGAGCCGATTTTCTGGCTGAAGAGAACCAGAATCAAAAGCACAACCAAGGTAATGCCCAGCACCGTCAACTTTTGCATCTTATCCGCCTCATTGCCCAGGTCCAGCAATTCATGGCTGAGCAAAGCGCTGTTAATGGTCAGTAAGGTCAGTAACAATGGATATTGCTTGGCCTGGGCGGGTTGAATTTTTTCCAGCAGGCCAACACCCAGCCCGGCTACCGTGAGTGACACCAGCAGGCTGCCGGTGGCTTCCGCATGCAAAAAGTAATTGGAAAGCCCACCCAGTAAAACGCTACTCACGGTTAACAGGCTCCAGGCTGGGGTATTGGTTAACGCATGCGGGTTCGACTCATTGGCGTTTTGGTCGGTGTCGGTTGAGGTCGATAACAGTCTTAACAGGCCCGGCAGTAACAACATAATGGCAAACCCCTCATACAGCGCCGCGCTGGCATAGGGGTGGGTAATGTTGATGCCGGTGACGTTGGGATTGTATTGATAGAGAAAGCCTTGCAGCAACGTACGTGCTAAAAAGAAGCCGCCGGCAACCGTAACTGCCGGGCTGGCGGAACGGTTAGCCAGTAATCCGACCGCCAATACCAGCCACCCGAAAGAACCGAACAGCCGTGACGCGACCAGAGCGGCAATGCCAATCAGCACCAGTTGAATCGCGCCTTGCAGCCAGGACGGCTCAGAATCGGTTGTGTTATCCCCATTGTCTTGAGCGCTTTGAGCAAAACCGATACCGAGCAAATAGCTCAACAAGGTTCCGCCGGTAAAAAGCCACACCCAACTCAGCAGGGCGGGCTTCAAAATCAGGGTTTGAACGCCAAGCCAGGCTGCTAAGCCGCTGGTTACCACCACAAATATCGGCGCCAAAACCGAGGGACTTTTGGGCAGCAGGCCAGTTCCTTGAATGGCCCTCATCAACAGAGAAACCGAGAGAAACACGGCCAGTAGCGCCTGATAAGGCTGTATCATGCTTTCCGGGCTAATGGCCGCAATCCAGTGATGGCCAATCAGCCAAGTGGCGGGCAGGGCCAAATCTTCCCAGGCGCTTGACGGATTGAGGGCTTTGCCCGCTGTCAGCCCAAACAGATAAGACAAGGCCGGGATTTGAACAGCCGCTGCATCCGGCGCTGACCAAGTCAGGTAAAATCCGGCCAACAATAGCAAAATTCCGCTGACTCCATGCCTGAGTCCCAGTGCCGGTAACAAAAGCTGTCCGGCAAGACCAGCCACAAACCACAGGAGGCCGGATGCTGCATCCAGATGCAGGAGATTTGCCAGTAAATATAATACTAACAGCAGAACGCTACCGACTATCAGGTTGGGCAGGGCGCTTTTGGAAACGGACAATCCAAGCAAGGGACGGGTTTCCCGTTTGAAAAGCACGGCGGCAAAGGCGGCGGCGCACGCAACAAAAAATAATACGGTAACACCCATCCAAAGCCTCATCGTATGCCCCTTCCACGTCTCCTGAAAACTCTATTTTGCTAACGGGTCAGTATATCACGAATAAGGGCGGGTGTGGTCTGAAATCCGCGCAGCTCGGTAAAAGTCACCCGTGTTTGCCGTAAATATGCCGTATAACGCAATTCGCGCAATGCCTTTGTTTTTATCAATTTGGCTTCTTGCCGACAGCCTGGACAGCGTTTACAATCTTGTGAGACGTCATGCGTGGAGTCGACTAAAAGCCTATCTTACGAATCCGGATATTGACAGCAAAGCTCCCGGCGCTTTTATGCCATACGCTTCAACAGACCCTATGATAGTCCGCTCGACAGGTTCCAGCCGAATAAACGCTAAAGGTAACAGCCAGTGACGACCGTACAAACGCCTCCGCCCAGAATGGTTCGCAAACCCGTATTCAGAAAACGCTCCAGAATCCCGCTGTTGTGGGCGGTCGTGGGTAGCGGAATCCTATGCGCGCTGTTTATTTTCGCCGGTATCAAGCTCTGGACTACCCCGTGGAGCATTCCCAACCCGCTTTCGCCAAAACAGCCGGTATTCGCTTGGCATGGCACTCCCGGCCAGAAAGTGATTCTGGTCATGGGCGTAGATGCGCCCAATATCAGCACTCGCCACAAGAATGAAGACTCTTTCCAGGGCACCCGAACCGATACCATGATGCTGGTGCGGGTAAACGCCGATAAAAAGAAAGTTTCAGTGGTTTCCATTCCGAGGGACAGCAAGGTTTACTTGTCCGGCAACCGGGGCATCGATAAAATTAACGCGGCACACGCCATTGGTGGGCCGGAACTGGCGGTGCAAACCGTTCAGGACTCCTTCGGGATTCCCATCGATAACTTCATTGTCATTAATTTCCGTGGCGTTCGGGAGTTGGTGGATGCCCTGGGCGGCATTGACGTGTATGTGGAAAAGCCCATGCACTACACCGATCGTACCGCTAAGCTCTACATTAACTTTGAGCCCGGCAACCATCACCTGAACGGGGAACAGGCGGAAGCCTTCCTGCGGTTCCGGCACGATCAACTGGGTGATATTGGCCGTATTCGCCGCCAGCAGCAATTCATCATGGCGGTTACCAAGAAATTGCGTGAGCCGGGCGTGGTATTCAAGATTCCCGAACTGGTCAAGCTCTCTAATCAATACGTGGAAACGGATTTGACCGGAAACGATCTGCTGACGCTGGCCTTTTTCGGTAAAGATGTGAACATGAACAGCATCCGCACCGCAACCTTACCCGGCCATCCGGGAGGTGTTCGGGTCAGCTACTGGGTGATTGACGCCGAACCTGCCCAGATGATTCTGGATCGGCTGATTCTGGATAATCCGCAACCCTTGTTTTATGGTGGTGCTGGCCGTGATGCCAACACTCCCCTGAAAGTCGGCATTTACTACGACTCCTCCGTGGCTTCTACTTTACCGACGCTGGTAAAAAGCCTGGAACAGAAGAACTTTAAAGTGGTATGCCAGTCCAGCACCCGTCGTTCCAGCACCCAGATCATCGAACACACCAGCCGGGTGACGGATGACCTGACAGACGGCCTGCGCAATGCCGATTCTAGGCTTGCCAATGCCCGCTTGATCTTTGCCCCTGTGGGAACTACATTTGAGAATAACGCCTGCAGTGTGGGTGAGGACTATACGCTCGTTCTCGGTGCAGACAGCAAAAAATAGTGTTTGATAACCCGGAGTCCTGAAATGACCTTCCCCAATCGCTTGAGCAAAACCGCCACCCAAGGGCTGAGCGTTTTGCTGGCCACCACGTTGTGTATTTCCACCGGCTTGTCGTGTGGCGCAATGGCGCAAATTGGTCCCCAGCCTCCACAGAAGCGCCCGGCTCCGCCAAACCCGATTACCAAGGCCATTACCAAGTTCGTAAAATCCAACAATAAGAGTGTTGAGGAAGGCGAGGAGGTAGATG
>JAJQJM010000216.1 GCA_021323475.1 Vampirovibrio sp.
TGCTATGGAACCCGGCCATCTACGGCGCTACGCCCATTGTGTTCTATCGCACCGCGCCGCTGGAACATACGCATGAAGAGCCCATCGTGCCGTTGCATACGGTGGATCGGGTGGATGATAACAAGCACAACATCCGCGTGGATCGTTTCAAGCCTTCCCTGAGACTGGAAGCGCATCACATCCTGAACATCTGCCATAAGCTGAGCGATGACGGGCATGTGTCGCTGAAGCAAATTCAACGCTACCAGCCGGAAAACCGGGATGAAGAGAAAGCATTGAACCTGTTGCGCCAAACCCAAATCTTCCAGGCGCTGGCCGGATTGGACGACGACCCGGATTCGCTGAGCGACGATGACATCAAGCTGGCCCTGGCCGAAGGTACCATCATGTTGTCGGATCCGTACATGGTGCTGGTCATCCTGCCTTAATATTCTATTTCTAACCAACAACAAACGGGTTGCCTTATCGGCAACCCGTTTGTTGTTGGTTTAATTGTTACGGCCGGTTAGGCAAGCCCTACCAGATTGGAGCCTTTCTGGAAAGCCACGGTAAATTGCTCCAGACCGTGAGTGCCGCCGTTGACCGCTTTTCGGGCAGTCGCCAAATCGCCCTTCGCCAATGCGTTGCGGATGACCGATTCTTTATTTTTCAGGAACGCCGCCAGAATGCGCGAGGCAATCACCGGATCGTTGGCTGCATCCGGCTTTTGAATCAACAGATTACCCAGGCCCAGCCGTTGGGAATAGGTTTGATAGTTGGCCTTGCCTGTTAGTTGAATGAATCCCCGCCCTTTATAGCGATCGCCGTCACCGGTCGCATTATTGCCGAGGTCCTTGCGAAAATCATACAGTGCGTAGGGCCTTCCACCGGGCGAGGTGTTGTACTTGGACTGGTACTCGCTGATGGGCGCAAACCCCGCCGTTTCCGCCTTAATCGTGGCCAAAGCCATTAACGTCATATCGCGATCGGCCAGCCTGACTTCCGCCAGCGCCCTTAACACCAGCGGCAGGTAGGTGCGGATGTTATTAACCGGCGCATCCGGAAACAGCTTCGCCACCGCTTCCACGGAAAACCCGCCGCCTGGTTGGGGAGCCGCCGGTGCGTTGTCATCCACCTCGTAGCCCAGGGCGCGCAGGGTCAGGTTATCAATCAGGCCGGTGGCGCGTAAGCCGTTGGCCCGCTGGAACGCCGCCACCGCGCGTTGGGTAATCGTGCCGTATGAACCGTCTACCAACCCTTGATGGTACCCCAACGCAGCCAGACGGTTCTGGATGATGCGCACGGCCTGCCCAGAGTCTCCCGATCCCAGCACCACCAAATCCATTCCATTATCCTCCGCCATGCCGGGCACGGGCGGAACCAGATTAGGCATCCTCTCTCATCCTTTTTTAAAACAGATGCGTTTATTTTACCGCGTTCATCATGGCTGCCAAGAGCCATTTTTATCCCATCCCAAAGGCTGGCTATTCCGGCTTTTTACCGCCAAAAAGCAATTTCAGGTCTTCCCAAAGGCCCACCAGAAACCACTTGATAAAACGAACCGGCGCCATTAGCACCCGCCTCAGCAGTAATTCTTTGGGCGGCTCGGCAGGAGACGGCGCTGACTTGGCCGCTACCGCCGCAGGCTTTGAAACCGGCTTTTTATCCGCCTCTGGCGCGGGCTTGGGAGACTTACCGTCCAGAACCGCCTGAAGATCCGCATCCAACTTGGGCCGTATGCCGGTCTTTTCCGTTTCCCGTTCCACCGCCGCCCGATATTGCTCCACAAATTTGGCATGGGGAGTCCCTGCGCAGCATCCGCCTTGCCTTCCGGTCTTCACTTTTTCGGCACAACAGGTCGCTTTCCAGTTAATCCCCATGCCAAAGGTCACCCGATCGGCCTGCCTGGGTTTCAAACTGGTTGTTTGACCTTGCACCGGGCTACTCAACGGGCAGGACGGAGCAGGAGTGTTCGCCCGGTTGGCGGAGATATACTCACAAAGCTTCATGCCAGACGCCCCCCGTTTCCGGATATACCGGCATTACAATGGCCGGATTGTTCATATGGGGTTTTATTCTGCTGTGTCTTATTGTCCTTAGTGTTTCGGGAGCGGAACCAGTGGCCGAAGCTGCCCACGATATCCGCCAACTCGCTCAGGCAAATAAAACTGCCGGGGGAGCATGCCCGCGCGCACGTCGCAAAAGTCGTGCTGGCAAAGGCGGACGCATTGCCCATTGCCTCCTCTTTCAGCTCTTTACCGATAATCCCGGTGGAGGCAATCAGTTTATACATTTTGGGGTACGCCAGCATGGAAATGCCCCCCAACCCCAAGGTGACACCAACTTGAGACATGATGGGAGACATCTGGCATTGCTCCTGCACCGGTTTGGCGATTTTTTGATGAAGCCAGCTGGCCCCTTGCACCACCAAAGCCACTACAGGCGCCATCACGGCGGTTTGTAACAGGCCCTTCTTTGAAAAACCCACGGCTAACGGGTTAATAACCGCCACAGCCTGCAGCGCCCCCAACCAGGGCGGTAATTTCCAATCAAAGGCCTGGTTGATTTTATGCACAATATCGATGCCCAGCAGTACCCGCGCCCATACCTTCCAATCCGTAGGCAGAATGGTCTTGAAACCGTCCTGCGGAACACGCGTTGGCAGCCGATGCAGCAACATACCAACCCCAAACAAGCCCACCGCCTGCA
>JAJQJM010000010.1 GCA_021323475.1 Vampirovibrio sp.
TACACCTACACCTACACCTACACCTACACCTACACCTACACCTACACCTACACCTACACCTACACCTACACCTACACCTACACCTACACCTACACCTACTGAGGATTATCCGGTAGCGGCCAACCAGCATGCACGCATCTGGGGCGATCCGCACGTGGAAGATGCGGACGGCGGCAAATACGACTTTATTGAAGTGGGTCTCTACAATATTTTGAAGGATAAAGACATTACCTTAAACACCAAAATGGAGCGCGGCGCCAACAACGCCACCGTGAACACGGAAGCCGGGCTCACACTGGGCGATCGCACCGTCCATGTCAAAGCCGACGGCACTGTCACGATCGGTTACACAGACCCGGCCATTAAGGCAGCGCCGGTTTCTTTGGCGGATGGTCAGACCCTGACCCTGGCCCCCAACCGGACCATTACCAGAGCTGGCAATAAAATTACCGTCCATACCGGCGAATATAAAGTTTTGATTGATACGCAACTGAAGTTTGGCACTATGCAATATCTGGATATCGACATCTGGTCCAAGGCCGGTGGGGTTTTAAGTGACAGCGTGGCCCCCACGGGCCTGTTAGGGGAAACCTTTGACACTGATAACACGCCGCAAACCAAGCCCAAACAGGATGTAAATGCCTACAAACAGGACAGTCTGTTCAAAATTGAAAGCAAGCCCACACCACCGGCTCCTACTCCGGCCACAGCGCCAACGCCAGCCGCGGCACCCACTCCGGCTCAAACACCCAATACAACGCCTACACCAGTCCAAACCACACCGCCCCCGGTTACACCACCGGCACCCGGGCCTGTCCCGCCGCCTGCTGTTCAACCGGAGCCGATGCTGCAACTACAGCAAATGTTTCAGCAGCTAATGGCCATGTTTTTACAACTCTTCAGCAGCAGAGGCAATTAAGCAGCCGATTCAATGTTGGGGAGGCCAATTAATTTCCACATTTCCAATAAAACCTTTTAATGATATGTTTTGGCCTGCAGTATTTGTCACCTGATTTCCCGGTTATCCACTAGACCTGCAAAGGTTTCAGTTCATCTTAAATTTGCAGTTTGTGTAAAAAGGAACATTGCCTTGCCCTCCATTCAATCTTTCAATGGTTTTTCGGCTGCCCATTTTGCAAAACGTACGCCAGTCCGCTTCAAAGGGAAGGAAGACCTTGAGGCTGAATACAGCAAAGAGTACGGTGCCCTGGTAAAGGGCAAAATGGACTTGATAATACAGGAGGCTCAGGGGAGGCCCAAACACCCGACCCAAAGACAGGCTTATGAAAGCTATTGTGATCAATTCCATTCCTTGCATCAACGGGTTAAAGCCGCTAGTCAGGAAGAAAAAAAGTCACTCATTGAACAAGTGGGAGCCCTGGTTCGTGGCACGTGGGATATTATGCGAAAAAAACCGAATGACCCCAGCTTTAATGACTCATCTTCTTAAAGAATTCAAAGCCACGGTTCTATTAACGTACCGGACCCTTGGCCCCGGACTTTAAACGGAACCGCCGGGTAACCGGGTTTTAGTCGTTAAGGCTATTGATGATTTGCCGAAATCCGTGTGAAATATAATAATAGGAGAGGATTATCGGTTCTTTCTCGTTTGTTTGTTTGTTTTGGATTGGAGAGGATATACATGAAACGGATGGCATCTCAGGGATTCCGGGTATTGATGGCCTTGGGCATTGCCGCAAGCGCGGCCGGGATGCCGGGTATATCGTTCTCCCAGGTCGTTCCGCCCCAAAACACCATTACCACCCAGGGCCACGGGGAAGTGAAAGTGCGCCCGGATTCCCTGTCGGTCAATGTCACCGTGGAATCCAAGAATGCCGTACTGGCGGCCGCCCGCAGCGAGAACAACCGCAAAATGCAGGCCATCATCGCCGCGCTGAAAGGGTTGAATATTCCGAACCTGAAGCTGGAAACCCAGGGCTTGAATGTCTATCCGATTCAGGGGGAATACCAGAAGGATAAATTACCAAAAACCGTGGGCTATCAGGTCAACAACAACCTGAATGTCAGCGTGACCAATGCGTCTGCCGAGAATTTGGGAGAATACGGTAGCCGTATTGTAGATACCGCCCTGAACGCCGGAGCCAACAATGTTGGCGGATTGAATTTCTACCTGACCGAGACGGCGGGACCAAGGGCCAAAGCCCTGGATCTGGCCGTAAAGGACGCCAGAAACAACGCGGATGCTATGGCCAAGGCGGCGGACATTACCCTGACCGGCGTTTACTCGATTGAAGGCTCTCCGCAATTCAACATGCCGCCCCGACCCATGCCGATGTACTCCATGAAAGCCGGGATGGCGGCCGCCGAAATGGCGCAAACTCCGGTAGAAACCGGAGAAACCTCCGTGACTAGCGATGTGACCATTCGCTACAAATTCTAGCCGCTGGGTTATCACCAACGGCGCTTATTTTTAAGGCTTTTGCTGACGCGACACAACCTGAACAATTTGGGAGGGCAATTTATGCATAGCATTAAAGCTTCAGTCCTGATTTATGCGCCGGTCGAGGAATGTTACAAGCGCTGGATGAATTTTGAGTCGTTCCCGCAGTTCATGCATCGGGTTAAATCCGTTCGCCCCGCACCGGTGGAGGATTTGATTCCCCGGCAGCATGGGCAATTCGGGCATGAGCATCGGCAAACGCAACAAAGCACCGCTTTCGTTCAGGATCTGGCCAATGGGGATCCGCAGAAAGACTTTGAGGGCGTCATCTCGGCGGAAGTGGTGGCGGAAATCGAACATCACGGCAACCAGGTGTGGCATTGGGAAATTAAAGGCCCCTTGGGGACAGTCTACGAATGGACGGCAGGCATTGTGATGAACATTCCCAACAAGGCGATTTCCTGGGCCACTACCCATAACCAGAAACTGCCCAATACAGGAACCGTTAATTTTCTCCCGCTGCCCAAAGGCAAGCTGGGCGAAGAACAAACCTTGCTTGAGGTAACCCTTGGATTCTCAGCGCCGGGCGGCATTGTGGGAGAATTGCTGTCGGACATTACCCAATACGGCGACAATCTGCTGGCCGAAGCGTTGAACGACTTTAAATGCTATGTGGAACGCGAAGTGCCCCAAGTCATCGACGCTACCAGGCATTGCAAAATTCAGCCCGCCATGACCAGTGAGCAGGAACTACGCAAAGAATTGGGCGCATCCGGTGAAACCCGGCCCAATCCAATACCCAAGCAGGTATAAGCAGTCCGATCGGCTGCTTATTTATTTCCCGAAGCAGAGGAAACCGGCTGCTGTTTCTGCTGCCGGGACGCTTCCCGCTCCTGATGGGCCTCGTCCAACGTTTCGGGATCAACCGATTCTTCCAGCGCCTGCTCGATGATTTCCTGGGTAGAGGCGTTACTGCCACGACCGTTCTGGGCCAATTGAGTGAATTTTTCCTTAAAGGCATCTAATTCTTCCTGGGTCAGGTCCTCCAGGTCAATCAACGCGTTCTGGGCGCCTTTGGTAGCCCGAATCAATTCATCAATCTTTAAATGCAACGCCTCACTATCCCGGTTCTGGGTATTCTGAATCAGAAACACCATCAGGAAGGTGACGATGGTGGTGCCGGTATTAATCACCAGTTGCCAGGTATCGCTAAATTTAAACAGCGGACCAGTTACCGCCCAAACGAGGATGACACCCACCGCCACGCAAAACGTTATGGAGGAACCCGACCAGCGAGCCGTTTGAGTCGCAAACGTACAAAAAAAGTTATTGAGACCGTTTTTTTGGTTGGGAGTATTTTTAGCGTTGCCGTTCTGTGCGGATTGGGAGTTTGGGCTCATGATGACCTCCTGCCGAGTCTTCAAAAATCAACGGGTCCAACAAATTCCGCTACAAAAATAACATTTAATCCCCCAACAAAGCTATTAGCCGGTTTTACAGCCTATACCTAGCTGGAAGTCTATGCCATCCAGGCCATCGGCCTAATCTCAGCATAGTGCCCAGTCCGTTCGCATGATTTTGGAATCGCCAACAAAACAAAAGCCCCCTGCCGTATAAGCAAGAGGCGTAATGAATGAGCATTTGTTGAGTAGTTGAGGAAGACAGCCTATTGGATATTTTTAATATATAATTAATACATATAACTTCCATCAACCATGTGGCGTAAATCCATGTTCCTATTTTTGCAGGATCGCGTTCATCCCACCGCCTGCTATGATAGTAATGGAACCAGGAGGGGAATCCATCCCATGAAGCCGGAAATACGCTTTAACCGAACCGGAAGCAGGCAGCGGGCGGGCATAGCCCTTGCAGCGCTGGTGGCATGGGGTTTGCTGGCAAGTGCGGGTATACCCGTTTACAGCGCCGGGGATTTACCTCAACTGGATTTGGAGACTGATCAAAGCCAATTTTTAAAGCCCCTGGTGGATACAGCGCCACCGGACGCTGTCAACCCGAACCCAGCAGGCTCCTTGCAAGAGCCGTTACAAGGCAAAGCCGAACGAACCGGCACCATTCCGGTCAATGACAACGCGGCCCCGGCTAAAACGCTGGTATTGACCGGCAAAGTGCAAACATTGCAAGAGGCCATCCAATCCGAGAAAGACACGGTGGACTGGTACGCATGGTATCTGGCGGCGCGGGATTACCTGGGGAGTTTCGGCGGATTACGCTGCCCGCTGGGCACTCCCATCAAGTTTTATAAGAACGGGCGCATTGAAGCCATGAGCTTCGATCCGTATTGCATCGCCTCGGTTAGCGGCAAATACTTTCTGTTGCCGCAAAATACCAAGCTGGACGCCCTGATTTTACCCGTTAGACCCGGCCAGGGACCACCCGCCTCGCCCGAGGAAATCAACGCGCGGGTTCGCTCCCGTTATAAGTAAATTTAGCGCTTGCCTTTCGCCGGTACGGCCGTGGTGGCGGCTGGTTTGGTTGCGGCTGGCTTAGCGCCATCCACCCGCCGAATACGGCCTTCCACCTTGGGCGCGATGGTTTTGGCTTTCAAAATCGCGTCCTGCACAATGTCCGCCTCAATGGGGGCCTCTTCGGGATTGATCAGCACCTTGGCGTCCTTCAACATCAGGTAATCATCGCCGCCGCCAATCAGGTAAGCGGTGGTCGCCAGGGTATACGTTTTACCGGGATTCAGCGGCTGGCCGTTCACGGTCACGCTAATCACGCGGGAGCCCACCGGTTTGGCGCCATCGTAAACGAATGTCAGCCCGGATACCTGGGGAAAGCGTCCCGCCTCTTCATCACCCAGCCGGCTGACGCCATTCTCCAGCGCTTTCTTTAAGGTATCACCCGTCAGGGAAACTTTAACCACCTGGTTGCCGAACGGCAAGAAGGTCAGCACGTCCCGTCGGGTCAGTTCCCCTGGCCCGTAGGTTGTATTGGAGCGAATGGAGCCGCCGTTGATATAGCCGATATCGGCTCCCAGCCGGGTTCGGTAGATATCTGCCACGTAATTGCCCAGGTTGGTTTCCTGCGCGCGGTTGGTTTCCTGGCGGGCATCCAGCTCCACGGTGGTATTGCCAATCACCTGACCCAGGGCGGTGTTGATTTTGTCCTCGTAAGTTTTTACGGTGGCCGCCACCGCCGGGTCTTCCGGCACCGCCGCCGTCACCGGGATAATTTGCCAATCGATGCTTTCCAGTTGATGGGTGCTCGGATTCACATACAAGTCCATCCGACCCAAATTCCGGGCGTCGGAACCCATTTTAAAAATCGGGGTGCCGCCCGCCGCCGAGGTCAACAGGGTATGCTCGTGCCCACCCATAATCAGGGCCACCTGATGATTCAAACTGCGGGCCATCCGCTTGTCCTCACCCATCGGCAGGTGAGTAACGGCCACAATTACGTCCGCGCCGTCCCGCTTCATGCGGGCAATGGTTTCACAAGCCGTATAAATCGGGTCTTTAAACACCACATTCGGGCCAGGATGAGAGGCATGCTCGGTATCCGGGGTCAGCAGCCCGAAAAAGCCCACCTTAACGCCATCAACCTCTTTGATGATGTACGGCGGCAAGTCCGCAAAGGGCTTGCCGGTGTTTTTATCCACCACATTCGCAATCACCCATTTAAAGTTGGACTCCTTCAACCGCTGCAACAGCACTTCGTTACCGAAATCGAACTCATGGTTACCCAGAGTGGCGACATCCAGGCCCAACTGGTTCCAGACCTCTACCATCTGCTTGCCCTGAAACAGGTTGGAAGCAATGGATGGCGACAGGGTATCCCCAGCCAGCACCAGGAAGGTGTTGGGATTTTCCGCCTTGATTTGCTGCCGCAAGGTGGCCAAACGGGCCAAACCGCCGCTTTTGCCCTTATCTACCGGGGAAATCTGGTAAACATCATTCACTTGCAATAACGTGATATGAACCGAACGAGGCGCGACAGCATCCTCTGCCCAGCCAAATCCGTTTAAGGATGATAGAAACGACAGGCCCGCAACGGCCAAAGCCAACACATGACGAGAAACCAACCGATGACGATTCTGCAACAACATAAGACGCCTCACCCTTTAACTCTGTAGAAGAGATTTTACTATAAGCTGAGGGCGTATAGGTGCAGCCAGATGACGCTATGCAAAAAATCGTTGTAATCGTTAAACCAATACCCGTCGCTGTGGTAATGCGGGGCCAGCATTTCCCGGTATAAGCGACCGTCCAGGCCCGGTTTATCAAAGTGATTCAGCACCAGGACCGGCCCCATAGCAAACCCGGAGGTTTCCTGGCCACGCGGCTGCCCGGCGGCAGTAAAGCCTTCCGGCATGATGTGTTTGGCATGCCAATAGTCCAGCAGGAATCGGTGTTTACGCAGGTAGGCAGCGGCCCGCGCCTTGCCCGGAGCCGGACTGAGCTTGGCATCCATCGCCATGCGCCAATACACCCGGAAGGCATCGTAGCTGAAATCTCGCGCGCCATCCCCCTGACGGTCGGAGAAGATAATCCGGGAACCTCGGTGATCATCCTGCCATTTGACCGCGCACCAATTGGGAGGCAATTTAGGCTGGGTCAGGTTGGTGCAGGCTTCCAGCGTGTCGTAAATATCATCCGCCAGGGCGTTCCAACCGGCGGCATGGGCCTTATCGTATTGAGCGAATTTTCGGTATACATAGGGCGCGAAATAGGACGGATCCAGCGTGAGATACTCCTGCTTAAAGCCTTCCCAGGTGCCGGGCACCAGGTAATAGACGCCGTCCAGCAATTGCACATTCAAGCGCCATAAATCGCGAATAATGCGCAAAGCATCTTGCGTGTATGCGGGATTATTCCATTTTTCGCCCGCCAGCAATAAGGCATAGGCAATGTCCTGATCGGCATCGGTGGCGTTTTCAACTTCCATCAAGCCCTTGTTGGTGCCAAATTGACCGTCACCCCAGCGCCAACCCAACAAGGCATCGTGCGGACGCTTCATATTCACGCGGGTCCAGTCCCATACTTTTTTGAAGGTGGCCGGGTCGTTCATCCACACCGCTTTTAGCAAGGCGTAAGACTGGCCTTCGGAAATGGTGCCCCCGTAAGTGTTGGATACCACATGCGCCCCATCCACCAGAAAGCGCCCTTTGTAGAATTGCCAGCTTTCCTGCAAAAGCGGCTTTAACTGCCACTCGGATTCTTGTCGTTTAGATTTTTCTTCGGCGGACACAGGCGAGGCATTGGCCATCCAGGGCGACTTGTCGAGTCTTGGCAGAGACACCAAAAGCCCCAGCAACAAGGTGCCGATAACAACATTCAAGAGAGTAACGCGTAGTTTAGCCATAAAAGCCTTATATCTATTGATTGCTATAGTATTTCAGAAGTATAAATCCGACTTGCCTTGAAACCAGAGGATTTTCGGCTTCGCCATCGGCAGTTATCGTCTGCCCATGTGTCTAATCGACTTGTTGTCGAGTTTACATTAAGCTAGACTTCTCAGCAATCAATTTTAACTCGACATTAAATCTTATTTCAGATATTTATTAATATACAAATTTATTACCGTTCACCCTCGACTAACCAGGGATACGTTAAAAATGAGCACCTCTCACCTCGCCTCACCCAAGTCGGTCCAGCTTCCCGGGCTGCCCAACTTTACCGAAGCATCGGCTCAGAGCCAATTTGGCGACAGCGGGTTTCGAATTGAGCTTGCTTTTTTAAATCGATCCAGCCAATGGCTCTACAGATTACAGCAAGGCATGAAGCGGGCGGTTGACCTGCTGGGCGCCAGTCTGGGGATGGTTCTGATTTCCCCCCTGTTGCTGGGTATTGCCCTGCTGATTAAAATAACCTCCGAAGGGCCGGTACTCTACAAAAGCAGACGAATCGGCAAGAATTACCAGCCGTTCGACATGTACAAGTTCCGCACCATGTGCACCGATGCCGATGCGAAACGGGATGCCTTGCGAGAGCAGGCCAATTTACAGGGCGATTTGTTCAAGCTGGAAAACGATCCGCGCGTTACCGCGATCGGTAAAATCCTGCGCGCCCTGAGTTTGGATGAGTTACCGCAATTGCTGAACGTCATTCGCGGCGAAATGAGTCTGGTGGGCCCCCGCCCGTTACCGCCGGATGAAAGCCAGTTGTTTGAAGATCCCTATACCCTGCGGTTTCAGGTATACCCCGGCATGACCGGCAAATGGCAGGTAAGTGGCCGCTCCAAACTGAGATTCGATCAGCTTTGCCGTTTGGAAATGGATTACGTCCTTCGTTGGACCCTGCTATCCGATCTGGAAATTCTGTTCAAAACCCTGCCTGCCGTGCTCGCAAGCCGAGGCGCGTTTTAAGCGTCAAGTATTTCCCCTTTTAATTACCGTAACCGGGGCGCGCTAATGGTGTAAATCAATGCCTCACCTGTGCGGGAATCACAAGGGATTTAACGAGTACCAGTACCCATTCAACATTTAAATCTAAATAGATACGTTGAATTTCTTTTTAGGCTCCGGCTTTGGTGGCATGAACGCCAATAGGGATCGACTCAGTGGGTTTGTCTCAAAGAGTTGCTCAAGCTGCTGTTCATTCATCTTGCCCAATTCCTTAGGAGAAGGCCATTTTTCCGGCTGAGTTGAGTTCTCATACCCAAGCAGGCTTCGCGCTTCAGGGCATGGCGCTATAACGGGCTCACTCCCAGGGAAGGGAGGCAGAATCTCTGGCCCGAAGGATATCTGCGAAGGCGCAGTAAGCAACGAGCAGGACTGAGCAGGCTGACTGCTGAAATCCAGTTCCGGAAACACGATATCCGGTAATTCTCCATCCACAGGGCTAATATCCGTAGAAGTCGACTGGCAGTACAACATGTCGAAAAAAAGCTTGTCGTGGAATCTTGTTAAAGGGTGATCAAACGGCAGATTCAACATTAAGCCTTGAGCCGGCTCATAATCCATAGAATAGGGATCCCTTTGCACCTCAAACACCAAATCCGGCATATTACAGCTAGTGGTATTTTTTTGCAGTTTTAAAAATAACAATGCCTTATCGCCATATTGGCTCACCATCTCCGGGGCTAAATCCCGAACAAAACCGATTGGCAATTTAGTGCCCGGAGTATAACAGTTGTTCATATTATCCGGATGAAACGTCTCTATAGAATTAACTTCCTTTAATTTAAAAGTATCCCAAAGTTCTTTGTGCTTTGAACTGACAACTTTTTTGAAAGAAGGGTCAAAAATGGTGCAGTAATCCGGAAGTGGTTTCTTGTCCGCAAGGGCTTTCATCACTTCATCGTGTTTCCTTTTAGGCCACGCGACTACAAAATAATGGGTGCCATGCGGAAAATACTCCTTGCAAGCTCCCGTACCAATCCGGATTTCATAATGGGAACCAATGGCTTTTTGCAGGATCGTCCCAAACGAATAAGACAGGTCGTTACACACCCCTTTCAGCGGCGGCCTGGTACGCAGCGCTTCACCATAATTAGTAAGCAGCAGATCGCCGTTTTCCTTCAGCGTGGCGTTAAAATTCTTTTGCGAACTCAATAGCTCATCCAAATCCTTACCATACGTGGTGTGGGTAAATATGGTTTGCACAAACTGCTTAAAGCGCTGTAACAAGCTTGGAAATGGAACAATCGGCCTTTCTATCCCAGGTGTGACCTGTACCACCAACGCCTGGCTTGAGGAGGGCTGCGTCTCGCTGGGCGGCTCGTTGGAGTATCGCGCCACAACAGCCTTCTCCCTATCTTCAGGCTCCGGAGAGTGCTTGCGCTTATTGGATTCAACCGGCAGTCCGAGATTCACCGGAAACATTTATTTTTCCCTTCTGAACAGACTGGCTAAGCCTAATAACTGGACAAATAAATAACAGATGCTGGACAGGTGTTATCAGTACCCACCGGAGAATTGAGAGAAAACTGGACTGATACACCTTGTAGATAAAAACCGCTCAAGCCATGTTGTTGCGCAAAATGGCATGACTTTCGAAATCGCCTTATCTATCTGTCAAATTTATTAAGCAGTCATGGTTGCTAAAGGCCTACCAACCAAGTAAAAAGACCCCGCCGAAATGGCGAGGTCTTTTTTATTTACGGTCGATACGGGAGGCCAAACGCGATGGTTTGGATTCGGCCTGTAACGCTGGCTATTTCTGACCGATCGCGGCTTTTTTGTAGTTAGCGCCGGGAACGGTTTTCCAGTTGGCGGCCATAATCATCTTGTAGGCTTTCAATGCCGTATCTTCGATTTCGCCGAGTTCGTCGGCTTTCATAATCAGGTTACGCAGAGGCAGCAGCGCCTTGGGATCTTTCAGCATTCCCAGGGCGGCGCCTGCGCCGGCGCGAACCAGGTCATTTTCGGATTCTTTTTCCAGAACGTCGATGAGGTAAGATACCGCTCTTTTGTCGCCCAGTTTACCGAGGGACTGGACCGCATAGATACGGACGTTAACCCATTCGTCGTCGAGTACGCTAATCAGGGCATCCACCGCTTTGGCATCGCCCAGCTCACCCAAGGCGCGGGTGGCATCGCAACGCACATTCACTTTTTCATGAGAGAGGCTTTCAATGAGCGGCTTCACAGCAATGTCGCCAATCTCAATCAAAGCATCCGCAGCGGTCATACAAACCTGACTGTTGCTGTCACTGAGTGCTTCCACCAACGGCAGAACCACTTCCTCGCCACCCAGGCGACCCAAGGCGCGTGCTGCACGAACGCGAACATCCACGTTGCGATCTTCACGGAGCGACTCGATCAGGGGAATCGTGGCGGAAACATCGCCCAGTTCACCCAAAGCGCGAGCGGCGTAAAGACGAACGGAACCGTTCTTGTCGTTCTTGAGAACGTCGATCAGCGGCTCAACAGCAGCTAAATCGCCCATCTCACCCAACATGCGGGCCGCGTTGTAGCGGGTTTTCTCGGACGGGCTGTTGTGCAGCTCATCGAGAAGTTCGTCGAAAGTCTTGGTTGCTTTTTCTTTTTTGGTGCCGGTAGTACTTGCCATGTCGAAACAATTCCCTCCCGTAAAATATAACCGTTACATGGCGAACCTCCTTCCGGGCATGCCCTTGACACACGCCCCATTCCTAATTCAGCGATCTAATTGAACCTTTAAATGACCCTTCATTAGCATTAAAAAAGATCGAGACTGGATTGTGTTAGTGGAGTTTTGAATGTAACGGGTTGTAAATGTTTAAATTACGTTCTATTGCTTCCGTAGATTCAGTATCTTACCACTTTTCGTTTTTTTTGGCATGTGAATTATCATTCCGTCTGCATGTTACTAATTTAACGGGCCCCATTGACATTCCTGAATCATTAGAATTAACAGAGTTTTTGATTCATCCTTGGAAGTTAATATATCTTAATTTGTTTTTATAATTTTAAATTTTTAATCACTGCCAACCTCATACAGAATCCTTGCGGAGAGGGGACTTCAGACCAAATGAATTTATAAACAATCAATTGAATTTATAACCATTTCCAGCAATCCATTACAGCGATTCCCTCATAAAAATTGCAGTCGCCCACCGTCACTTAAAGCGCTTGTGAATGTATGCCTGAATGCTTTAAGATTAGAAGCAAGCAGGATCTGAGGTTTTTACCATGTCAGCTCGTCTTACCGCCACCCAAAACAAAGTCCGTCTGATTGCCATTTTTCTGTTCACGGTTGTGTTGGCCCTGGCATTCCAATGGTTTAAAGCCGGTGTATTGTCGAACAACTCATCCGTTGTCAGCCAGGCGGAAACCCTGGACAGTTCCTTATTTATCGGCCTGCGTCACGCCTCCGCCGCCGAAGTTCGGGCCGCATTGCCGGAAGCCGTCGGCAAACCAACCCTGCTGGATTTCAGTTCCAAGCTGTGCCACGACTGCAAACGCATGGCACCCATCCTGAACCAACTGGTTCCCAAGTATCCCAACCTCTATTTCCGCAAAATTGATGTGCTGACCGACGCCAAAAAAGCGCCCGCGATTTTCCGCACGTTCAAGCCCGTCTCGGTGCCCATGCTGGTATTCATCGATCCCAACGGCAATATCCGCAACGTACTCTACAATTATCAAAAGCCGGAAACGATTGCGGCGGCCATCACGAAACTGGAACGCCAAAGCGCAGCCGTACGCCCCAAAAAAACGTCCTCAAAAACCGCTCCTCTTTCTAATTAGTTTGCCTACTTAAAATAAAATGCCAAATCTGGAATCCGCTTTTATGAATACCCTGAACGCCCACTCCTACACGGTGCTGGGGCTGGCGTTCGCGGGCGGTATCGCCAGTTCCCTGCTGCCTTGCACCGTGGGCATGCTACCGGTGCTGGTAGGCTATGTGGGCGGCTATACGGAAAATAGTCGGCTATCCGTACTCCGGCAAATTATGCTGTTTATGCTGGGCTTTGCGCTGGTTCTAACGGTACTTGGCATATTGGCCAGCCTGCTGGGCACCGTTATGGCCGCGTTGGTCGGGCAGGGTTGGTATTACTTTCTGGGAGCCATCGCCATCATAATGGGTTTACAGTTGTTGGAAATCATTCGGTTGCCGTTGCCCCAATTCGTAACCCGCATGCCGGAAACCGGCACCGGCAAAATTCTGGCACCGCTGGCATTGGGGGCAGCATTCGGTGCCGCTTCCTCACCCTGTGGAACCCCGTTTTTAACCGCCATCCTCGGATTCATAAGCCGGGAACAAAACTGGATGCTGGGCGGTCTCAGCCTGTTTTCTTACGCGCTGGGGCAATCCATGCTGCTGTTGATTGTGGGCCTGTTTACCGGCCTGATTAAGCAAATGGCCGTGTTTCGCCATGTAGGGTTTGTAGTCACCAAGTTAAGCGCCGCCGTGTTCATTCTGGCCGGGTTTCTGCTGATTGCACAAGCCGCTGGCTGGCTGGATATTTTCGCGTTTTACCCTTAAATAGAATGACAAATCCATTGATGTCGAACCCCGCATTTCATATTAAGCCGGTCCGCTCAGCCGAGGATTTGACAGCCGTCACTCAATTGTTTGTGGCGTATGCGGCATCGATTGACATTGACCTTGCCTACCAGAATTTTGAGGCGGAACTAGCGGCAATGCCAGGTAAGTACGCACCACCAACCGGCGAATTATTGCTTGCTAAAGATTTGAACGGCCAAGCTATCGGTTGCGTTGGCCTGAGGCCGATGAGCCAGGATGATGCTTGCGAAATAAAACGACTCTATGTCTCCCCTGAAGGACGCGGAATGGGACTGGGCCAGGCTCTGGCTGAAGCCATTATCAGCGTGGCAAGCCAGTTAGGCTATCAAGAGATTCTCTTGGACACCTTGCCCACCATGACGTCCGCCATCGCACTCTACAAAAAACTTGGCTTTGTACCCATTGAGCCCTACTATGACACACCGGTTGCGGGCACCCTCTTCTTAGGTCGCTCCTTAAATGCAGCCTCTGAAACAAACCCTTTACCCATTTAACAGATAGATCGGATTTAACATGATACGAGTGACCAGCGGCAAATTTCGGGGCAGAGGGGTGGACTCTCCGCCACGCAGCCGGGAAGTGCGACCCACGACCTCGCTGATGCGGGAAAGCATTTTCAATAAATATCAGCATCATCTACCGGGGTGCCGATTTTTGGATTTATTCGCGGGCAGCGGCATTATGGGTCTGGAAGCATTGAGCCGCGAGGCCGCCTTTGTATTGGCTATTGAGGCCGATACCGATCAATGTCGGGCCATCCGTAAAAATTACGCGGCAATCGGCTTAAGCGAGGCTGAAGCCAAAATTGTGCCTTACGATGCCCGCAAGCTGATGGCGAACGCCTGCCGTGAAGAGGCATTTGACATCGTATTTATGGATCCGCCCTATGCCTATAAGCATCTATCCAGTTTAGTTAATGACTGCATTCGGAACGGCTGGATCAAGCCCAATGGCATCATCGTTGTGGAACACGGCAGCCGCGACCCGGATTTGGAAGGCTTCGTCCGCAAAAATTACGGGGATACCTCGCTCTCCTTCCGCCAATTAAGCGAAGAAGATTCCTGAGTCAGCCAGCAGTCATATTCAGCCGCGTCGGCTCATGATGCCTCTGGGCAGTGCCAATGCAACGTAACTAACGACGCCGCTTTTTACGGGCATACGCTTCCGGGTTGGCCATCAGCTCCTCCTGGGCCTGTGCTTCCCGCATGGCTTGCAAAGAAACCTGCGGCAACGACCGGAAAGAAATCAAGCCGGATTTCATATTATCGAACCGGGGCTGGCGAATACCTAAAAATCTCGTCAATTCACTCGTCCGACTCGTATCCCAATCCCAGTTATACTGATTTACCTGCAACAGGTTGCGGGCTTCGGGCTTCAATTCATTGAAAAAGCTTGATTCCCGCATAATGCCGTATAAAGTCCCTTTTTCCCGCTCCAGGTTCTGCTGAATCAGGGCGGGTGTCCGGGCAATCCGGGTATAGGCCAATTTATCACCCTGCAAATAAAACAGGGCCCGCTTGATATCAGGGTGCAGGGAATACAGCACGATGAGATCGCCTTTTTTGGCGATATGATTCAGTTGACGGGCCAGGGATTCCGAGACGGGACGGTGCATAATCGGCAAATACAGCGCCTTGATAAACAGCAGCATCACAATGAATGTGCCCACCAGCGTTAGCGGCGTGGGAGACAGGCGACGCTCCGACTGCAACAGGAACAAGGCAAACCCGCCAATCAACAGAATAAACGGCCCCGGTATCAACCAGAATTTCCACAAAGGGAAGGCTTCCGGCAAATCAACCTGGTGCTTGCCGAACTGCAGGGACTCAATCACCGATTGCCCCGGCAAATGCCAGAACCCGGCCACATAATTACTGGGAATTACCTGAAAAATCAGAACGGTGCCAATCACAGCGCCCAGCATCATCAGTCCGATGCAGACAATCAGCGAACCGTTGTAACTCGACGTCTTGGGGCTAGCCGCCGCTTCCATCACCTGACCGAAATAATAGCCGAGCAACACCGCAAGCGGCGGATAGAAGGCCAACATGCGGGTCGGCTCATGAAAGACGGATAGCGAACAGGTCAGCACCCCTGCCAGAAACCACAACAGCAGCCAAATAATCCAGGGTTGGGTATGCGTGGCCCCTCTGCGGATAATTAACCCTTCATCCAGCAGAATAGCCGGCAGGAACACAATATAAGGCAGCAAGTCCAGCGGTAAACGCTTCAGGTAAAACAGGAAATCGGCCTGCAACCCTTGCCAGGGGCCGGCTCCCACAAAGCGCGCCCAGGGATGACCCAGCAAATAATCATAAATAAACATGGGATTGCCGCTGTGGGTGGAAGCCCAAATCAACCAGGGCAAGGGCAGCAGGAACAACGGCCCCAGCACCAGCCCCACATTTAAGCGCTGCAACAAATGAAAACTTTGGGTCAGCATCAGGTATATAAACGCCACCAGCAACAGCAAGCCAACCGTCAACGAGCCCTTGAGCAAAATCAAAATGCCCAATATGAACCCGAATACGCCGGAGAAGGTGTTCATTTCAATGGAAATCACCGTACGCCGACCGGCAAAGGAATGCCACTGCAAAAAGGTCCAGGCGAACGCAATGTACAGAGCGCTGGCCAGACTGTCGGCGGTGGACAATGACCCCAAATGGAAATAGCCCCACATGGTGCCCAGCACACCCGCCGCAAAAAATCCGGAAAACCGGCTTTTGGTCAGTTGCAAGGTCAGCAGGTAAGTAAATACCAGCCCCAGCACAGAGCAAATCACCGCCGGCAGACGGGCCGCCCATAAGCTAACGCCCATCAGCTTAAAGCAGATTTCCACAATCCAGGTCCAAAGCGGCGCGCGTACCAGGTAATCGTGACCGCTCAGGATGGGCATCCAGAAGCGCCCGGCCATCAGGCTTTCCTTGGCGGATTCGATGTGAAAGAACTCGCTATACGGATCAATCTCAAACACGCCTGCATTCAGGCCCAGCAACACGCCGATGGAAAGAATCACAACCAGTTCCGGCACAAACGATTTTATAAAACCCAACACTTTATCCATTGGCCGCTACAACCCCGTTCTCAGGCAAAAAACTAATTCTTGACGCGATGATATGGAATATACGATCGCTCCACACACTCTTCATAATGCCGCACTTTCCCCGGCGTCGTCGAAACTCATCGAGCCCGCGCCGGCCGCATGCGCACGGGGATGCGCTTGCAGATAAGCGCGCTTCAGACGTTCGGTACTAACGTGCGTGTAAATCTGAGTGCTGCGAATGCTGACATGTCCCAGCAATTCCTGCACAATCCGCAAATCCACACCGTGATTCAACAGGTGCGTGGCAAAACTGTGACGAAACACGTGCGGGTGCAACGGTTTTTCCAGGCTGGCGGCCTCTCCGGCTTCCACCAGCAAACGACGAACGCTGCGCACATTTAAACGCTGTCCGTCGTAATTCAGGAACAATGGGCTTTCATACTGGGGCGCATCCGAACACAACCGACCCCACACCCGGCGATATGCCTGCAAGGCATCCAGGGCCCGCTGGCTGATAAACGCCATGCGCTCCCGGCCGCCTTTTCCTTTTACCAACAATTCGGCCTGCTCCCAGTTCACATGGCCCAAATCCAGCAGTACCAGCTCGCCCACCCGAATGCCGGAGGAAAACAGCACTTCGATAATCGCCCGGTTGCGTAGTTTTAACGGCGAATCCGGCTCACGCTCCACCGCTTGCAGCAGCGTCTCAATTTCCGGCTGGGATAAAAACTCAGGCAGCCGTTTCAGCAGCTTGGGCCGATGAAACACAATCGGCAGGCTGTTTTCCTCAAAATAACGCTCTTTCATCAGGTATTTGAAATACGTTTTGAGCGATGAGGTTTTACGCGCCAGCGAGGTTTTGGACAGGCCCCGCCCGTTCAGGAAGGTAATATACGAAGACGGCAGCTCATGCAGCGGAAAAGCATCCCGCGCGAATGTCCGGGCTGACAGACGTTCACTGACAAACATGGGCAGCCATTGCAGAAAATCGGCCACATCCGTTTGATATGCCCGCTGGGTATGTGGCGATAAATTACGCGCCACATCCAGGTAATGCAAAAACGCCTCGGCCCCTTCCTCGAAGCGGTCGACTAACGTACTCTCTACTCCCTGTCCTGCTTCAATTTCTTCCATAATCTTCATTATAGGGGATTTTTGTATATAATAGGGGTTATTGTTGAACGAGTGGGAAACCTGAAGCGTTCTGCAAACGGTTTTTCGGATACTACAACCCTACCAGTTCTTTAAAACGCTCTGTAAGGTTGGAACCCCCAATAATCCGGTCGGTTTATCAGCTCGTTAGTTAGAGAGTAAGCGGTAATCAGCCGAGATACCAGTTCAGTTGCATCAATTTCATAGGATCAATCGAATGAAAAACGCGAAAGCATCCATTTTAGCCGGCATGCTGGCCTGCACCGTGTTCTTGTCCGCATGCTCCAATCAGGGCGGATTAAGCGGCGGCAAAGTGGCTACCGTGAACGGCACCACCATCACCAAAGCGGAGTACGACAAGACTTACGGCGAATTCGAGAAAGCTTTCAATCTGGAAACAGCCCCGCCTCAGCAAAAAGATCAAATGGCCGACATGCTGAAGCAGATGACTTTGAACAAGCTGATTCTGCAAACCCTGATTTACAACGAAGCCTCCAAGGCCGGTATTCAGGTAACGGACGCTGATGTGACCAAGTACAAGCAGGAAAAAATCTTCAACAATCCCACGTTGAAAGAGCAGTTCAAAACCTTCCTGGATAAAAACAAGATGAAGGAAGCAGACTTTGACGCCATGCTGCGGGATACCCTGCTGCTGAACAAGTTCATGGATGCCAAAGGCGGACAGGAAGTCAAAGTTTCCGACGCGGAAGTCAAAACCTTCTACGACAAGAATGTGGACCAGTTCAAAATTCCGGAGCGCATCCACGCCAGCCATATTCTGGTGAAAGCCATCGTTCCGGAGATGAAGCAGGAAATTCGGGCCAAGAATCCCAAGATTACCGATACCGAACTGGATAAGGAAATCAACACGGAAAAACAACAACTGAAAGTCAAAGCCGATAAGCTGTACGCCGAAGTGAAAGCCAACCCCAACAAGTTTTCGGAACTGGCCCAGAAAAATTCCGAAGACCCGACCTCCGCTAAAAACGGCGGCGATTTAGGCGAGATTCCGGAAAGCAATATTGACCCCACCTTCTGGGCGGCGGCCGAAAAAACCCCGGACGGCAAGATTTATCCGGGCGTGGTGGCTACCCAGTTTGGATACCACATCATCAAGGTAACCGACCGCAAGCCGCCTCATCAGCAAACCTTCGATGAAGCCAAGGAAATGATCCGGGAGCATATGTCCCAGGAGAAAAAACAGGCGTTCCTGGCAAAATGGGCCGAACAACAAAAAGCGGTCGCCAAAATTGACATTGAACCCGCATACCAGCCCAAAACCCCTGCAGCGGAAATGGGCGGCCAGGCCGGTGGCATGCCTCAGGCGGCTCAACCGATTCAACAGCCGGTGGCAACCAATCAACCCGCGGCCCAAGGCAAGCACTAGGTCATGGGCGAGGTTCTTACCAAGGAGCAATTACTGGACAGACTGGCCCCCATGCGGGGCCAGTCTTCTATCGTCACCACCAACGGGTGCTTCGATATCCTGCATGTGGGCCATTTGCGCTATTTGCAAGGTTGCAAGCGCATGGGCGACGTGCTGGTGGTGATGGTGAATTCGGATGCCTCGGTGCGACGGCTGAAAGGCCCGAAGCGGCCTGTCGTGAATGAGAGCGATCGGGCGGAGCTGGTGGCCGGGCTGGGCTGTGTGGACTTCGTGGTGCTGTTTGAAGAAGACACGCCGGAACCGCTGCTGGAAATTATTAAACCGGACTTCCACGCCAAAGGCGCGCAGTATAACGAGGACAATCTGCCGGAAATGGCTACGTTACGCAAAATCGGCGCCAAGGTGTGCTTTGTACCCATGGTGGAAAACCGCTCCACCACCTCTATTATCGATAGCATTCAACAGTCACTCTGCCAACCCGGTGAGCTGTCCAACAGCGGCAAATAGTCATGCAGCAACTGGATGCGGTAACGCTTAAAGCCCTGGCCACAGAATTGCAATCGCTGCTGGATAACGCCAAAGTCAGCAAGGTCCAGCACCCCAGCGCGCACGAGTTTTTGATCACCTTTTGGGGCGGCGCCTCCCGCCCGGATAATTTGAATTTATTATATATTCAACTGAATCCGGAAGCGCCATTTTGCGTTCTCACGCAACCCAAGCAGCGACAGGAAACTGCTCTGCACACCTTTGATAAACCGACTGCGCTGTGCATGCTGTTGCGCAAGCATTTAAACGGGGCCAGCCTGCAAGCGGTACGCACCTTGCCGGGTGAGCGGGTGCTGGATTTAATCTTCGAAAATTTCAACGAACTGGGCAACCGGGTACGGCTGGTGCTTTCCCTGGAATTGATGGGCAAGCACAGCAACATGATTTTTTACGACGAGGTGCAGGGCACCATTCTGGCGGTTGCGCATGGGGTCAGTGAAATCATGAGCAGCCACCGGGAACTGGCGGCGGGCTTACCTTACGCGCCACCCCCCAAACCGGCGGGCAAACGATTGCTATCCCAAATAACCGGCGACGAATTTGTGGCACTTTGGCAGCAAAAACCGCCGAGTGATTCGATGAGTCATTTCCTGAACGCCAATCTGGCCGGGTTCGGGCAGAAAATGCTTGAAGATGTGCTGAGGCAAACGCAGGTGCCCAAGACCGTCTATCAGCAATTAAACCGCCTGGAAAGCGGAGAAGAGTTGCATCCTGCGCTCAGTAAAGACGGGCAACGATTCACGCTGGCTGAACCCGCACAGGCGGAGCAATGGCAGCCTTTTGACAATGTGAACGGCATGGTGTCCGGTTATTTCATCGGGCATTTGCGGGATACCCGCATGAAACGCCGCGCCCAGCAATTAACCCTGCTGCTGGAGCAACAGGAAAAAAAGCTGAAACGCCGGGAAAAGGAATTGGTGCCCATTTCCGATTCCGAGATTGAAGCGCTGCAGGCCACGGGCGATCGATTGCTGGCCGCCTTCAGCGCGCGGGAAGTGCCGGAATCCGTTCCCGCCGGTAAAGGCAGCATCACCGTTACGCGATACGAAGACGGGGAGCCGTGGGTGATTGAGATTGACCCCACCTGCAACTGGATTGAAAACGCCCAGATTTATTACCGTCGCGCCAAAAAAGCCAAGGCCCGCAAGGATGCCTACCAACAGATGGCCGATTCCATCAATGCCGAGAAAAGCTATATATCGGATTTAAACGTCCTGGTGAGTCAGGCGGAAACCCTGGCGGAACTGGACACCATTGAAACCGATATGGCCGAAGCCGGTTATGCGAAAAAATCAGGGAAAGCATCCTCAACCGGAAGCGGTAAGAAAAAGGCGGATGATCTTAGAGGGGTGATGTCCCTGCGTTCATCCGACGGGCTGGAAATTCTGCTGGGCAAAAGCGGCCAGGGAAATGACGCGATTGTAGGCAAACTCTCCCGGTCCGATGATGTGTGGCTGCATGTGCATTTAATGCCCGGCTCGCATGTGCTGGTGCGCAGCAGCAAGGAAGAGATCCCCGATCAAACCTTACTGGAGGCCGCTACGCTTGCGGCCTATTACAGTTCCGCCCGAAACAGCCTGAATGTGCCGGTGATTTACACCCAAAGCAAGCACGTGCGCAAAATCCCGCAATCGTACCCTGGGCACGTGAATTACAAACAGGAAAAGACGGTGTTCATCACCCCGGATCCGAAACTCTTGGAAAGCCTGCTACAACGCGCCTCCCACGGCTAGAAGTTATTCCGAAATCGGTTATCTTGTAAGGTATAATGGCTGACAGAACCCCATATTGTTCTGTTTAGAGGGAGGCTGGTATGCAGGTTCAGGCAGTTCAAGGCGATATCGCCCAGTTTCAGGCGGACGCCATTATCGTAAATCTGTTTGAGGGAGTGACGTCTCCCGGCGGCGGTACCGGAGCGGTGGATAAAGCGCTCGGCGGGCTTGTGAGCCAGGAAATTCAGGCCAACCCGAAAGCGTTTAAAGGCAAGCTCGGCGAGACTTTAATTCTGCCGACCTACGGTAAAATTCCGGCCCGTTATGTCATCATCGTGGGCCTGGGCAAATCGGACGAGATGAAAGCGTTCCAGTTACGACGCGCGTCTGCGGCGGCCATTCGTGCCTGCCAGAAGCTGAAGATTAAAACTGCCGGCACATTACTGCATGGCGCAAGCATTGGTGGCTACGATGTTTCCGCGGCGGCCCGCTTGCTGACGGAAGGCGCATTGATGGGCAATTACCGGTTTACCAAGCGCAAAGGCGCAAAAACCGGCGAGGAAAATGGTGAGAGTGCCTCCACGGCTAAAGATGAGTTCGAAACCCTGGCCATTGTGGAACACGGCGGCGATAAGCTGGCCGCTATTAAAGAAAACATCACCTTGGCCCGCGTGATTGCCGAAAGCACCAATCTGGCGCGGGATTGGGTGAATGACAGCCCCAACTACGTAACGCCCACTTTCCTGAAGGAACAGGCCGAACAAATCCCCGGCCTGACCTGCAAGGTGCTGGATTTTGCACAAATCAAGCAACTGGGCATGGGAGCGTTCAGCCTGGTAGCCCAAGGTAGCGAGCAACCACCGTACCTGATCCATTTAACGTACAAACCGGACGGCAAGGCCAAAAAGAAAATTGCGCTGGTCGGCAAAGGCATCACCTTCGATAGCGGCGGATTATCGCTGAAACCGGCCGCTTCCATGGAACTGATGAAAATGGACATGGCGGGCGCCGCCGCTGTGATTGCCACTATGAAAGCCATTGCGGAACTGAAAAACCTGCCCCTTGAAGTACACGGTTTTGTGCCCACCTGCGAGAACATGCCCAGCGGCTGTTCCAGTAAGCCGGGCGATGTGGTGACGGCCATGAACGGCAAGACCATTGAGGTGAACAATACCGATGCGGAAGGCCGGTTGATTTTGTGTGACGCCATTACTTACGCCCAGAAGGAGGTTAATCCGGATGAAATGCTGGATTTAGCCACATTGACCGGTGCCTGCGTGGTGGCATTAGGCAAGGCCGCTGCCGGCATTATGGGCACCAATGATGAATTAATTGACCAGGTGCGCAAGGCCGGTGACAGCGCGGGAGAAAAACTGTGGCCCTTGCCCTTGTACGATGAGTACAAACCCTTCCTGAAAAGCGATGTGGCGGATATCATCAACTCCGGCGCGAAGGGAGAGGCAGGTTCATCCGCAGGCGGCATGTTCCTGAAGGAATTCGTGGATAAAAACCGGGCCTGGGCGCACCTGGATATTGCAGGCCCCGCCTGGATTACCGCGGATGTCCCCGAAGTTCCCAAAGGCGGCAGCGGGTTCGGTGTAAGAACCCTGCTGTACTACCTGTACAATCTGGCTTAATTGCAAATAAATTATTCCATATAACCGGTTTAAATATGGCTTCCGTTACAGAGCGGAAGCCATATTAGTGAGCGCAGCACGCTCATCACCCAAACCGGGCAAATCAGGATTGGTATATAGGATAAAGGACTTTGTGAGACCAAAGCATTTTTCCTGATACAAAATACCGTTTGGAAAAAACCGCTGGAATTTCCTGCGACTCAGTAAGCGTAACCCTTTTACACGGGCCTGACAACGCTCCCAGGACTCATGCGGAAGGCGTTCGAACCGACGAAAGGTCAGCCGGGCTTTCCACGCCTGTATCGTTCGACCAATACCGCCTCCGGTTATATCGAAATAATAAAGCGCTAAAGTGCGCATAAATTCCGGCATGAATTGATAGAGCGGCATACAGGAATGCGATTCTATGGGGAAAAATAAATTGGGTGTTTGCACAAAATAGGCTTTACCAACCCGCATAATTTCCCGCGCCATGCTCTCCTGCTGGAAATCATCGCCGACATGCTCAATCACTGAATTTGAAAATACGATATCAAATTCTTTATCCTTGAATTGGGGCATATAGGTGGCATCGCCCGCCAGGCTTGTAAAATAGGGGGAGTCTACCGGAGCGGCTTCCAGGTTCAGCAGCACAATTTCAATGCCCTCAAGCTGATCGAACCCCATGCTTTTCCAGAACATCATGGTGCCTCCAACGTCCAAAATCCTTAACGGACGAGGAAACTGGGCCAGCCATGCCGTAAAATATTCAAACCGCTTTCGCCTGAGGCGCCAGGCCATACTGTTTTTATTATGGGAATCAAATAATATATCTCGTAAAAAAGTCATCTCGGCAGCAAATCCAAACTCAACGAATTGCCTTATTTTGCGCTATTCAGACAATTTAACAAATTACACAACCGGACATTGGTAAATCAGGCAAATGCAAGCCATAGATGCAACGGATACCCCTATTAATTCCACTGGATAGAATTTAAACACCAAAAATCCAGCGGAATAAAAATTTACGGAGTAATCCATTTCCACACGATTGGTCTTCAAACCCTTTGTTTTCCATCATTCCCGCCTCGGCAGGAATCCATAGCGCATGTTTCTCCTCCGATTCTTCTGTCACTCCGGTCAGATGGATTCCGTTTGCACGGAAATGACAGTGGCTTCATCCCGAACAATTGATGACATCCTATTTAAAAGGGTAATTTCTAAAACTTTAGCAAGCGACATCTTTAATTTGCTGCGAGCATGGGTAACAGCCGGGGAGGTGGATGAGATTACGATTCAAGCCGAGGAGCCAAGCAAGCATCAACCATTTCTGGGTTCGTATGCTCTGTCGGCATGGATTCTCGCGGCCAGGCAAGAGCGATTGCGAGGGACTATTCATGCTGAATCACTTCAAGCAGAACGCTCTGCATAAACAACCCTGGAAACCGAAAACGGTCTGGCCGAATTCAAGCGCCCGGTAAAATGCAATCGGCAAGAAGCAATGCCTGTGTGAGCCGTTAAACCCGATGGGCTTTATTGCAGCAGGCTGATCCAAAGCTTCGGGGAAAATTGCGGCATTGGCATTATAGAGATAGAGAAACCCCACCTTAAACCGCAAACCAAAAGTGATGCAAAGAAAAGCACCCGATCGGTCTACCGACCGGGTGCATCGTCGTACCGCTCTCTATACCAAAGGTTTACTGAGTAGTAGTATTTTGTTGCTGTGTGGTGCTGCCCACGTTCTCAATCCGCAGTTGCAGCCGGTCGCCAACCCCGATTACGAGATCGCTGTTGGCGCTAATGTCCATCGGATCAACGGGCTTGTCGCTAACCTGGTAGGCCAGCGGCTCTTCCAGCACGTAGGCTTTGCCCATCTTGGTTCCGTAGAGCCCGCCTTCGGAAGCGCTGATTTCACGTTTCAGGGCTGCCGTGGAGTGGTTCGGGTGGAACACGATGCCTTGCAGTTCACCGGCTTTCAGCACGCCATCCGTGTTATTGACGGTGGCGTTAATCGGAATCTGCTGGCCATCCGGGGTAATCATGCCGTTAAAGTTCAGTCCGATCTGCGGGGTATCACCGGATCTGTTTTTGGACACCACACTGGTCACGATGCCCAGGATTTTGGAGCCGGCAGGCGCCACAACCCGTCCGTTGGCATCAATGAGCGGATGATCCAGAATCACCATCACCGGATCGCCAGGCCTGTTGTAAGCCGTGTACAGGGATTTCGCCACGGTACCGGTAAAGGTTGCGTTCGCAGGCAGGCTGACCGGCGTTTGAGCATCCATGCTGGTCGGCGTGGTGGTTACGTTCACGCTGCGGAATTCAGGAATGGTATCCGCGCTGTTCCTGTAAGGAGTCCCACGGCCTTGCATAAAGTCGATATGCGAGGAGGTGTCCGCCGTCTGGGTCGGGGTGGTAGTGGTGGTACCAGTGGCTTCACCGGTGGTGGTTGTGCCGGTTTGCTCGGCACTTGTAGTTTCCCCTTCCGCTTCAGAGGTTCTCACCATACTGGTTCCGGTGGTCGTATCGGTAGGTTCGGTGGTTTGGCTGGTGGCTGCCGCACCCACAGCGCCGCCTGTAGCCGCAGCACCCGTTCCAGTGGTCGTGGTGGTGGTGGTGCTCGTCGTGGTTTCATCTACGGTGGTGGTAGTCGCTGATTGAGTAGTGGGTTGCGTACCGGCCTGGGCAGAAATCAGTTGGCCGTTCTGCACAATGGCGATATCCCGGTTCTGGTGGAGGTCACTCAGCATGGCAGCCACTTCCGCGCGGGTTACAGGGCGCAGCGGCTCAATGACGTTACTGCCGGATTTGGGATCGATTTCAAACAGATTGTATTTAATGGCGGTCGCGGTTTGCAGGCGTGCATTCGCCGGAATCTGGTTGGCATCGGTATATTTGCTGAGAATCTGGGTCGCTTCCGCGTCGCTGACCAGTGGCTTATTGAGGGCGCCGGCCAAGGCAGACAGCGCTTCTACGCGGCGCACCGGATTGGCTGGACGGAATACGCCGGAGGGGTATGCAGACAACCAGGTCTGGTTATCAACATTACTGAAACCCAGGTTGTTACTGGACATGGTCTTAAAGCTGGGCACCGTATCCGCTTGACTGAGCGGCAGTCCCAGGGTCTTGGCAGACATCTGGGTAAATTCGGTGCGGGTCACCCAGGCATCGGGATGGAATTTACCGTCATTGAAACCGGTCATTACCTTTTGGTTGACCATGGTATTGATGTCGCTTTGGGCCCAGCTATTGCTGACATCGCTGTAGCTTTCCGTTGCGGCAAACGCAGAGGCGCCTGCAGCCAGGGTCACAGTGACCGCCAAGGCAATCAAACTTCTGTTCATATTTCCTACTCCTCCATTCAATCTATCGAATTGGCTCTACAAACAGCGAGTCTATAGGCATAGCCCCTTGCTCCCCTCGCATCCCGGATGACTGATAAGCTCAGACAGCGGTACAGAGTCGCAGTTAGCAACCAGGATGCGCCAAAGTGCCAAACAAGTCCTTTAACAAACACTACATAAAACACATCCGAGAAATTTTCACCTGATTCTCTTACGTGTTTTTAGCGTATAGACCCAGCTATTTATAAGTTCCTTTAGGGTAGGCAAGATTGAAGCCCGTTACAATTACCCTGTCGGGCAATGAAAAAAACTCCTATTGGCTAACCCCATAACCAAAGACACCTGTTGAGCCTATCATCATTCAATTTACCTAAGCTCATCCATAAAATAATTTTTTCAGAAAATTGAGAACAAAAAGAGAAGACCCCCGTCATAACCTAACAAGTACAGAATTAATAGGCACCGTCGCGGTTGACAATTATTAAAAAAGCAATTACGATGTTTGGCCTGGGAGTTCGTTTGCTAACACTGTTTGAGCGTTAAAACCTTAACTGTTAATCATTATCTTTGGTAGAGCGTCATTAACCGTTTCACGGGAGGTTTGGTATGTTTGAGAAATTGCTGAAGTCCGCATTTGATTCCGGCGGAGAAGTTTTTGTATACATCAACGGCTTCAACAACCCGTTGCGTGGCCGTATTCAGGATATCGACGGTGAGTTTTTCACCTTTTTCCAAAGCGGCAAAAATGGCACTATTTTATGGGCTTTCCGCATGAGCGACGTGCTGTCCTGCGGTTTGCTGGTTGGCCCGCCGATTCAGGAAGCAGCTATTGTGGATGAGAGTGTAGAAGCTGAAGAGATTTCGTATAACGAATCCGATAATTAGTATTTCTATATTTTCAGCTTAATTTTCCCCCTTCTAAACTAATCAATGCCGGCTATAAACCGGCATTTTCTTTTGGAATCATCCGCGAACCTATTACTCTTTAACATTCCCGCCTGCTCAAAAATAACACCCACGGAAAGAAACCCACGATATGCGAATAGCATGCAAAAGGAGCATTCTATTATTGTTTGGAAGGGCGCTTGAATGTGTTACGTTCCAGCCTGCTATGCGGTGCTCACTTTAAAAAACTAACCCAGTGCGGATAAGAAATTACCGGTGCCAGGCGCCTGTGTTACAGACCCTGCCCGAAGCAGCGGTGAGGGTTGTAAGGGGTTGGCGGCAACACCGCCCAATGGATTTGGCGTAGCGCCCAGTGGATTCGCAAGACCGCCAAGGGGATTTGCAAGGGCACCTGTCAGTGGATTCGCGGCGGCCGGTCCACGGTTATCGCCGGGTGTCAGCTGAGGTCGAGGAATCAAGCTCGGGTTTGGCAGGCCAGCCGTAGGCTGCTGCCCTGTCAGGCCATCCAGGCCCAAACCAATACCAACACTGGCCAACTGACTATCCAACGTGGCCATGGTGTTGGTTAACACGCCATCCACCTGAGCTAATAAAAGCGGATTGGTAATCGCTCCACCGAGACCACCGCCCAAGCCACCAAGACCACCCAAGCCGCCGGCCTGGGCACCGCCGGCCAAAGCCTGCATACTCTGTACCAGTAAGCTTTGCAGCAACGTCTGGCCGTACATATTCATAAAGCTGCCGGGCCTGATTGCTTGTGGCATGATATCTCGCTCTCTTCGTAATGCTGTATGCTCTTCGGGAAAATGCGCCAAAAATAGAAGATATAAAAATAAAAACAAACAATTGCCAAAAATTGCCTGTCCAGACTCATTGTTATTCCCTCAGGCTGGATTACTCCACCACGCCATGAGAGCCATCCCCCTCATCGGTTCTCTGTGGAAGCGTTTCCAGACGCTCGCCCTTTCAGAAGCGCCCGTTGTCGGATTCTCGGTCGAGGTTCAACGATTCTATCGGAAGCAGCGAGGTAGGCGCCTGCGGTTCAGGCTCAACCGGAATCAACGGCGTTAATTTACCCAGCGCCGGTGTCTCCTCGCTAATTACGCCAACCTCGACCGGGCGTTCGGTTGGCAGGCGCAAGGCCGCTTGCAGTTTAGTCATTTCCACGCGGGCATTCGGGTATTGCTTCAGGATATTGGCCGCCACCTGATCCGATGTAGGCATGCCGCGCCGAAAACGATCCGCATACACAATCACCCGAATCATATTTCCCTGGCGACGAATCAACACCGGCTCATAAATCACTTCCACCGGGGTGCCTACATTCACCAGCTCAAACAACGCTTCCGCATCCGGGACTTTCAAGCGTACACAGCCATGCGAACTGAACTTACCCACCGATGCCGGGTTATCCGTGCCATGCATCCCGTATTCACCACCGTTTTTCTGGTAAAACCCTATCCAGCGGGTGCCTAACGGGTTATCCTCGCCGGGGGCCAGCCGCACCCTGCCATTGGGCAAATACGGATTTTCCCAGCCGGGATCAATAACTTTACGAATCACGCTGAATTTACCCATGGGGGTCATATAGCCGACCCGCCCCACCCCTACCGGGAAATAGCGAATAATCTGATCGCCGGAGTAAACCCACAGCGTTCGGCTGGGAATGTTGATTACCAACCGACGCTCCGGCTCCAGACTTTCACTGATCTTTTGAGCGGTGGTGTCATCCGGCAACGACTGCGCACTCACCCCGGGTGCCGCCTGCTGAGTGGTCATCAGGGTGAGTGCTGCAATCATTACTAACTGTATTTTTCTAAAAAACGAACCCGACATGGCGTCTCCGTTCTCGCAACAGGAAACCGGAAATACCTGGATTCAGTCTCGGTTATCCTGCCGCGTTACCAGTATCCCCGCACAGTGGATCGTCTGGTAGGTGCAGGTTGCTGGGTTGTGGCTGTAGAGGTTGTGGTGGTTTCTTCCGTGGTGGCAACCTGGGTGTTCGTATCAACCATGGTCGCAATACTCTGGTTGTTGACGAAACTGCTGGACGCAATCACGTTGCCTTGGGAATCATTGATATAATAGGCAACCTCCTGTCCGGGCGTCAAGTTAGCGGTTTGTGCCCGATCGATCTGAATGGTCCGTTCCGCATTCGCCGGTACCTCATAGCTCACGTTGAGTGTGGGCGATGAGAACATCACCGGCTTGGGGGTTGGGTTCAACACGGTGATCGATGTGGCTGTGTTCTGCCCGATGATTAAACGCGGCATAATGGTTGAACTGGCATCGGCCCCAACCACCACTTCTCCGGCGGTATAAAGCGATTGGTTTTCAATGGACTGAGGGGTTGCCAACGCCGTTGAGCTGGTTGACTGGAAAGATTGATAGCTGGATGTGGTGGTTTGGGTTTGAGTTTGCATTTGACTGGAATTTTGAGGCTGTGTTTGTGTGGAAGATGGATTCATCTGCTCATTTTGGGTTGTTGGAGACATCTGCGCATTGGCGGCCAGGGCGACTGACAGGCTAAGACCAAGCGCTGTCAACAAACCCGGCAGAGAATTACTGTTCATGTTTCCCTCCTACTCTCTTTCAATACATTCAGGTGAAAAGCAACTGCAAAGAAAAATGGATCATATACCTGAGGCGACCTCAGGAAGCGAAACGATTATACAAATATATAAACAACTATAAGTCTCCACAGTGTAGCGAAAGGTGACAAAATTTGTAATTTACCATTTGGCTATACTTGGGCTAACCACTTGGTGAATTCGGGCCACAGCCCGCTACCCAAGGGAACTATTCCATAGAAGCCCTATTCCGGTCGCGTTAAAGTCGCCGCTGTCTCTATAGAGCTTGTACGGTACGGGTACGTGGCCGCTTACAGCCCAAACTCAGCGCCTAAAATGGTCTGAAATCAATCCAAATACAGCGCGGTAACCAGCTTATGGTTCTCATTGGCGTAATCGATGGCGGTGTGGAGCGTCGGGCTGTCATGAGACAGCAAAATAATCAGTTGCTGACAGTCATCCACGATTTCCCGGTTACACAGGCGGCTGGCATCGGCCAGTTTCATCATGCTCCATTCCGGATGCTCGATGATATGCGGAATGCCGATAAGCTGATCCTGCACATCGGATGGCTGTTGACCGATGGTTTGCGGCAGAATGACCTTCAGCAAATCCGGATTGCCGCGCATGGCGCCCCGAATGGCCGCCGCATTGGTGCCCGAGGAACCGCCGCTGGTAATCACCACGTTGCCTTCGTGCGTCAGGGAAAAGGCCAGCATTTCAATCAGTTGCTGATGGGGCAGCGGAATATTCCGGCTGCCGATAATGGCAATGCTCTTGGATTTCTGTTGCAGCATGGACAGCTCAGCGGCCAGCTCATCATGCGGATCCGGCGTGTCCTGGTCCATATCATCCGCCGGCAGGGGAACCATGATGGTTTTCTCCGTCTTTTCATCGCCAAAAAAATTGCTGACGCCCACCCGGATTGTGCGCAACGGAGCCTCATTCGGAGAATGTTCGGTCATCGGAACCCTTCCATCCACTATTATTCAATACTGCTGCAACTAGATTACAGTGTTTACCGTCTTCGATCAAAAGGAGATTTTTATCGGCTGCGCCCGGCCCGGATGAGGCGTACCCTCTCCCGGCCCCAACGGGACATTACCGGCCAACACGCTGAAGACATGATTAAGAATTTCAACGTTTGTCTTACAAGGCGTCGACAAGTCGCCGATTTAAACACTATATTAATAAAAAGCCGTCATTTGTGCCACTTCTTTGAGATTTATTTATCGATTACGCGTTTGACTCTCATCGTCGGCCTAAACGGATCCCTTCCCCTGTCAGAGACTTGTCACACAACACATTGCGTTAGAGAGGCTAGGCGAAAGCTATGAATGGTTTGCTGCAAAACCTGAATCCCGAACAATTGGAAGCGGTTACCCACCATTTGGGGCCTATGCTGGTGCTGGCCGGGGCGGGCAGCGGCAAAACCCGGGTGCTGACCCATCAAATCGCGCACCAGATTGAAAGCGGCGTCTATCCGGGGGAAATTTTAGCCGTAACCTTTACCAACAAGGCCGCCCGAGAAATGAAAGAGCGGGTGGGGCATCTGGTTGGGGAAGAAACGGGCCGCTCCTTGTGGATTGGCACCTTCCACAGCATTTGCGGACGCGTCCTACGCCGGGATATCGGGCATTACACCTCCAAGGCCGGGCGCACCTGGAACAACAACTTCGTCATCTATGATGAAAGCGAGTCCATGGCCGCCGTCAAAGAGGTCATCAAGTCCCTGAACCTGGATGACAAGCTGTACGCGCCCAAGAACATCCGCTACATGATTTCCGGCTTCAAAAACCAGATGCTGGACGCGTTTGACTACGCCTCCACGGCCAAGGACTTCCGTACCGAGAAGCTGGCCCAAATTTACGATGGCTACGAGGCGGTGCTGTCCCGCAACAACGCCATGGACTTTGACGACATGCTGATGATTACGGTCAAGCTGCTCCAGCAGAACCCACATGTGTTGCAGCGCTACCACGATCAGTTCAAGCATATTCTGGTGGACGAGTTCCAGGACACCAACGACGCCCAGTACGAGCTGGTTCGCCTGCTGAGCGAAGGCTGCACCAAGGAAGAACGCACCCCGAACCTGCACAAGGAACTCTGGCAATCCCGCAGCCTGACCGTGGTAGGCGATGTGGACCAGTCCATTTATAGCTGGCGAGGCGCCAACTTCCGCATCATTCTCAACTTCCAAAGCGACTTTCCGGACGCCAAGATCATCAAATTGCTGCAGAACTACCGCTCCACGGCCAATATTCTGGAAGTCGCCAACGCCATTATTGAGCAGAACAAGGAGCGCTTGCCCAAGGAGTTGCTGTCGGTGCGCGGCCCTGGTGAGAAAATCAACTGCTACGAGGCCAAAGACGACCGTGAAGAGGCATTCTACATTCTGGACCGCCTGCAGCAAATGACCAGCGGCGGCGCCCACAAGCCCGGAGACTGCTGCATTTTGTACCGCACCAACGTGCAAAGCCGGGTGCTGGAAGATGTTTTGATTTCCCGGGGCATTCCCTACACCATGGTGGGCGGCCTCAAGTTTTACGAGCGCAAGGAAATCAAGGACGTGCTGGCCTACATGACCGTGATTTTCAACGACGCGGACAGCTACAGCGTCAAGCGGATCATCAATGTGCCCAAGCGGGGCATCGGAAAAACCACCATCGAGCTGCTGGAAGCCATGGCCGACCGGCATGAAACCACGCTGTACAACGTTCTGAAACAGGTTGATCAGGTGGACGGCCTGAAGCCCAAAGCCGCCAAGGCCATTGCCGGCTTTATGGGCGTGATGGAGCGCCTGAAACGGCTGGCCAGCGAAGTGGGACTGGATGAACTGGTCACCCAGATTCTGGATTTGACCGGCTACTTCGATGAACTGAAACTTGAAGACCCGACCGATACCGAGGGTCGCCAGGCCAACGTGCAGGAATTCATCAGCGTGGCCCGGCAATTCATGATTGAAAACCCGGCCACGGAAGAAGGGCAGCCCGGACTGGCCGACTTTTTGACCCAGATGTCCCTATTAAGCGACATTGACAGTTCCGAGCCGGTGGAAAACAAGTTCGTATTGATGACCTTGCATGCCTGCAAAGGCTTGGAATATCCAGTGGTTGCCATTTGCGGAATGGAAGAAGGGCTGTTCCCGCACTTCCGTTCGCTGAACGACAACACGCAAATGGAAGAAGAGCGCCGCCTGATGTATGTGGGCGTTACCCGCGCAATGGAGCGGCTGTTTTTAACCTATGCCCGGCGACGCCTGTTGATGGGCGAACTGCGATACTCCCAACCCAGCCGCTTCCTGAAGGAAATTCCGCCGGAATACCTGTCCGGTTTCTACAGTCTGGACCGTGAATCCGGCAACCGCTACAGCGATAGCGCCGTGGATTCTATGCGTCGACCCGACAGCGATTCCTCTTACGGCAACAGTAACCGCAGTTCCGGCTATACCTCAGAACGATACTCCGACGGCTATTCCGACTCTTACAACCGCTCGTCCTCGTCCGGCAAGTCCTCTTACGGGAAATCTTCGAGCGGCCGCTCATCCAACAATGGGTATTCCTCTAGCCAGAACAGCGGCAACAGCAATGTCAGCCCGCATCTGAGGAACCGTACCCCGGCGGCCAGCCGCAAAAGCTCCCCCGGCGAATTACCGATTGTCAGCTCAACCCGGCCTCAACCCGCCCCAACGGCAGCGGCTTTCAAGGTGGGCGACCGGGTTGCCCATGCCAAGTTCGGCGAAGGCACAGTCAGCCAGGTGCTGGGTGATGGCGAAAAGGCCATTTACAGCATCCAGTTTGATACCATTCCCGGTAAAAAACTGCTGGATCCCAAATTCGCCAAGCTGGAAAAAGTCTAAACAAAAAAACTCAGGCAAGAATCCCGGCCTGGGTAAGCTGCTTAGGGCTTTCCGCCATCGTCGCTTTATTGATTAAAGCCAGCATGCTTTCCTTGGGCACAATGATGGGCACTTTACCCGTCAGTTTTTTCAGCTTGTCCTTAAAGCCGGTCTTTTCCGGTTGCTCAATCGTGCCTTTTGGAAATTGCCGTGCTTTTTGTTTATCCACACTGGCAATTCGGGAGCCCCGCCGAGGAATGACGATCTCTGGCTCATCACTCTGCTCCTCTTTCGGACGCAGTATCAGCACATCTTCAATCGGCTCATTGTACTGCTGAGATTTTTTAAATTGCAGTTCAACCCGGCTAGACATTGCTAGTGACGACAAATTTGCCTCAAGCCCCAGTTCATTAATCTCCAGATCAATCTCTTGGATATGCTTCGCAATTTCCTCTTTGGGCACCCCTGCTTCTAACGCAGGCGCCGCATTATAGATCAGGCTGCTTCGACGAATGGCATCCATTTTTCTTCTCTTCTTTTACTTTCCACGATAACCCCACCTGGCTAGACCCCAATAAAAATTTCCCACATCCAGGCGTTAGCGTTTAAACGCACCTGCAGCCAAAATGATGTTATTTACTTTTTATATACCTTACACAAAATCATTCTTTTACTATCGTTGACTGCTTTTTAGAGCTTTCTATCGCTGTTATTACCGTGCAGGCGAGAATGCCGGGTGTTTATCCTCCCAATCCAACGTACTAGCTTCGCTATCTTCGTGTTATTTTCTAAACCGGTATTAAATTTTTAGAGAAATATATTATGAGACTTTCCGGTTTTTCACCTACCGCATACGCATCACCGACATTTCGTGGCAGCGAGCAGCAACCTAAGAACACTCTAACTCGCAGCGAGCTCAGCCGATTGGAAAGCGGGACCTATTACCAGAAAAAGGAGCAGGCCGTAGCCACTGCCGCCAGCAATGTCGGCAATAATGGTACGCATTCCCTTTGGAACAAAATGATGACCACCGTTTCTGAGTATTGGCCCAGCGGCAAAAAAGATGCTTCTGAGGGTTTGCCGAGTCATACAAAGGATCTTGCCTCCGATACGACAAAAACATCCCCCCAAAAACCATCACCGAAAGAGACAACATCTTCGCCAGAAACGATGGTATAAATCCCTATATTCTGGAGCCTCGGTTAGACAAAACGCTTGCTGATATCAGCAAGCGTTTTGTGTTGAAACAAATTTTGAAATCCATCTTTGATTTGCATGAAAGCCAATGCGTTACGTCAGGTTTCAATCAGCACCATGCTCAGGTCATCTTCCAGCGGATGCCCTTCGGTAAAGTCGGACAATTCTTGAATCATGGCATCCAGGATCTGAGGGGACTGCTCCTGAACCAGCTTTAAAAACAGGGCTTCTAACGCTTCCTCTCCGTAAAGCTGACCTTGAATGTTCCGCATCTCGCTGATACCGTCGGTAAACATCAACACTTTATCGCCGGGCTCCAGGGTAATGGTACCCATCGGGTATTCCATGTTCTTGATCCAGACCAGCGGGGTGCCGTTTTCTTTCAGACGGGCAACGGTGCCTTCCGATGCCTTATAGTAAAGCGGATACGGATGCCCGGCACCGGAATAATCCATAACCAGCTTGCCGGAGCCGGATTCTTCTTCCCGAATGCGGGTGTAAACGGCGGTCACGTACTCGCCGGTTTTCACAATATCGGCCAACTCATTGTTCAGATGGTACAGAATATCGCCGGGCATACTGTGATTGTGGGTAATCCGGTAAAAGGAAGACTTGAAAATGGCGGTAATAAAGCCCGCCGGAACGCCATGGCCGGACACATCGGCAATCGCCACGCCCACCGTTCCATTGGGAAACTTGATGACATCGTAAATATCGCCGCCCAGGGCATCGCAAGGCAAATAGACACCGGACACCTTCATGCGCTCATCCCGGTAGTGGCATTTGCTGAAGCCGGCGCCCACCTGATCATTCGCCTGCAAGGCATCTCCGTCTTCCGGCAGAATGGGGGGAAGCAGGCTTTGCTGCAACTGGCGCGTAACGTAAAGCTCTTTTTCCACCTGCAAATTGCGCTCATACAGCTCGGTGTTCATTTTATTCAGCTGCTGAGCCAAGGCCACCGCCTGGCTGGAAGCCTGTTTGTTGCGAATAGCCGCCTGCACACGGGCCAGCACTTCCACTTCACCGGCCTCGATAGAGACAAAATCGGTGGCGCCGCTTTCAAAACTTTTCACCAAAACCCCGTTTACCGCAGGGCGGGTGTGAATAAAGATAACCGGGATATTCTCGGTATCCGGGTCGTTCTTCAGGCTTTCGCAGACTTTAAAACCGTTCTGCTCCGGCAGGGTCGGATCCAGCAACACCAGGTCCGGCTGGCTGGATTTGATTTCCTCGATGACTTCGTTGTTAGCCCGGTGACTGATGAGCTGATATCCCAGGTTTTCCAGGCGGGAGCGCAGGTCAGCCAGCGAAGGGTGCGTCGTTTCGCCAGTTTCACCAGTTTCAAAAGACGCGATGGAAAAAATCTTGAACATAGGGCTCACTTCACTCTAACTGGGCACTAACACACACATATTTGAATGCTTAAGGGAGAGATATATCCTGCTTCGGTCAAAATCGGTAAAACCTGAAAAAATCTTTAGTTTTTGTTACGAAGCATGGAAAAAACACCTGCCTGAGCGGCTTTAGGGCAAACTTCAGCAAAGTCCTCTATCCGGGGGAAGGCATGGCCTATTGGAAACCCTATGATGACAACATACTGAACGAGTGGTTGAGAGTTTTCTATCTGACAACTGTTTTGTGGTTCAAAGGATTGGAGCGAGGAGGCAGGCTAATGGCATTAGCAACCGGAACCATGTTCTGGACGCAACCCGTGGATGATGAAGTATCCGCATCGATTACGCAAACCTGGACCGATCAGGCCATCAAGTGCTACGTAACCAATGCGGATTGCGCAAACTGTTCCATTCCCAAAGGCGGCTATTCTTTTGTATGCCAAATGAACAAGGTGGTGCCCGTGCTGCTGAAAACGCTGGGTGCCCCGGAGCCGAAGCGCATCAACAAGTTATTACCCTACCTAAGTCAATACTAGAGTTTTTGTAAACGTAA
>JAJQJM010000129.1 GCA_021323475.1 Vampirovibrio sp.
CGAGCGGGAGAATTTTCAAGTGGCGATGGACGTGCTGACCTACATTGCCGAAACCAATCCCAATAACATTCGGGAGTTGGAAGGCGCGCTCAATAAAGTGGCCGCTTACGGCATGCTGACCCGTACCCCCATTGACCTGATGGTGGCCCAGACTGTGCTGGGCGCCCCGGTGGACTCCGCCCGTATTTCGCTGGAGGAGATTCTGGAAAAGGTGGCGGGCTACTACCACTTGCGGGCCGTGGATCTCAAAAGCCCTTCACGGGCCAAGGATATGTCCCATGCCCGGCAGGTGGCCATTTATGTTATTCGGGAAGTGACCGAGGCCAGTTTCCCGAAAATCGGAGAATTGCTGGGTGGCCGCAAGCATACGACCATTTTGTACGCCTACGAGAAGATTAAAGACGAACTCGAAAGCCATCCGGTCCTCAAACAGCAGCTCGAAGAGATCCGGGGACGCATCAAGTCCCGCTGATGGGGGCTTTGAGGTATCAGTTAGGTAATCATCCCTGATCGCCGGTGGCAAATCGAGCTTATTGTTGTCATTGCCATTCCCTGCTATTGCACGGCGCGAAATGACGAAGCAATCTATCTTACTGGGCCAGGACGTGCTTGTTCAACGAATGTAGGCGGCAGATTGCCGCGCTTCCGTTGGTCGCTCGCAATGACACGTGAAGGGATACTGCCTGAATTAAAGCGCTTGAAACGTCTCTAAAATGCGCTGAACGGCAAGCCGGGTATGGGCGTAGGTCAGTCCGCCTTGCAGGTATACGGCATAGGGCGAACGAAGCGGCCCATCGGCGGAAAGCTCCAGGGTAGAACCATCAATAAACGTGCCGCCGGCCATCACCACTTCATCGGCGTAACCGGGCGGGTTGGCCGGAATGGGTACAATGTGGCTGTTAATCGGACTCAGGCTTTGCAGCACCTGACAGAATTTTACCAGTTTATCCGGGCTGCGAAGGGTTAAAATCTGGATAATATCGCTGCGGCTATCCGTCCAGTGAGGCGTCGTGTCGTACCCGGCCTCTTCAAACAGTTTGGCGGCCAAGGTCATGCCTCTGAGCGCCTCTTTAACGACGCCCGGCGCTAAATACAACCCTTGCAGCAATACGCGGGTCAGGTTGAAGGTATAGCCTCCTTCGGCACCCACGCCGGGGCAGGTCAACACATCCGCGCAGGAGGCGACCAAATCCGCCCGGCCTGCCACATAACCGCCAGTGGGAACAATGCCGCCACCGGGGTTCTTGATGAGTGAACCCGCAATCAGGTCCGCACCCACGGCAGTCGGCTCAATTTTCTGGGTGAATTCCCCGTAACAGTTGTCTACCATTACATTGGTGTTTGGGTTAATCTGCTTGGCCTGCCGAATCAGGTTCTCCAGTTGAGGCAGGGTTAAAGACGGTCTGATGCTGTAGCCCCGCGAACGCTGAATGAATATCAGGTTGGCCTGGGCGATTTGTTCGGCCTCCTGCTCGGTAAAGGCGTCTCGCACCATGAAGCGGCCGGGGCCATTGTCCGGCGGCAGTTCACGGAAAACGGAGAACTCATCGTAGGTAATGCCCTTGGCGGCCAGGGACTGGCGGTTGTTTCCCCGCAGGCCAATCACCTCTTCCAGCGTGTCATAGGGGCGTCCGGTAATGGAGAGCATACGCTCGCCCGGCCTTAAGCAGCCGTTCAGCCCAATGGACAGGGCATGCGTGCCGGAAACAATTTGCAGTCGCACCAGGGCGGCTTCCGCTTGCAACGCGTCCGCAAAGACGGCATCCGTGGTTTCACGGCCCAAATCGTCGTGACCGTAGCCGGTTACGGATAAAAAATGTTCTTCGCCCACTTTATGCTTGGCAAAGGCGTTGAGCACCCGCTCAAATGTCTGGTAATAGACGGCGTCTTGCCGTTTCCAGACTTCTTGGGACAGGGCGGCTTCGGCTTCTTCAATCAGGTTTCGTACAGTAGAGGTCAGCATCGTGTGTATAGCGTATCAAAAAAAGCCGTATCGACATGCTGTTCCATAAAAAAGAAGCCTCCCGTTGAGGAGGCTGGCTTTACAGTAATTGTTTTTGATTTGTTCTAGGGATATTTTTTGAGAGATTCTGGCTTATTATTTGACGCTGACCAGATGCGGGGTCACGCCCAGCTCGCTCTGGAGCAGTTTGGCTTTGGCATAGGCCATGGAACGACGCTTTTCGGCGCCTTTAATCACAAAATGGACTGAAAAGGCGGTGTTTTGAATGGGTTTGCGTTGTTTCATAGCCATGGGGTATTTTGCCTCCACCGGTAAAATTTCTATAGTTTTTTATTCGGCGTGTTCATCAAAACCTTTAACGGATTGCGGTAATCCCCTTCATATAGATTAAGATTTTGTAATAATGGATATGTCGGATTCAAGGGTTTTTCTCTGAACCGGATTACCAATGGCTCGAATAACAATCATATATAATGGTAAAGTCGTTGAACAAGCGGGCGTTCTTGTCCCGCTCAGGCTGCAGATAAATATGGCAGAGGCATAATGAACGAATTTTTCCGTAATCACACTCGCTGGATCGCATTGTTTATGGTGGTCGCATTCCTGCTGACCAGCTATGTATTCATGTTTTTTTAGACGGTTATGACGATTGATTTCCGCCATATCCGGAAGTTAAAGGGCCTTTTATGCCTGTGGCTTGCTTTAGGCTGCATTTTTGCGTTGGCCCCCGGTGGCTTTGCGGATAATCGTCAGCGCATCCGGGAGCTGCAGGGCAAAACCCAAAACATTAAGGCTCGCGCGGCGGAAATGCGGCGTAAAAAATTCGAGAAAATGCGCGCGGCCCAGAAAATGAACCAAAGCATTGTGGCCAATCAGCAGAAGCTGGAAGTGGAACGGCGATCCTTGCACTTCCATCAGCAGCGTCTGGGGGAAACTCGGGATAAACTGGTGTTTCTGGACAACCGTCTGGATGCCACTTTGGGCGATGCCATGCGGCTGGGTCAGGACGCGGGCAAGCGATTGCGTAACCTGTACATGGGCGAGCGCCTGAGCATGCTGCAGATGATTCTGGAAGCCAATGATCTCTCGACGCTGCTGGATCGAATCTATTACAAGCAGAAAATTACGGCCCAGGATAAGAAGCTGCTGGATAACCTGCGGGTCAAAATTCAGGAACTGAACAGTCTGAAAGCCGATTTGGCCCGGCAGAAGTCTATGATTGGGCAGACAATCGCCACGATTCGGGTGAAGAATATTGAAATTCAGCGCTCGATTGAGGTGGATAGGACGTTACGAGACAAATACCGGAACGATGCGGCCTTTTATAACCGTGCGGAAGCGGAACTGTTGGCGGAATCCAGCAATATTACGGCCCAAATCCGCGGATTAATGAGCTCTAAAAAGGCTTCCTTCCGGGTGGTCCGTAATAGTACCGGCAGCTTTATGTGGCCTATTACCGGGCATATCACCTCGCCGTTCGGGCGCAGGTTCCACCCGATCCATCGACGCACGATTATGCACACCGGACTGGATATCGGCGGGCCAAACGGTGGCGCCATTCGGGCCGCAGATGGCGGGCAGGTGATTTTTGCAGGCTGGAAGGGCGGTTACGGCAAGGCCGTCATGATCAACCACGGCAACCGGAACGGACGAAACCTGGTGACTTTGTACGGTCATTTGTCCCGTTTTTCGGTTTCCACCGGGCAAAATGTCTCCAAAGGTCAGGTCATTGGCAATGAAGGCTCTACCGGTTATTCGACCGGACCACACCTTCACTTTGAGGTCCGGGTGGACGGGGCGCCGGTTAATCCCATGAGTTATCTGTAGGCAATTGTGGGAACGGTTCATATTTTATTCTGCTGGCTTTTTTATTCAGCTTGTTTATTCCGATGAGTCGAATCTCTGGTAGAATGAATGGGTCGTGATGTTAAGAAAATATTAAAAAGCGTTTGGAAATCGTTAGAACTTTTTATTGCTTATGACATCATTAGTCCTCATCCGCAAAAACTCAGCGGTTTAGGACTTCAGAATCAAAGACATAGTGCCCAGTAGCCTTGAAAGTTCGCTCTAATTTGTTAAAAACACCTTGCTTACCAGCTTATCTACAGAAGGATCCTTGTTGATGAACTCTCCGGTCGCCGCTTCTGTTTTGCACCCAGCCCAAGAACCCTGGTTCGTCGCCGGTGTAAGAGGAGCCAGATTGCCATTGACGGCGAGCGTATTGACAATGGCCTGCTTGTGGATGATCTCGGCAAACACCGCAAATGCCCAGGTTGTGAATGATCCGGCGGCCACCATCATGTATCAGTCCGCCTCTCGCTTTAAGGCGGTAGAAAAAGACACAGCTTCAAAGCCAGGCGTCTCTAACAAGGAATCCACCAAGGCGGGTAAAGCGGCTGATAATGAGGATAAGCATAAAAATCAGGCGGTTACGCCCTTGCCGGATGGCTTGAAGCCGGAGCCGGACTTGCAAAGCTCGCCAGAGGCCGCCAGCGATTCCACTCCTCCGGCCAATGAGCCGATTAAAGCGCGGGCGGTTGTGGTGGACATCAACAGCAACACGCTGAACTACGATAAAGATCATGATGTGTACGTTGCCACCGGCTCGGTGCATATGATCATTTCCGAGCAGAATTCCGAGCTGTTTACCGATAAGCTGACCTACGACCAGAATCAGAACCTGGCTATCGCCGAAGGCAACGTGGTCATTATCAAGGACGGCCAACGGACGGAAGGCAATTACGCCAAGATTGACCTGACCCGGAAATCCGCCCTGATTAACGATACGCTGACCGATATTTCCGCCGTCAGGGTCAAGGCCAAACAATCGTTTGTCAATAACAACGAAATCATCATGGAAAACGGCCGTCTGATTATCAGTGGGATTATGTACCAGCAGTTGGCCGCCCAGGGTGGTTTGAACAACCTGGGCCAATCCACCGGTAAAGGCTCTAACCAGGCCCGGTTACGCCGGGAATACTCCAAAAAGGTTTATCAGAACCGGGAAGCGATGATAAACCAGATGTCGTACCAGCAGCAGGAGTATTACCGCAACCAGAAGAATCTGGCAGCGATTAGCGACGAGGAAAAGTTTGACGACTCGCCGGGTAAAGTGTCCCGCTTCAGCCTGAAAGCCAAAGAGATTGAAGTCATTCGTCATGAGGACGGCTATGACGAGATCAACTTGAAACACGCCAGCCTGTATGCCGGTAAATACAAGTTGTTCAATGTACCGGATACGGACTATTCCTTTGATAACAATGCCAAAAGCTTCCAGTATCTGGGGCCGGACATTGGCGCCAACCGGGCTTATGGCGGCGCGTATGCCGGTCCGGGCTGGGATATTCACCTGGGTCGCGGCTCCTTGCGGTTTTCGCCTCTGGTGAGCTACGGTTCCCCCGGTTTCTGGTCTTCCAACGGTAAAGACGGCAAACAGATTTCCAATGGATTCGGCTTCGGTGGCGCAATGCACTTCCGGGATCCGGATACGGCCATTGACTTGGCCTATAACAGCCATGTGGGTAGCCCGATTTTATTCGCGGATCGTAAAATCTTCGGCGAATCCACCCACTTCATGGCCTCTTACAACGATATTTACCAGAACGGCTTGCTGGGCCAGCAGGAACGCCCTACTTACATTGCCCCGATTACCGGGTGCTGAAGGACATCGGTAAGTTCCAGCTCACCTCGTTTGAGAGTATCGGTTATGCCAAAGATAACTTCTATCCCAACTTCCGGGAAACGTACTTCGTAGAAGCGACCGGTCAAAGCCCGAGAACCTTGGGCCGTGCCCAGCTCCAGCTTCAATTGGCGAATACCTCCCCGTTATTCCGCTTCGGGAAATACGCCTCTGTTGGGATGCGGGCACAATTGCTGACGGCGGCTTACACCTCCGCTGATATGATTGCCCTGGGCCGGATTGGCCCTACCCTGAACCTGAACTTGCTGAACAGTCGTTTGCAGACCTCATTGGGCTATACGCTCAGCCACTCCATTGGTAAATCGCCCTTTGTATTCGACAGTTACTACGGTGGCGCCCAGAACGTCAGCATGAACAACCTGATTCGCGTTAACAAGTACCTGAGCATCGGTAATTCCGGCAGCTTCAGCTTGAACCGGGATAACGCCAAAAAAGCCTTGGCCGTGGGCAACATGATGTATATGATGGTCGGTCCCCAGGATTTAAAGGCCACCATTGGCTACGATTTTATCAATGCCCGCTCCTACTTTGGGTTTAACTACTTCCCCGGCAATAAAAACACGGTGGTCAATTTCGATAAGATGCAAATCGTGCAGCCCACCAATTTCACGCAACCTAACGCCGGGTCCGGGTTTTAAAACAGAGCTGACAGTTGTGTCGGCCTGCCTGGATGGTTGGCTATGCGCTTTGTTCGAAGGTCAAAGGCGCGTTACAAACTTTGATAGGCTGATTCTGGTTATGTTAAACTCATAACCATTCGCTCATTGTTGTAGCGGGCTCCGCTCGGTTGGCGGATGCAAGCTCCCTGTCATAAGAATTCTAGGAACGCGCATATGTCTCTACGCGACTGGTTTGCCTCCAAACGGGATAAATCGACCAAGCTGGATGTGGCGGCAATGAACACCCGCCTGACCGACGAGGAAATCTGTAAACTCTGGACCCAATGTTTTAACTGTCAGGAAAATCTTCCGACCAAGGAGCTGGAAAAGAGCCTGATGGTTTGCCCCCAGTGTGGCTACCATTTCCGCATTGGCGCGCATAAGCGCATTATGCAGCTTTGCGATGATTTTATGGAGCTGGATGCGGACTTGCTGCCCGCCGATCCGCTGGAATTTACCGATACCGAGCCTTATGCAAAACGTCAAAAGGACGCCCGCAAGAAAACTGGTCTGAATGAGGCGGTGGTGTGCGGCATTGGGCAAATCGGCCAGGAGCAGTTGGCGCTGGCCGTTATGGACTTTACCTACCTGGGCGGCAGCATGGGCAGTGTAGTCGGCGAGAAAATTACCCGCCTGATTGAAAAAGCCCTGGAACACAAGTTGCCGGTGGTTATTTTCTCTTCTTCCGGTGGGGCGCGTATGCAGGAAGGCACCTTCTCTTTGATGCAGATGGTGAAAACCGGCGCGGCGCTGGCTCGCTTGCACGAAGCGGGCCTGTTATACATTTCCGTCTTGACGGAGCCGACTTTTGGCGGTGTTACGGCCAGCTTCGGTACCCTGGGCGATATTACCATCGCGGAGGAAGGCGCCCGCATCGGTTTTGCCGGTCGCCGAGTGATTGAGCAGACGATTCGCCAGAAACTGCCGGCGGATTTCCAGACGGCAACCTACCTGCTGAATTACGGCCAGGTGGATATGGTGCTGCCCCGTGGCGAAGTGTCCGGTACGCTGGCCAGCCTGATTCGCTTGCACCGTCTGTCTTCAGGCGTCAAGCCGGTTGAACTGGCCCTGGCGGGCACCTCGGTTCAGGACGCTGTATAAGGAATACATTAAGATGTCCGACAAGATTCTCCCCTTGGATTTTGAAAAACCTATAATGGCAATGGAAGAAAAGATTGAGGAACTGATGCGACTGAGCCAGGAAAGCAAAATCGATTTCACCGAAGAGATCGACAAACTCCGAATCCAGGCCGAGGAAGTCAAAGGCAAGCTGTATCAGCGCCTGACGCCTGCCCAAAAGCTGCAGATTGCGCGTCATCCTCAGCGGCCCAACCTGCTGGAAACCGTGAAGGCGATGTCCCCCAATACCTGGGTGGAATTGCGTGGCGATCGCGCCGGAACGGATGACCGCGCTATTATTGGCGGCATTATTGAACTGGCTTCCGGGCCGGTAATGGTCATCGGCACCCAAAAGGGCCGGGGCATGAAAGAGAATCTGACCCATAACTTCGGTATGGCCAACCCGGAAGGCTACCGTAAGGCCCTGCGGTTGTTCCAACACGCCGAGAAATTCAAAATGCCGGTCCTTACCGTGGTGGATACCCCGGGCGCTTATCCCGGTATTGCCGGGGAACAGCACGGCATTGGCCAGGCCATTGCGCTCAATATTCGGGAAATGGCCCGTCTGCGGGTGCCCATAATCTCCGTGGTGACGGGTGAAGGCGCTTCCGGTGGCGCGTTGGGCATTGGCGTTGCCAACCGAATCTATATGCTGGAGCATGCGCTGTATACGGTTATCTCGCCGGAAGGTTGCGCGTCTATCCTGTGGCGCAGTGCGGAATACGCATCCCGCGCGGCGGAAGCGCTGAAAATTACCGCGCAGGACTTGCTGCGGTTCGGCATTGCTGATGGCATTATTGATGAGCCCCAAGGCGGCGCGCATCATGATCCGTTATTTGCCGCACAACGCATTATGGAAACCGTGGAGCGTGGCTTCTCTGAGTTGAAGGGTTTATCAGCGGATCAATTGCTGGACGATCGCTACGCGAAATTCCGTAAAATCGGGGCCTTTCAAGAGGCCAAAGCGGCGGCGCTGTCCTCATAATCGACTTATTAACTTTTGTAACAAGTTGGGTAAAAGCCCACTGTTTACTAGCATCAGTTCGGATTGACTTCTTTCATATAGGCATACAAAACACGCCAGTTAATGTACCCCCACCACGTGTCCCAAGGGTGGGTGTGACGATGAGGAAGTTGACATCTATGACGACTGCTTATGACACCTTGCGTACGCACTTCGAGGTGTGTGCCATGCCGGATTTTGAAGGCATCAGCCGCCGGTTTCTCCAGGGGTTTGAGAGCTTCATTAGCGCCAAGAAATACCAGGCGGTGCGCGCTATGTTGAAGGAAGAAATTCAGCAAAGCAAACTCGCCAATAATCCGGACTTCATCAGCGCGATTGTGAACCGTATGGATGATGAGTCCGTATTGGAAAAGCGCTACATCTTCATCTCTCTGAATCCGCAGGTGTCGGTATAAACGTAATTTTGAACAATATCCGTGGGTTTAGTCAGACGATTATCGTTTAGTCAGTTCGTTTTTATTTAACAGAAGCGATTTCACTTTAAAAACTTTTTAAGTGTCCTTGATCTCACTTTCAATCTGCCCTGATTGGAAACTGTTGTTCTCCTTCCGGAGGCTCCCTTGTGGCGCCTCCGGCTTTTCCCTTTTTGAGCGCTAATGTAAATATTTGTAAGAATTGCATATCTCTTGTATGGTGCCTTGCTGAAGTTCATTCCGATTCTGCCGAAGCCCTGAAAACAGGGATTTAACGAAATCAGCAGGATTGTTATGAGTTCAACCATTCCGCAATTGACACTATTTCCGCTCTATCCGGGCGGGCCTTTGGTGCGGAACCGCGGCGGGGTGAACGGTAACTCCTCGTTCTATTTACGGGAAACCAAGTTTACCCCGGCCTATGGGGTGAATATTCCCGCCAATGCTAGTGACATCGACACCACCACGTATTACACCCTGAACGGGAATCAAAAAGTGGTCAGCCGACCCATTAGCGAGGCGGCCGATTATTATACGGGCCTGTTGCAATATGACGGCACGGCGATTGGCAAGCTGAAGCAGGGAACGATCCCGGCGGTGGCGCCTTCCATACCGAACTTGTATAAAGCCGCCGTTGAATTGCTAACGGTGAGCGACCTCAAATTCTCCGACCTGATGGCGCAGTCGGACTTCCTGATTCCGGGTGTGGGCATGGGCCTGAAAGTGACCACGGACGGCTTGGGTGGCGTGGATAAGATTGAATTGTCACCGAGTTCCCGCGGGAAGCTGCCCACGGTTTCCGCCATTGGGGACGACTTTACTTTATCGAACCGGGTGGATATTAC
>JAJQJM010000130.1 GCA_021323475.1 Vampirovibrio sp.
TTTGCAGTCTTGCTCCGTTTGGGTATCACGATATCGTCATCGTCGAGATCGGATTGCATAACCATATCCGGGGATATTTCTGGCTGCGGGGAGCGGGATGTGGTGGTCGGTTCTGTTGCGGTTGGCTGTGCCTGGCGGGTAAATGAATCCTCGGCAGGGCCGGAAAGCAAGGGGGGCGGAAGTTGTGGTGCCGCAGGTGGCGGGCCGGATAGTATAGTGCTGAAATCCCACGGCTTTGAGGAACGCTCGCTTCCAAAGGTAATATTTTTCTTGCCGGTTGGATTGAGGTGAGGTGATGGAACTGTGAGGAACATGGCGGGTAAACCTTATTCAAAAGCATATTTGGGGATGGGTGATGCCCGGAAATCATCACACGAAGAAATGGTGATTTCAACTCACCATACCCAAAGATAGATCGAATTAATACCGGAAAATGGAACTCATCCGTGGCGGCCATCAATCTGTTTTTAAACGATGCAATCTTAGTGATGGCCGCTTTGGAGTGATGGAGCGTAAAGGCCTGACTATGGAATGATTTACGGTTAAAGGAGGCCAAACGTCAGTCTGCTGGTTTTAAAGCTCTACGGCAGAAACTATCCTGTACTCCAATCAATAAAAGCTTTAATAAAGAGCCTGCTGGCCTAGCGGTACCAGCGCTTAGGGCCAACCCGTTCTTTTTTGCCTAATACCTTCCCATTGCCGTCTACTACTTTTATTTTGGTAATTTCCCGGTAGTAATCTCTATGGCGCTCTATATAGGTTCTGCCGATTTTTTCATAGCGCTCCCTGGCTTTGCGCCTGAATTCATCTCGCTCCATTGAACGATCGATTCTGCGCCTTTCATACTGTAAACCGGCATTGATAAGTGGTAAAACAGAGAAAAATGTGCCCCACGCACCGAATTTCGGTCCTTCCGAAGCGGGTTTCTGAGAGACAAACACCGTATCAACAGGTTGGTTAAATGACACGTTAGGAGCGCTTGCGTGATTTGGTCCGATATTTTGACGGTTGGAACGAACCATGGTTGTGGTGTTGAAAGATATCATCGGAAAAGCCCACCCACTAGATTCAGATAATACTTGCCACTCAGAATATCCAGCGCATTGAATGCCGTCAAGTTTTGCGACAGATATTCAATTTAAGGCTTCAACATTTTAAAATCCCGGATTGAATCGATGGGCTTTGGTGTTGCTTATTCTGAAAAAGACAGATTGCTTTTGAGCACCGGGTCATTGGCTTACTTTGGCGATACTAGTTATTTGAAGCGGACCGGATTCGGGCAGGCGGATGCGCCCTTCCCGTTCAAAATGGTGCAATTTTTGCCATAAAACCGAACAGCCCACCGTAAAACGGCAGGCTGTTCGGTGTTTTAAATACTGTGGCTTATTTCTTGCCAACGGCTTCTTTGAAGCGTTTGCCGGCGGAGAAAGCAGGTACGGTTTTGGCGGCGATTTTGAGTTCTTTGCCGGTTTGAGGGTTGCGGCCGGTTCTGGCGGCGCGCTTGCGGGATTCAAACGTACCGAAACCAACCAAGGTAACCTTTTTGCCTTTGGAAACAGTCTTGGTGATAGTTTCCATAATGGCGGACAGGATATCGCTGGTTTGACTTTGAGACGTTTTGGTTTTTTTAGCCACTTCTTGTACTAATTCTTCTTTGTTCATAAGGGTTTACCTCTCCTCACTCAGATGATTAACATACATTTAACACAGCCTGTTTCAAGGCTGGTCCTATTATAACGCTATTTTGGGGAAGTCCGCATCGAAAAACTGCAAACTGTCTATTATTTAATAAGTTATGTAATATCCGGACAGCACCGGGCCACTGAAGCAGCCTCCTATTTTTGCGTCTGCAATGAATATTTACTGTTGTTTGGCCTGATGGATGTTCTATAATGGCTCGATTCTTGTCACCACTTTGTAATATCCGGCGTGTAACATCCCGTCAGGGCTTCAGCAAAATGCGGTCAGTTTTTTCCAGAGAAATTCGCATGCCTGTTTATGCGGCTAGTTCAACGTTCCCGCTCTCCCAATCCTTCGGGAGTCATACCCGCTTGCCTCTTCCCCGTCAATCGGCCCAGATATCGGACCGGCTGTCCCTTCAGGGGAACCGCCGCCCGCAATTCACAGGTAAGCATTCTCCCAATCCGCTAGAGGCCTTTTTCCTGCCGCTGGAGCATACCCGGAATCCGTTTGCCGAGAAGCTGTCGCAGTTAGAAACGGATCCGGAACTCAAAAAGCAGACCAAACGCTACAAAAAATCCCTGGATGACACGCTTTCCGCCCGTGTTACCAAATCGGTGATAGGTACCGTTATGGCCTTGGGAGCCTACTACATCAGTCAGTTTACAGGCAGCCCCGTTGTCGGCATTCTGACGGGGGGCGCTACCAGTCCTTTTCTGGACGGGCTCTCTCGCAGCATCGTCAGTACCTGGCAAAAGCCCCCGGCCCTTGTGGATAAAAAACAAACGCTGGAACACCTGAGCCAAACGATTCAAAATGGCGCCCTGGTTCAGGAAGTCGGCAAAAACTTACCGGAGCGGGCCAATCTGCTCTCTTACGCTTGGGAACGCATGCCGTGGCCGCTGCATGGGATCCGCAGTTTTCGTTCCAACGCCGAGCATCCGGTGACGCTGATTTGCACGGCCTTGATTTCCCGCTACCCGGAACATCAGGAAGCCTTAAAAAAAGCATTGCCCAACCTGCGGGGCAGTTATCTGGCTAAAAAAACACTGCTGCCTGCGCTACGGGATGCCGTTCCCCATCGAAACTACGGCTCGGTTTCCCATTCGGAAAGCCCCGCTGTTCAGCAAGCCATTCAAACCATGCTGGACTTTAACCACCACGAGCGGCACACCTTGGGCCATCAGCCGACCCTGCGGGCGGAAGCGGAAACGTACCATCACCATTTAAGGCAAGCCCTGCCCAAACTGATTGAGTACCTGGAAGGCGACCCTCCCTGAGCAAGGCTATACGGGGCGGTGGTGGCTGTCCTGCTTTAGCGAAGCCCGACTGCCACGCTGCAGCGCAATACGGCCAGATGAATCAGGCGGCGCTGGCGAAAGCCCAGTCTCTCATAAACCCGGATTGCGCCCTGATTATCCATGCCGGTATGCAGGAACGGGATATGCCCTTGCTGCCGGATATGAGCGGCCACATCCGTCACTAATGCCCTGGCGTAGCCTTGCCCTTGGAAATCCGGGTGGGTGCAGACCGCGCTGACTTCCGTATAGCCATTCACCTGCAGACGTTCACCGGCCATGGCGGCCAGGCGGCCGTTTTGCCTGATTCCGACATAGCGGCCCAGGCGGCTGGTTTGTGGCCGAAAGGGGCCGGGTTTGGTGAGCCGGGTCAATTCCAGCATGGCCGGAATATCCGCCTCTGTCAGCAATTCAATATTGGGGGCGTTATTGGGTGGGCTTAACGGCGCATCGCAAACCATTTGGGTCAATTGGCCGCCCACTGCCAATGTCCATCCCTCAGGAACCACCGGCGGCTCGTTCAAAAACAGAACCAGCAGTTCATCCGGGCGGTCGAGCGTTGCCAGGGAAGCGTACGCCTCTTCCGCTTGGCAGGCTAAACCGGCCAGCGGACCAATTTCATATTGAAACCGGCGCGCGCGATCATCCCCTTCGGATAAATTTTTCTGAGCATGGGTTAATGCATGCCAGATGGGATTGTCGAGTGGTTCTACAGCGTGTTTCATGGGGTACCTTCCAGGGGGCTTGCTGATCCAGTTTTACCATAAGCGAAACGCAGGCTGAATCAGCGCCTCGATACCCTTGTGCCTGAATGGGCGAGCTGGCTATACATTGCGGGAAATTAGGATTGAAATACCCTTAACCTATTGAAATTTCAGTCATTACGAGCGCCCGGTCAGCGCCAAGTGCGATAAAACCATAAACTTCCGCGATTCGATGAGCTTGAATCTTAAACACAGCCAATCATTTGGAGGGTTTTCAAGTTGAAAAATATCTGTAAAATATCTAAAACATACGTTGAGTGGTGCAGAGAAATTGGGCTGGTGAGCCTGTAGGGAAGGTTGCTTTTTGATGCAACAGCGTGTTCAGTCGGATTCAGGGTTTCCAAAATTAGTAACCAATAAACTGTTTATCGCCCCACCCGCTCCGTCTTTATCGACGGCGGAACGGTTACGGGCCCTGTCCTTGATTCTGAAGGACAGTTTTTTCAGCCAGACGCTCGTCACATTAACCACCGGGGTGTTTCTGGCGGGCTATGCCCTCCAGTTCAAGGCCCCCAATGCCGTTATCGGCCTGCTGTGCGCTATGCCGGCCATGGCGCAGCTCCTGCAATTGTTCGGTATTTACCTAGTGGATAAGTTCCGTTCGCGCAAGACCGTTACAGTGGTGGCCACCACCATTAGCCGCTGCTGCCTGCTGCCGATGGCCTTGGCCCCGTTAATGCCTTCCAGCCGGCTTTCCCTGACGGTGCTGGCGATTGCCTTCATGGGGCATACCGCAAGTGGAGCCATTGCCACCTGTGCCTGGAACTCCTGGTTGAAGGACGTGGTTTTGAAAGAGGAGCTGGGCAGCTTTTTTGCCAAGCGGCTGTCCCTGTGCACGTTAATTACCATGCTGCTGACCGTGGGGGGCGGCTACTTTCTGGATGTCTGGGCGCAAGTGTTTCACGGGCAGCAAGCCTGGGGTTACAGTATACTGTTCGGCGTGGCCATTCTGGCCGGGCTGCTGGGCATTCCCTTGCTGCAAAGCATGCCGGAACCTGCCTCGGCCCAGGAACCAAGCAAGGATTCCCTGATCAAAAAACTGGTTGCCCCGTTCCATAATAAAAACTTTCGTAACCTGATTCGCTTTTCCACTTTCTGGAATTTTGCAATCAATCTGGCGGCGCCCTTTTTCTCCGTGTATATGTTAACGCTGCTGGGCTATTCCATGTCGCTGGTGACGATGCTGACCATGGTCAGCCAGCTCAGTACGTTCCTGTCCTTGAGAACCTGGGGCAAGGTGTCCGATCGCTTTAGCAACAAGGCGGTTCTGCTGATTTGCGCGCCCTTGTTCCTGTTCTGCATACTGGCCTGGACCTTTGCCACCATGCCCCATACGCATGCCCTGACCCTGCCGCTGGTTATTTGTCTGCAAGTGCTGCTGGGCATCGCCATTGCGGGGGTTACGCTGGCAAACGGTAACATCGCCCTCAAACTGGCTCCGGATGGTGAGGCGACTTCCTATCTGGCGACTTATACGGCCACCGGCTCCCTGGCGGCGGGTACCGCTCCCATTCTGGGCGGGCTGTTCGTGGATGCTTTCAGCCGTCAGGAACTCTCCCTGCTGTTGAAATGGCAGGCGCCGGGCAACCTGGTGAACATTACCACGCTGGACTTTACATCCTGGGACTTCTTCTTTGCCCTGGCCTTCCTGTTGGGGTTGGGCTCCATTTCTCAACTCAAGCGGGTGCGGGAAAGCGGGCAATGTGGACGCAAACGTCAGATTTTACTGGAGTTGATGAACGACACGGTGCGCACCGTTAGCCCAACGGTGGTGACCAATTCCATCGGCGCCCTGCTGGCCTGTTCCGGCGGAAAGCTCCAGAGCGCCCTGACGGTTCTGAAAAAAACGGAAGCCAATCCTTCGGTTCCCGAATAAATCAATCTACCTGTAAAAACGGAGCGACCGATGGCCGCTCCGTTTTTTGGTTGCCGGGGGTATGTGCTGTCTAGGCGGTGCGTCCCTGACCTTGCAGGAACCACTGGAGCAGTTGATTGAACAGGCTCTGCATCATGTTGAGCTGTTGGCTCCAGTCCGGCGTTGCCGCCTGCACGCTGCCTCGGTTGGTGGCTTGTTGCAGCGGGCTGTGGTTCAGCCAGACATCGGTAATATCCCGGTTGACCACCTGCCCGTTGTCCAGGGTTCTCTGGAATCCGGATTGCTGACGGAACTCGTTGCCGTATGCATCGGTGTGGTTGATGTTCTGGTAGTTCAGGTTGATTTGGCTCACACCGTGATCGGAAGCCTTGACGGTCTGGTTGTTCAGTAGCATTCGCATGCCGGCCTGGTTTTCCAAGGCCCGGATTTCGGCGGCGTCCAGGATGTTATCGGTTACAGCCGCTTCGCCCAGGGTGTTGGATGCCAGCGATTTCAGGGCCTCAAAGCCGTTGGCGAAGTTGTCGCCCTTGCCGTCGCCGTTCACGTCGCTGTTATCTCCGAAGAGTTCCAGGCCGCTCTGGTCAATCTTGCCGTTCTTGTTGGCGTCGAAGGCCAGTACGCCTTCTCTTTCACCGAACCAGGAGGACTGATCCATAACGCCGTCACCGTCAATGTCAATTGCTTTGGTTTGCGGTGTGGTTTTAAGGCCGTCGCCATCCAGATCCAGGGCCAGCGGGGAGGCAAGTTGTTTCTTGATTTCGTATTTTTTGCCGTAGACCGGTTTTTGCTTGTTCTCGTAAATCGGGACTTCCTTGTAAACCGGCTTGTCCTGATATTTCGGTTTATCGGTGTAAACGGGGCGCTCACCGTAGGTCGGGCGATCTTCATACTTGGGCTTGTCGGTGTAAACGGGGCGCTCGCCGTAGGTAGGCCGATCCTCGTACTTGGGTTTGTCAGTGTATACGGGGCGCTCGCCGTAGGTCGGGCGATCTTCGTACGTGGGTTTATCGGTGTATACCGGGCGCTCCGTGTATACGGGCTGTTGTTCGTACGTGGGTTTATCGGTGTATACCGGGCGCTCACCGTAGGTGGGGCGTGTCTCGTAAATGGGCTTCTCGGTGTAGACCGGCTCATAAACCGGATCCTGGTATTCTTTCTTGGTGGTTAGCTTTGTGGAGCCCGGTTCCGCGAAGTGAGCGTCGTAGTAAGTTTTAACACCGTTATCGGTGGTGGAGAGGCCGCCCGTCACCCCGGCTGAGGAGCGGTAGCTGCCCTTGCCGTCGGGAATCCGGAAGCCGAAGGTGGATTGGAACTTGGAGCGCAAGCCGTCCACTTCCGCCGGGTTGGCGCCGGCATCAATCAGTTTTTGCCGTGTTTCAGGGGTCACTTTCTCGAAGGATTCAAAGACCAGACGCTGCTCGTTGGTTCCGTTCTCACCGCCGGGCATGCTGGCGTAGTAGAACTTGGCCACCGGATCGTTGGGGTCGCCGATCACTTTTTGCTGGCCGGGCAGGAGGGGTTGCCCATCAATCATCAGTTGCCCGCCGGATAGGGTTGCGTTGGTCTTGGCGCCGCTATCATCTTGAATTACAAAGCCGTATTCGGTAAAGGCCCGCTTGCCGTCGGAGTTAATCTGATCCACGTGGGCGTTTACGGTCACCTTGCGGCCGTTGTCTACCCCGTCTTCGTGCATGGTGATGAATCCGGTGCCTGGGGTTATGGTATCGGCCTTGTAATTGTTGCCTTTGCCGCCCACAATCGGGTCACCGGCCACATACATATCATCGGCGTCGGTCTTTTTAAAGATGTCGACATTCTGACCGTTGGCCTGGTTGTCTTCCCCGGTCAGGCTGCTGACTTTGTATTTGTCCGCCGCCGTGGTGAAGAATTCGTTGGCCTTGTTGGCATCCAGTAATAGCCCGGTGCCCTGGTCCAGAATATCGCCGACGGCCCCGACATTCTCTTTGCCGTCCAGCTCTCGGTTGACGTCGATAGAGCCGGTCTCAACCCGCGTGGTGTGTCCAGAAATCCGGGTGCCGGTCTGAATTTTTTCCGTACCTGTTTGTACCTGCTCGGTGCCGGTCTGGTAGCGTTCGGTGCCGGTTTGCACCCGCTCGGTGCCAACCTGAACCTGTTTGTAGCCGCTTAAAACCTGTTCGGTGCCGGTCTGTACTTTTTCGGTTCCTGTCTGTACGCGTTCCGTTCCGGTTTGATAACGTTCGGTGCCGGTCTGTACTTTTTCGGTGCCGGTTTGTACTCGTTCGGTGCCGGTTTGGTAACGTTCGGTGCCGGTCTGTACCTTTTCGGTGCCGGTTTGTACTCGTTCGGTGCCGGTCTGGTAGCGTTCGGTGCCGGTTTGTACCTTTTCGGTACCCACTTGCACCCGCTCGGTGCCGACCTGGACCTTTTGAGTGCCTACTTGCACCCGTTCCGTGGTATAGCCGGTTACTACCTGTTTACTGTCGCCGGTAAAGCTGATGCGGAGGTTATTCTGGCCGAGAGGTAACTTTTTGACGGATTCGTAGCGGAGGGTGCTGCCTTTGTTTTCCGTACCCGCAAACCGATAAAGATTGTCCTTGTAGGAAATCGTCTGGGGCTTGGTGCCGCTGGTCCAGTTCACCCAGTTATCTCCACTTTGCAATACATATGGATTCTGGGTGTTGTTCGTGGCGGCAGTTGTGGGTGTGTTTGCCACGTTCGTTCCGCGCGCCGTATAGGTGTTTATGCTGCGGGAAAATTGATACGAAGAATTACCATAGTTATTGTTAATAGTCATAGTTCAGTGTCCTCTGTGATGAGATGTGTTCCCTATGACTGAATAAAAAATATATAGCTGATATAATTTACATATCCCAAGAATATGTTTCTGTTTCTTAACAATGAGTGGGAGAATCCGGTTGAGTCAGTGATGCCCTAAAACCCTCCATGGCGTAGCTTTAAGCCTGCAATGGAGGAGCGGATTCATGGTTACAAGGGGTTGGTTCAGCGGATGCGGCAGCCGAATTGATGGCGGTTTTTGGCAATCCACGCGTAAATTTGCTGACCAATCCCCGGTACAAACGGCAGGTAAACTATCGGTAAAAACGGCCAGGCCAGTGGAATCGCCCAAGCCAGCCGTCGAAAGGCATAAAAACCCGCATAGCCTGCCGGGCTGCCAATTCCCTTCACCCAAATCGAGTCTTCCACAATGGTGGGAGACCAGCCTTTAGTCAGTTCCTCAGGGGTATCGGGAACCTCGCTGGCCCCAATCCAGCGAATGCGGCCCAGCCAGTCGATTCTGGAAATGCGATCCACCCAACGCCTGCAGAACCGGCATTCATCGTCCCAAATCAGGCTGACCTTCTGGAACAAGCGGTGTACCGGCACCAGCGTGAGCCAGATGAGCAAATTCCCTAAAAGCAGGCTACCATGCGTCCCGCTCAGCCAATAAAGCGCAATAAAACAGAACAGGTAAACGGAAATCCAGCGGCGGTAAACAAACATCAGCGGAATGGACAATGCGACAAGGGACGCGATTGGCACCATAAGCCCCCGAATCAGCGGCCCATGTTTCAACCCGTCAGCCAGCGGCGTCCCATTAAAGTCGAGCCATTGCTGCCCATTCAGCTCCGCCAGATTGTGCAGGCCCCAATAAACATAATACGCACACACAATGCCCAGGCATATGGAATAAAACCGGCCGTTTTGGGGGCTGAATCTCAAGGGGGCCTCTTTTGGGCCCAACACCACCAGCGCTTCCCGTTCCCGAAAAAAACAGCAGGCCAGCAACATCAGGATCGGCATGACAGCGGCATTCACTTCACCGCCGCTGTACCAGTGATAGCCCCATATAAAGGCAATCAGCACCATTAGCGAAATTACCAGCACATTGCGGAATCCCCTGCCAAACAGCATAACCAGCCCACACAGCAGTATGGCCGTTGCCTGAATCGGCTCTATGCTTGTTATGCCGGAGACAACGGGTCTATTGGTAAACG
>JAJQJM010000131.1 GCA_021323475.1 Vampirovibrio sp.
CAGCGCGTTGGGTAAAAAGCTACTGGCCGGGCCACCCGCGCCGGGTGCGCCGTTGGTGTTCAAATTTTCGTTAAATGCCTGCTTGCTGCTGACAACCGCACCCTGCGGGTCAAACTCCTGCACCATGGTTTCCTTGGGAGCCTGACGCAGCTCGGTACTGACGGTCACTACATAATTGCCGGCGCCCACCAGCCGATCCAGCTGGGTGGCCACCTTCTGCTTCATGTAGTTGTCCTGATCCTCCAGCTTGCTCTCCATATCGGAGCCGGGATCCAGCACACTGTTATAGGTATTGCCGTTGGTATCGGAAATGGACACATGACCGGAATCCAGGCCGGTTAAGCTGCCCACCACCAGATTGGTGATGGCCTTGACCTTGTCTCGTCCCAGGCGGGTGCCCACCGGCAGCGTTACCTGCACCGTGGCGGACATGGGCTTTTCCTCGCTGCGAAACAAGGTTTGTTCCGGAATGGCGATATTTACCGAGGCGTCCTCGATGGGGTCGATTTTCTTGATCAGTCGGGTCAATTCCCCTTGCTGGGCACGAACCAGCTTAATGCGCTTCTCCTCGCGGGATGCCGTCAAATCGCCCTTATCGAACGATTCCAGCCCCACGTTCTTGTCCATCAGCCCGGACTGCACTAGCGTAATCAGGGCTTTATCACGGGTAGACTGCTTGGCGTCCTGATCAAAGGACAAGTGAACCTTCTCCCCTTCTTCCGCCTGAACCAGACGGATGCCTTGCCGAGCCAGCAATGCCTGAATTTCTATGGCCTTGCCGATACTGGTAACAGTAGCCAATTTCCGATGCTCTGGTTGAAGTGTCTTATCCTCAACGCCTCCTTTTTTGCCCCCGCCACCGAACATAACCGCGAGCCCTATCAGGACAACAATCCCCACAGCGACAGCCGCCACCCCGATTTGCAGGCGGCGATCCTGTTGCAGTTTTTCCATCCAGACTTGTGGGTTCATGGGGCTGGCTTATTTCCTCACTTACAGGCGGCCATTCGCATATGGATATATGAATGGCCTATCCTATCTTAAAGTGAAACCGGATCGGTCTTTATCGGTCTAATGAAGGATCTTGCGCCCGCCGGGCTCCCCGAAGGACGTAAACTTCCAAATCTCGTATTAATAGAGTATGCAGGCTTTGCCCAAACGCAACCCAAGCTGAGCCATATCTAATGATTGTTGTATGCCCTACATAAAAGGAATGTTTCAAGTTAGCCGGAATTGACCCTACACCATCAAACAGGCAGGCTGACCGGATGTAACTGAGGCACCGCCTTGGCCCCCAACGTCAGCCCCAGACGCATGGCTTGCAGTACCCCTGCGGCTTCCTCGTAGGAACGCACTGGTCTAATCAACTCTTTTTGATGAGGCGGCACCGCCGCAAAACAGTCACTCTCCACGCCCAGTACAGTCTGGTTATTGTCCACGGCAATGACCGGAACGCCTTGCGCCAACGCCGCCAGCACCGGAATACCCCCCAGGGCGTTCCCCGGCACCACTAAAGCGGATAGCCGGTCCACGGTTAAATCCAAAGCGTTCGATTGAGCCACCGGCACCATGTGCGGAGAACGATGCAGCCCCGTTAACACACACGGCAAAAAGGTGGGCGCGATAAATTCCGCGGCCGTTCGCGGGTCCAGCACCTGATCGGTGACCGGCACCGCTTTTTCCCAGGTAAACACCGGGGCGTTGGCACATGGAATACCCAGCTCCGACACCACCAGATGGGACAAAATCCCTTCAATCCCGCCAATGGGGTCTACCCCACCGCCGGAACGATAACTGGCTTCCAGCGTTTCCTCGTCCTCTTCCAGTTCCGGAAGCAACATGCACAGGGCAATGGCGGTGGCCCCCTGGCCCTGCAAACGCTCACAGGCCGATAAAATCACGTCCGGGTTACGCAGATAGCCGGAGGAGCAGCCGCTGGGCGTCATTTCGCAACCGGTTTGCACGGGCGCATCGGTAAAGGTGTACCCGATAATATCCACCCCATACACCGATTTGACGGCATTAATGGTGTTGATATGCAATATGCGCATGTCTTCAGGAATCCCGGCATCCAGCACCACGCCCACCCGGTTTTGGCGAATCGGTCGCAACGCCCAATGGCCCTGCATAAACTGATCCAGCCCGTAGCCTTCCACATACAGCGTGTTTTCGGGTAACTTCTGGAATACGGCGGCATTCGCCACGTTGGGATGAGTGATTAACATATCCGTAACACTGGCCAGCAGGTTCAGGTACGGGGTCGCATCCCCGGCAAAGCCGCCAATGGAGGCACCCACCCCGGTCGGGATGATCATGGCCGCCACAAATGGAGGCTGTAAGACTTGCATGGCCCCGGCTTAGTTCTTGACGACGCCGATAAAGGGCAGGTTGCGGTAATAACCGGCAAAATCCAGCCCGTAGCCCACTAGGAATTGATTACCGACCGTAAAGCCGGCAAAATCCACCTGTACTTCCTTTTGGCGGGCTTCTTTCTTATCCAGCAACACCGCCAGCTTCAAGGAACGGGTATGGTGCAGAGAAGTCAGATAATCCATAAAGAAGTGCAGAGTCAGGCCGGTATCAATAATGTCTTCCACAATCAGCACGTCCTCGCCGGATAAAGAAGGCAGGGAAAGGTCCACCGGCTTCACATTCCCGGAAGATGTCTGACCGTCGCCGTAGCTGGCCAGGCGCACAAATTCAATTTGGCTGGGCACCTTGATATGGCGGATCAAATCGGCCACAAACATAAAGGAGCCTTTCAGAACGGCAATGATTATCAGCTTCTCGCTGTTGGCAAAGGCTTTGTTAATCTCATCGGCCATTTCCCGAATGCGCGTTTGAATGTCTTCCTCGCTCAGGTGAATATCCAGCTGATCGGGTTTATAGTGGGTGGACGGGGAGGGCAAAGTCATCACGGTTCGACTCCTGTGGGTTCTTCAGGGGATGATGGGAATTCTTCATCAACGACGGTTTCAAATTCGTCCGGCTTGGGCAGGGAAAGCTCCTCCGGCTCAGGAATTTTCGGTGTCTCTTCTTCCGTTTCGGACGGCACAAACATGGGCAGCGGCGCTTCATGCTGCAGACCGGGCAAGATTTTGAGCAAATGCGTAGGCATTGCCTTTTCCTTCAGTCGCAACTGCTGACTGATACCCAGCCCCGGCACCCAAAGCACCTGATTGCCATGCGCCAGCACCAGCAGACGATCCCGCTCAAAGCGAGGTACACCCCGGTTAATCAGGAATTTCTTGAACCGAAGCGGCGCATCCAGGCCCATCGGCTGGAATTTATCACCCGGACGGCGGGTTCGAAGCTCCAGGGGCTTATCCGCAAAGGTGGTCAAGTCCACAAACACCTGTTGGGAATCGCTGGGACGAATCGGGGACATTTTTACCTTTTCCGGCGCCAGCCAGGGCAGCGCGAAAAAGCTGACACCCAATGCAGGCACCGGCACCGGGCCGGGAATTTCCACCGAAACCGCCGCAGCAGGCTCTGCCGGTTTCTCCGGCGCGTCAATCAGGCGTAACCGGTTTTTATACAACGATAAAAAGCGCCCTTTGCCGTCTTCGTTCTTAATCATGGACTTCAGCGAGGTATCCAGATTCCGGCGTCCCTCCCCGCGAATGAAGGCCAGCAAGTCCTCAATGGTCTGGAAATCGGCATGGATGTCCTGCCCAATCAGGAAACGTCGCAAAATACGGCGCTGATACGGCAGGCCCAACTGGTTAAACCGCAGGGCTTCCAGGTAGGGGCCGGTTTTATCCTCGGCGTAAACCTCCTGCCAAATCCCTTCAATGGTTTCATCAATAATGTGCACATCGCCTTCAGCCACCAGAGTCAGGCGAAACAGAGAATTTTTAACCTGCGGGAAGTTCTGTTCCAGCACCGGCAGCACGTTATGGCGAATGTGGTTGCGCTGACGCTTACTATCCAGGTTGGTGGGGTCATCGAAGTAGGTCAGTTGCTTCTCGTTAATGTATTCCCGTATGGTCTTGCGGGACACATCCAGCAAAGGACGCAACACAGGTACCGGGCTGCCGTGTTCCTTACCCAGCAGCAGGCGCTTTTGAATGCCGGAAAGTCCGTCTATGCCGGTGCCCCGCAGAATTCGGAACAGCAGGGTCTCAATCTGATCGTCGGCATGGTGGGCGGTAAGCACCGCATCGGCATGTAAATCGTTGGCCAGGCCCGTCAATTGTTTATAGCGGGCATGCCGGGCGGCCGTTTCGGTCTTGGGAACGCTCAAGTCCGCCTGAACGATGACCAACGGCGTGTTGGTAGCCAGGCAGTTCTGATGCACCAACGGCAACTCCTCCGGCGGATTGTCGCGCCAGCGGTGGTTGAAGTAGGCGGCCGTCACATCCAGCGGCAGTTTTTGACGGATATCATTCAACAAATACAACAGGGCCGTGGAATCGGCCCCGCCGGAATAGCCCAGAACCAGGTGGGTTCGGGGAGCAGTTTGCAAAAGGCCTTCCGCCTGCAGGTTCTCAATAACCGATTCCAGAATCATGCACAAAAGCTTTACGGCAAAGGGGACGTATAGGTTGTCTGAAGGTGAAACCCCGTTTTTAAGACCAACCTATTGTGCTAAACTTTACTGCAAAATACGCCTTTTCTCAAGCGAGTCCTCGCAGTGACCGCATCTATAGCTTTTTAATTAAAGTACGAGGCATTCCATTTTTTTGAGGAGACCCTGAATATGCGTTTTAATTCGCGATTCTTGAATCGTTCATCCGTACTGCGCCGTCCGACCCGTATGTTAGCTGGCGTTCTGGCGTTGTCGCTCGTATCAACCGCTGCGCTAGCCATATCAACGCCTCAATTCGCCATGGCCAGAGCCATTGGTTCTACCCCCTCCACGTTTTATCCCGATTTGATTGCGGATGTGGCCCAAATGGTAGCACCGGGCGTAGTCAACATCGACGTGGAAAAAACGGCCCGCTCCGCCGCACCCAATTTTTCCGGGCTACCCTTCAACGATGAAATTCTGCAACGGTTTTTCGGGTTTGATCCCAACGGAGGCAGCCCCTTCACCCCGTTCGGAGGCCAAGGCGGTACGCCCCAGCGAGTGATCACCGGAAACGGCTCCGGCATGGTCATTAGCAAAGATGGTTATGTGCTGACTAATAATCATGTCGTCTCTTCTGCCGACAAGATTACGGTGACGCTGAACGACGGACGCCAATTCACCGCCAAGCTGGTAGGACGAGACAGTTATTCCGACGTGGCGGTTTTGAAGATAGACGCGCCCAACCTGACACCCGTGACATTTGGCAACAGCGACACACTAAGGCCGGGCGAATGGGTGGTGGCTGTGGGCAGCCCGCTGGGCTTCGATCACACGGTTACTCAAGGGATTGTGAGCGCGTTATCCCGCAAAATACCGGACTTAAACTCCAACCTGTCTTTTATACAAACGGATGCGGCCATTAACCCCGGTAACTCCGGCGGCCCGCTGGTTAACCTGAAGGGCGAGGTCATCGGCATCAATACGGCCATTTCCGGCCGGGGCCAGAACATTGGCTTTGCCATTCCCATCAACACGGTGAAGGAAATTTCCAACACCCTGATCTCTGGAAAACCTATCGTTCGCCCGTGGATTGGCATTTCCATGGTGGAACTAAACCCGGACCTGGCCAAGCATGTGGGCCTGCCCCCGGCCACGCAGGGTGTGGTGGTTGCCCAGGTTATGCAGGACTCCCCCGCCTATAAGGCAGGGCTCATGCAGGGCGATGTCATTCAAAAAGTAGACGGCAAAGCCGTTGCCAAGGCGGAAGCCGTTCAGGAAGCGGTGCGGGCCCGACCACTGCAATCCACAATCAGCCTGGGCATTTTAAGAAACGGGCACCCGGTGGACGTTAACCTGATCAGCCAACAATTGCCGGATTCCGATGAGGGCATAACGCCGCTGAAACCCAGGGTTCGCCCCAATATGCCCGGCCCGAAATAGCATTGAGCATGAGAAAGCCGCACCCAGGAAAAAGGGTGCGGCTTTTCCAGACACCGCAATAAACTGGAATGCAGGATTATAGAAAGCCAGAATCCAGCATATAGAATCCTACAGGTACGCTATTCTGTATTTCCAGAAAGTTGATGATCACTGGATCCGGGTAAACCCACATGCCTCTATTCCAGCGGTATAAACGCCCCCCCTTGCCTCATCTGAAATGCTGGCATTGATATGCCCGAAAGACAAAAAAAACCGCCGAGTTTTGAACTACGGCGGCTTACACTTGTCTGAGTAGAGTAAAAGGTAGGTAGAAGTTAGTGTATTTGAAAGAAATCACATCTCCGTGAAAGAGATATAACTTCTCTCATTTGCATAAAAACAAACATTCGTATTTTGATGCCAGCTTGTAAACGAATGTAAATCCAACATCGTTAAAAATGTTCAAAACAATGATTTGGCTTGGCTTAGGGCGCAGGTGTCAGGTCATCCGGCGCAGCGGTTTCCAGCAACGCATCCAAAGTCAGATCAATCTCAACCTCGGTATGGCCGGACCATGCAATCCGATTCGCCACAATTGGATGATGATAATCACTTTTGGCAATGGAGCCGTTGCCTTCCACAATCAGGATAGGTGGGGCGATAAACCACTTGAACACGGCCTTGGGCATGCGATCGAAAAATTTGTGCAGCCATTCCGACTTTTGGGCATGGCTTACCACGTAGTTTTCCTCGTACTGGAACGGCACCACCAGCATCTCATCCAGACTCTGGCGCAAGGCTTCAATCCGCCAAATGATTTCATCGGCAAATTCATAGGGCATCAGGTCCTCTTCCGCCGTAATCAGCTTGCCGGTCACCGGATCGGTCTTCAGATCCGCGCCGGAAGGCTTGGCAATCACCCGCTCCGGCAATACACCGCGCGGCGTCTTCACGTTATCCGGACGATGTTCGTTCAGCCACCGGGCCAAGGCCCGCACCTTGGTCTTGGGCAAATCGCCGATGGGAGCCAGCGCGCCGGACATATCGCCGTTCACCGTAGCGTAGCCCAGGTAAAACTCGGATTTATCGGACGTGGCAATGGGCAGCGCCCAAAATTCGTTGCCCAACTGCCGCAGAATGGTGGCGCGGGCAATAGCCTGCACGTTATCCATCGCGTTGGAGCGCGGGTCGGTCTGGCCCCAATGGCTTTCCACGGAGGTTCGAATGGCTCCGATACCCGCAGAAAACGCATCCGTGACAGCGCCAATCGGCACTTCCACCAGTTGAATCCCTAAATTATCCGCCAGCACTTGGGCATCCGTGCGGTTCTCCCCCGGTGTTATATCGGATGGCATGCTGATGCCCAGCACGTTTTGCGGCCCCAGCGCATCCGCCAGCAACACCACCGTAACCGAAGAATCCAGCCCGCCGGACAAGCCAATCACCGCCTTTTGAAAACCGGTCTTCCGGAAATAATCCCGAATGCCTTGCACCAGACACTGGTAGGTGCGGCCCAAATCCGAGGTATCGTAGGCATTAAACACCTTATGGGCCGTCAAGGTTTGCTCCAGCCCGACCGGCAGCGGATAAATCACGCCTTCCCGCGTCAACGGGTTCACGATTAAAAACTGCTCCTCAAACGCCTTGGCGCGGGCAATCAGTTCCCCATCGGCATCATACACCCGGCTGGTGCCGTCAAAAGATACTTCATCCACGGTGCCCACCTGGTTGACATAGATATAAGGCATTTGATATTTGCCGGTCAAATGGCGGCACAGGTTATGCCGAATCTGCTCCTTGCGGGAACGGGTGGGCGAAGCGGAAATGTTAATCAGCGCCTCCGGCCCCAACGCCGCCAATTCCGCAATGGGATCTTTTTCATACAGGGGATTATCGAAAAACGTGGCGTCGTTCCACATATCCTCGCAAATGGATAAGCCATAGGCATGACCGTTAATCCGGGTCAACCGGCCCGGCTCGGCAGCCTCCCCAAATCCCCCGTCCGCAGACGTCATCGTATCACCATCGTTCATGCCGGACTGTGGAGAAAACTCGAACTGTCGGTAATCTTCAAACTCGCTGTAGGTGGGCAACAGGCACTTGCGCACGATGCCCTGGATTTTGCCGTCTCCCAATACGGCCATTGCATTGAAATAATCTTTGCCCACGCGTGTCTGGTCGCCTTTGGCAAGGTCGTCCTTCTCCAGGCGAGGTTCCACAAAGCCGACCAGCGCCCAGGTTTTGCCGGTACGCTCGGCAATGGCTTTCAGCCACTTCAGGTTTTCCCGCACCAGGAACGGGTGCCGTATAATCACGTCCCTGGGCGGATACCCCATTAACGCCAATTCCGGGAACGCAATCAGATCCAGGTTCAATTGCTCCGCCGTATCGATATAACGCATAATTTTCTGGGCATTGCCCTTTAAATCGCCCGGTGTGGTGTTGATTTGACCCAGCGCCATATGGCCCTGCCCACGCTCGCCCAACCGGCCCCGAAGTTCCTGCCGCAACAACGCCCAATGACTATCGGCTTCAGAACAATGCCCCTGCAAAAACGCATCCACCGCCTCGCCCAGTTCCGCCAAGGAGCATCGGGATAATTCCACCGCACTTACATTTAAGAAGGACAACGCACGTTCTGTCTGCATGAAAAAACCTCTGGAGCTAACACGGCTTCAACAATCGGGGCGATTGCCCTTCATTATAGGCCAATCCAAATGGAGCCTAAACATGCTTCCCAAGGCATTAACCCCCAGCTTTCAAATAACCTATTAAATTTAAATTCTTTGTAAAGAAGTTTCAACATTGAGACGTCTTTGATCAATCGGCCTCGTTCAATTGTTTTTATTTAGGTATACAGAACGCAATGGATGCGGTTCTGCGTGTCTTGACAGACTGAAACGGATTACGGATGGGAAAGAAAGTGAAACACCGGGATGGAGAAAAACCGATGATACACAGTGGACGTTTTATCAGGCTGGATTTTCAAAACACCGTTCAATCAACTCTGTATGCCGTATACGGGGTTCAAGGTTCCGATCCGATTTTTCAAAGCGGTACGTAAAGACCGGCATTTTTGCGCAGTCCAGGCAAGTAGCCCTGCTGCACAGCCGGAATGCCCAAAAATGGACATCTGCTAAGTAACCGAACTGGGTGGTTTAAAACCAATATTGCCAAGCCAAACGCTTTAAACCGGTTGCCTCACCAATAGGGGTACGGTCAGAAGTGGGCTCCGGCACGCATAAAAAAGTCGTATTTCTCTCCTTTCTCTTCTCTCTCCAATCAACAGGCAACGAAAGTTGCCTTTTTCTTTTGGGAATTTTTTCAGACGTTTCGCCGCCGGGCTGAACGGGCCAGTTGAATCCGCTCCTGCACCCGCCCCAGCAGATAACCGGCCAGGCGTTCGCGAAATGATCGCACGTCTTCCGTACATTGAATGCGATTGCATACGGGGCCTAATATGGCCATATCCAGGGCCAACCTGCCTGCTGACGCCAATTCCTCCGCCAGCGGCGGGCCATTTTGCGGCGTCAAAGGCGCTGATGTGTTTATCCAGTTGAATGAACAAGGCGGCGCATTACACGGCCAGCGGAGAGAACAT
>JAJQJM010000011.1 GCA_021323475.1 Vampirovibrio sp.
CCGGTGGACAATCACGCTGAGGGCATCCACAATATCTCCGGCCAGCAGAATGTCCAGCTTCACCAGATTGGAGCGCTTGTAATCGGAGAAGTGGTAATCCATTGAGGCATAACCCTTGGAGCGGGACTTGAGCTGGTCGTAATAATCGGTCACCATCTCGTTCAGCGGCAGCTCGTACTGCAAATTTACACGGGTTTTATCCAGGTAGTTCATACCCAAAAACACGCCTCGCCGCCCTTGGGAAAGCTCCATCAGCGCGCCCACAAACTCGTTGGGCGTAATGATGTTGATCTTCACGAACGGCTCTTCCATGAACTCCCGCTTCACGGGGTCAGGCAGTTTGGACGGGTTGTCAATCTCCACAATCTCGCCGTTGGTCATATGCACCTTGTACACTACGCTGGGCGCGGTGGTAATCAGGTCCAGGTTGTACTCGCGCTCCAGGCGCTCCTGAATGACTTCCATATGCAACAGGCCCAAAAAGCCGCAGCGGAAGCCAAAACCCAACGCTTCGGAGGTTTCCGGCTCAAAGGTGATGCTGGAATCGTTCAGCTTCAGCTTTTCCAGCGATTCCTTCAATACCGTGTAATCATCGTTATTCACCGGGTACAGGCCGCAGAAGACCATCGGCATGGCCTTCTGGTAACCGGGCAAGGCTTCAGCGGCGGACTTGTTGGCCAGCGTAATGGTGTCTCCCACGAAGGAGCCCATTTCCTTGATAGACGCCGCGATATAGCCGACCTCACCGGATACCAGCCTTTCACCCGGATGACGCACCGGCTTCATCACGCCCAGCTCGGTCACATCATAAGTGCGGTTATTGGCCATAAAGCGGATTTTATCGCCCTGCTTCACTTCGCCGTCCACAATGCGGACATACGTAATAATGCCCAGGTACGGGTCGAAGTAGCTATCAAACACCAGCGCCCGCAGCGGTTTTTCCTTTTCAATCTTTGGCGGCGGCACGTATTCCACCACCGCTTGCAGAATCTCTTCAATCCCGATGCCTTCCTTGGCGCTACAAAGGATGGCCTGGCTGGCGTCGATGCCCACCACTTCCTCGATTTCCTTTTTCACCCGTTCGGGATCCGCGCCGGGCAAGTCGATTTTGTTCAACACCGGAATGATTTCAAGATTCGCCTCAATCGCCAGGTACACGTTCGCCAGCGTCTGCGCTTCCACGCCCTGACTGGCATCCACAATCAGCAAGGCCCCTTCGCAGGCTTGCAGAGAGCGGGATACCTCGTAACCAAAGTCCACGTGGCCCGGCGTGTCAATCAAGTTCAGGATATAGTCCTGGCCGTTGTAATGGTAATCCATGCGGGCAGCCTGCAACTTGATGGTAATACCCCGCTCCCGTTCCAGCTCCAGGTTATCCAGCACCTGATCCTTCATCTGGCGCTTGTCAATGGTCTTGGTAGCCTCCAGCAAACGGTCGGCGATGGTGGATTTGCCGTGGTCGATGTGGGCGATAATGCAGAAATTGCGAATATTGGAGGTATTTGGGGATGTCATAGCGGTGAGATTACCTAATCGGTTACCTACAAGTGAGGTTGGGGCATCAGTGTTATGAAGTTTACACGGCGGCAGGCTGCGAGGTTTGCGCGAACGGCCGCCACGCCTTGATTTGCTGCTGCACATACGCCAGCACGTCGGCGGCGGGAATGTCTTTTGCTTCGGTCTGATCGCGCAACTTCACTTCCAGCAGACCTTCAGCGGCTTTCTTACCGGCGGTAATGCGGATGGGGAAGCCAATCAGATCGGCGTCCTTGAATTTGACGCCGGCGCGTTCATCCCGGTCATCCAGCACGGTTTCCACACCGGCAGACCGTAATTGCTCGTATAGATCCAGACCCAAACGCATCTGGGTTTCATCCTGCACGTTCACCGGCACCACCACCGCCTGATACGGTGCAATCGCCATCGGCCAGATGATGCCGAACTTGTCGTGGAAGCGTTCAATGGCCGCTGCGGCGGTCCGGGTGACACCAATTCCGTAACAACCCATAATAAAGGGCTTTTCTGTGCCGTCTTCATCGGTATAAGTAGCATTCATGGAGCTGGAATACTTCGTTCCTAGCTGGAAGATGTTACCCACTTCAATACCGCGGGTCATGGCGAGGTTTCCCTCACACTCCGGGCATTGGTCACCAATTCGGGCGCGGCGAATATCCACGATGGTGGAAGGCATGGTGACATCCACGCCCCAGTTCGCGTTCACCAGGTGCTTGTCCACCTGATTGACGGCGACAAAGAAGTTTGTCAGGCTTTGGACGCTGGGATCGGCCACAATTTTGATGCTATGCCCATCCGGCAAGCCAACCGGGCCGATAAAGCCTTTCGCGGAACCGCCGGTCAGGCGATCCACTTCTTCGGCAGTCGCCATACGGATTTCATTGGCAACCACCGCGTTCTGCAACTTGACTTCCTCAACATCATAATCACCGCGAATCAGCGCCATGACAGGCGTTTTCTCATCGGCAATGTAGATCAGGCTCTTCAGAATCAGCTCCGGGTGCATTTTGAACTCCCGATGCATGATTTCCAGGGAAATAGCGCCCGGCGTTTCCACAATTTCCGTTTTGGAATAGGAGCTGACTTCCTTTGACACGCTCAGGATGGACTCGGCTCGTTCCACGTTTGCCGCATAATCGCAGCGGTCGCAGTAGAAGACGTCGTTCTCGCCGCTCTCCTGCTCGCCTTCGGCAATCCGGGTTAGTACCATATATTCGTGGCTGACGCTACCGCCAATGGCGCCGCTGTCGCTGCGCACCATACGGGTTTCCAGGCCGCAACGCTCAAAAATGCGCGTGTAGGTCTGGGCCATGTTCTCGTATTCGGCGTCCATGCTCTCCTGATTACTGTGGAAGCTGTAGGCATCCTTCATGATGAACTCCCGGCTCCGCAACAAGCCAAACCGGGGACGGATTTCATCCCGGTACTTGGTCTGAATCTGGTATAGATTCACCGGCAACTGCCGATATGAGCGCACTTCGCGGGTGGCGATGTCCGTAATCACCTCTTCGGCGGTGGGAGCCAAGCCGTATTCCCGGCCGTGACGGTCTTTCACCCGTATCATCAGGTCGCCGTACACATCCCAACGACCGGACGATTGCCACACTTCCGCCGGTTGCAGAATGGGCATCAGCAATTCCTGGGCACCGGCCCGATCCATCTCTTCACGAACGATTTGCTCCACTTTTCGGAGGACTCGCCACATGAGGGGCAGATAGTTGTAGACCCCATTAGCCAAACGCCGGATATAGCCCGCACGAACCAGCAACTGATGGCTGACCACCTCGGCCTCGGCCGGGTTTTCGCGCAGTGTGGGGGCTAACAACTTGGACATTCGCATGACAGACATTCTCTTCCGCTTTTACCGCTACATGTGCATACCATCATAGTGTAAAGGCGCCCCCTTGCAAAGAGAGCGCCTTTGGTGTCCATCAGCAGGGGGCTTTGGAAGACCTAATCTGCTTTAGTTCTAGTCTTGTGGGTGGGTCACCGGCTCGGTGGCGCAGGACTCATCCCCGCCGCTAGGCTGGATAATCAACGGAATATCCTGGGAGTGGTCGATGGCGTCCAGCTTTTCCTTGGGCACACGGCCAGTCCCGTTGGTACGGGTGCCTTTCACCTCATCGATAATGTCCATGACTTCTTTATCGTCCAGGGTTTCCTTTTCCAGCAGGATTTTAACGATGGCATCCACAATGTCCCGGTTATCGGTCAACAGACGCTTGGCGTAGTCATATTGCTCTTCCACCAGCATTTTGACTTCCCGGTCGATGATGGTCGCCACTTCCTCGCCGTAATCGCGCTCAGTACCGAAGTCCCGACCCATGAAGGAATGTTCGTTGCGCTTGCCGTAGGTAATAGGGCCCAGCTTAGGGTTCATCCCGTACATGGTCACAATCTTACGGGCGATGGAGCTGACTTTTTCCAGGTCGCTGCTGGCCCCGGTGGTAATGTCCTTGAACACCACCTCTTCAGCGGCGCGGCCACCCAAGGCCATTGCAATGGTGGCAACCAACTGCTGTTTGGTCACGTGAACCTTGTCGGCGTCCGGCATGGTCCAGGTCAGGCCCAGCGCCATACCGCGCGGAATAATCGTCACCTTGCGGAACGGGTCGCAACCGGGCGTCATCACGGCAACCAGGGCATGGCCGACTTCGTGGTACGCGGTCAGCTCCTTGTCCTTCTCGCTCATAATCTTGTTTTTCTTTTCCGGGCCAGCCAGCACCTTATCAATGGAATTCTCGATGTCTTGCATGTGGATGACATCTTTATTGTGCCGGGCGGCCAGCAAGGCGCCTTCGTTCAGCAGGTTGGCCAAATCCGCGCCGGTAAAACCGGGAGTGCGCTTGGCCAGCAGTTTCAAGTCCACATCGCTTGCCAGAGGCTTGCCTTTGGCGTGAACTTTCAGGATTTGCTCCCGACCTTGAACATCCGGGCGGTCAATCATCACCTGACGATCGAAACGACCGGGCCGCAACAGGGCGTTATCCAGAATATCCGGGCGGTTGGTGGCCGCCAATACAATGATGCCGGTATGCGGATCGAAACCGTCCATTTCCACCAGCAACTGGTTCAGGGTTTGCTCGCGCTCATCGTGGCCGCCGCCCATGCCCGCGCCACGCTGGCGACCCACGGCGTCGATCTCGTCCACGAAGATAATACAGGGGGCATGCTTTTTGGCCTGTTCAAACAGGTCCCGCACCCGGCTGGCGCCGACGCCCACGAACATTTCCACGAAGTCCGAACCGGAAATGCTGAAGAAGGGCACACCGGCTTCCCCGGCCACCGCTTTGGCCAGCAGGGTTTTACCGGTACCGGGCGAACCCACCAGCAACACGCCTTTGGGAATTTTGGCGCCCAGTTTCTGGTAACGCTCGCCGTTTTTCAGGAAGTCTACAACCTCTTCCAGCTCGGCCTTGGCTTCATCAATCCCGGCCACGTCGTTGAAAGTGACTTTTACCTTGCTGTCCATGGACATCTTGGCCCGGCTCTTGCCGAAGGACAGCGCCTGAGAGCCGCCGCCCTGGGCGTTGCGGAAAATCATGAAAATAAACACAAACAGGATTAACGGCAGGAAGAAGGTGGTCAGAATGCTCAGCCACTGGCCGTCCGCCTTGGGCTCCTTGAACGTGAAGGGCACCTTGTTCTTTTCCAGAATGGGCACCAGCAGATTGACGCCCGCGTTGCCTTCCGGCAGCACCGTGCGGTATTGCAGCGCACCGCCCTGAGCCTGAGGCTCCTTCACAGCCTTCGATTCCTGGGTCACAACAGTGGTTGTGGTGGTAGCGGGCCCAGTCTGGGTAGACGGCACCGGAGTCGGCACCAGGGTTCCATCCGCCGGAGGGGCCTCAGTTTTTTGAGGTGCCGGTTGAGGAGCCGTAGGGGCCACTTTCGCCTTTTCCGCTTCAGGCTTTGCTTCAACAGGAGCGCCAGCCGCAGCAGTTTTGGACGCATTGCCGTATGCCGTATTGCCGGCAATTTCGACGCTGCTTATTTTATGCTCCTGAACTTTCTGGATAAATTCGGAGTAGCCTACTTCATCCACCCGCAACTGATTTGCCGGTTTAAACAGCGAAGAGATGAACAAGGCCAGAAAGATCAAGATAACCAGGATCCAGAAGCCGGTATATTGGTGCTTTTTCATAAAAAACGCTAATGCTTCTCCCTAGATTCAAATAAGACTGTTTTTCGAAATTTTGTTTCCGGTTTGCTCCCCGGTTCGCTCATTTTGGCGATACAGGAAACAACACATCCCTTTCTGAAACTGCCAAATACTGCTAAGAGCATATTGCCTGATTATAACACACAGGATATCCCGGCCCTGCGGAATCGGTCGCCTTCGCCATGAGCAAGGCATCCGGGCTGCAATTACGCCTGAGCCTAACCGGACTTTGTGTGCGTTTCCGTTTGCCGGTCGACCGCAACGGGCGGATACGAAGCACCATTCCCTCTCCACATGCGCACCCAAAATGTTTGTCGCTTCCTTCTATTATGTTAATATAACGGTGTTGAGCTTTTAAGGACAGGTTAGAGAGACAATGACTTCCCTGACGACAGAGGATTTTCCCTACACCATCGGCTATGTAATGGAGCTCCTGGGACTGGACGAGCGGGAACTGATGGTTTACGTGCAAATGCTAAGCCTGTCCCCCCGCAAGGACGAGAAAACCAGTCGCCTGATTTTTACGCATCGGGACATTGAAGTCCTGAAAAAAGCCGCTGAAATGAAAAAACACGGCGAAGACCCGGACACCATCGCCCGCCAATTGGGTGGAAAGCCCCTGCAAACCGGCGTCAGCAAACCCAGCACCCCGGAAACGGAAACCGGCGGCAAACAACCGGCTTATATGCCCACCGTTACGCCCAACCAGGCTGTTCGACCCACCACAGCGGGCAAGGATAACATTACCACCATGGTGGAAGCCGTCAGCCAGGTAAAAGAAGGCATTTTAAAAGATTTATCCCGTTTGCTGGACGATAAGCTGTCCGGCCTGGACGAAGTGGTGGTGGAGCTGATCCGCTGCAAAAGCGAGAATGATTCGCTGAAAAAGAAACTGGATGACGCCGTGCGCTCCAAGGAAACCCTGGAGTACGAACTCTCCCGCTTCAAGCCGGTGCAGTTCGGGTTTTACCGCAAAACGTGACTGACCGGCATTCAGGGCATCCTGAAGTGGATAACCACCCTGAAGTCCACCTGGACACAACATTTCAAAACCAGATTCAACCAAAAATCCTGATAGCGCTATGCCATCAGGATTTTTTGTAGTTTCATTTCTGACAGAAGATTGAGTGGTGGGTTACCGACGCAGTCGCAATAATGCCAGGCTGCGGCCTTGCAACTTATATAACTCTTCGCCTTCAAAGCAGGAAGACGCCGCCTCCGGCAATTCTCCCGTGGTATCAATCACTTGCTCCCAAACATCGCCGGAGGATAATTTGGGCATATGGAAAGCCACCGGCTTGTGAGAGGCGTTTAAGAGCAATAAAAACGTATTGCCGGTAATTAAATTGCCTTTTTCATCCAGTTCGTTAATGGCGCTCCCGTTCAGCACGGCCCCTATCCATAATAAATTCTGGTCCAGCCATTCCTCTTCGGTCATTTCGTTGCCCTTGGCGTCGTACCAGATGATGTCCTTGGTGTTATACGCCTTGGAAGTCACCCCCATAAAGAATTTTCGCCGTTGGAACACCGGATTTTCCTTGCGGATGCGGATGACGTCCTTCACAAATTCGTAGAACCGGGTTTCTTGCTCATCCAGCTCCCAATGCAGCCAGCTAATATCGTTATCCTGGCAGTAGGCGTTGTTATTACCGTATTGAGTCCGGCTCAGCTCGTCCCCGGCGGCAATCATGGGCACTCCCAGCGAGAACAGCAAGGTTGCCATCATGTTGCGCTTTTGCCGAAACCGCAGGGCCTTGATTTTCACGTTTTCGGTCGGACCTTCCACGCCGCAATTCCAACTGGAGTTGTGATTATCCCCGTCGAAGTTATGCTCGCCGTTGGCTTCGTTGTGCTTATGGTTGTAGCTCACCAAATCCTGCAAGGTAAACCCGTCGTGAGAGGTCAAAAAATTGATGCTGGCATGGGGGTCTTTGGCGGAATACAGGTCGCTGCTGCCGGACAGGCGGGTCACCATTTCGCTGAGAGTGCCCTTTTCGCTTTTCCAGAAACAGCGGGTAGCATCCCGGTATTTGCCGTTCCATTCCGTCCACAGCACCGGGAAATTCCCCACCTGGTAACCGCCTTCGCCCAAATCCCAAGGTTCCGCAATCAGCTTGACCCGGTTCAGCACCGGATCCTGATGAATCACATCGAAGAATGAGCCCAGCTTGTCCACGTAATGCACATCCCGGCCCAGGGACGCCGCCAGATCAAAGCGGAAGCCGTCTACGTGCATTTCCTGCACCCAGTACCGCAGACTGTCCATAATCAGTTGCAATACCCTGGGGTGATTGACGTTCAGCGTGTTTCCACAGCCGGTATAATCCATGTAATAACGGGGATTGCCCTCCACCTGCTTGTAATAGCTGGCGTTATCAATGCCCTTGAGCATCAGGGTCGGCCCCATATGGTTGCCTTCGCAGGTGTGGTTGTATACCACGTCCAGAATCACTTCCAGCCCGGCGGCATGCAGGGCGCGCACCATGGTCTTGAACTCCCGGATAGGGTCTTCGTGGGTCACTAGCGTGGAGCTGTAGCGCAAATCCGGCGCAAAATAGCCCAACGTGTTATAGCCCCAGTAATTGGTCAGCCCCTTTTGCACCAGGAAGTGATCGTCCAAGTGCTGATGCACCGGCAGCAATTCCACAGCGGTAACGCCCAAATCCAGCAAATGCTCAATGATGGGCTCGCTACCCAAGGCCGCATAGGTGCCCCGGATGGCTTCCGGCACCTTCGGGTGCCGCATGCTCAGCCCCTTCACATGGGCTTCATAAATAATGGTTTTATGCCACGGGGTTTTCGGCGCTTTATCGTCGCCCCACATAAAGGCGTCATCCACCACCGCGCACAAGGGGGCATAGGGGGCGCTGTCCCGCTCGTCAATAATCAAATCCGCATCGGCGCTACCGGGATGTTTTCCCGGCCCCGGCAGTCGGTACCCGAACAGGGCCTCGTTCCACTTTTCATAGCGAACAATGGCCTTGGCATAGGGATCCACCAGCAGTTTATTCGGATTGAAACGATGGCCGTTCATGGGATCCCAAGGCCCATAGACCCGGTACGCATATAGCTGCCCCGGTTTCAGATCGGGAAAGTAGCCATGCCACACATGGTCCGAGTATTCCGGCAGCAAAATACGCTTGACCTCAATGGTGGCGTCTATCTCATCGAACAGGCACAGCTCCACCGCTTCGGCATGCTCGGAGAACAGCGCGAAATTAACGCCCATCCCGTCCCAGGTAGCGCCCAACGGATACGAACTGCCCGGATACACCCGCAACTCCGTCGTGGTGATGGGGGGGGTCATCATATCAACTACTCTCCTCTCTCTCTACGAACCAAAACTAATTGTATGCGATGCCGCCGGTTACTGGGACGGTTGGCCCTCGTCGCCCAGCTTAGCCATTAGGCCGCCAACGGCCTCGGAACGAATCATATCCAGATGCACAATATTCTGCGGAAAGGGCAGGCTGATGTTTTCCGCCACAAAGCGGGCATGCAGGGCCTTGAAGAGTTCATGCTTCACCAGACCGCCGTCCATTGCCAGCGTAAAGGGCAGGTTAATCGCCATGTTAATCCAGGATTCCCCGTAAGAGACAAAGCGCACCTGTGGGATAAACTCCTTGGGCTTTTTACCGGGATTTTTCTCGGCCAGCAGCTTTAGCCCGATGTCTTTCCCCACTTCCATCGCCACGGCTTCCACTTTCTCCAAATCCGCCGTCAGGGGCACCGTCATCTGGAAGGATACGGTCAAATCGGGATGGGGGTTGGTGTAATTGACGATGATATTGGACGCCAGCTTGCTGTTGGGCAGAATCACCAGGTTGCCGGACAATTGCCGCATGGTGGTAGTCCGCCAGCCGATGTCCTCCACCCGGCCGGACAGCCCGTTTTCCAGTTGTACCGTGTTACCCACCCGGATTTGGCGGGCCAGAATCATCTGAATACCGGCGAACATATTGGCCAGGGTATCCTGCAAGGCCAGAGACACGGCCAAACCACCGACACCCAAGGCGGTAATCAGCGGCACCACCGAAATGCCCAGCGTTTGCAGCAACATAATGATGCCGAACACGTAAACCGCAATGCGGATGATATTCTCGAAGATGGAGGTGTTGGGCAACGCCTGCAATTGTTTATTACGGCTCAGATAAAAGCGCACCATCGTTACGGCGACTTTGGCCAGCAGCCGGATGGACAGCAGCATGGCCACGATGAACACGATCATGCGAATCAGGGCAACCGTACTGGGCGCCAGGAAGGGCATGCAGAAGGTCGCCATATACACGCCCCATAGCGTGAACAGCCAGAAAATCACCCCGCGCACGATGGAAGCGATATGCTCATTCAGCTCAATCGAAGTATGGGTCAACACCCGGCGAATGGTGCCCAGCAGGAGTTTCTCTACCACCAAGCCACCGACCACGCCCAGGGTCACGAAAAAGCTGGGGCCTATCCACAAGCGCCAATCCAGAAGCGGTAGCGCGGATTTCCACAGCTTCGCCATCGGATCCTGCATGTCTACTCTGCCTCTCCTTCCTGAACGTATATCGACAGTGGTCGCCTCAGCCTTCGGTTACTTATATTACGGCATTTCCAGCCGGTTTGACCAGTCGCGCTTCCGGCGGATTAACTTATAGCCCAAAGCGGGCATAGACAGCCGGAACGTTCCGCAGGTAATCCGCCACATCGAAGCAGGCTTCCACTTCCAAAGGCGTCAGTCGGGAAGTCACCTCGGCATCCGCCAGCAGGTTGGCCCGAAAATCCCCGCCCGGCACATTCCACGCCGCATGCGCGTTTTTCTGCACCAGACGATACGCGTCCTCACGGGTCAAGCCTTTATCAATCAATGTCAGCAATACCCGTTGAGAGAAGATAATACCGCCGAAGCGGTTCATGTTGGCCCGCATATTGTCCGTATGCACCACCAGGTCTTTCATCACGGTGTTAAAGCGGTTCAGCATGTAGTGCATCAAAACAAACGCGTCCGGAAATACCACCCGCTCCACGGAGCTATGGCTGATGTCCCGCTCGTGCCACAGCACCACGTTTTCAAGCGCCGGCGTAATATAGGACCGCAGCAGGCGGGCCAGCCCCGTCAAATTCTCGGAACTGACCGGGTTGCGCTTATGGGGCATGGCGGATGAGCCCTTTTGCCCTTTGGCGAAACCTTCTTCCACTTCCAGAATATCCGTTTTCTGCAAGGCGCGGATTTCCACGGCGAACTTCTCAATGGAAGTCGCCAAGGAGCCGAAGGCCATGAAAAATTCGGCATGAATATCGCGGGAAATGACCTGAGTAGAGGTTCTGGCCGGTTTCAGGCCCAGCGTTTCGCAGACTTTTTCTTCCACCTCTGGAGCGATGTTGGAATAAGACCCCATCGCCCCGCTGATTTGCCCAACGCGGTTTTCCTCCAGCGCGTTTTCCAGGCGGGTTTGCTGGCGCTCCAGCTCATCCAGCCAGTTCAGCAGTTTTAATCCGAAGGTAATCGGCTCCCCGTGAATGCCGTGGGAACGGCCCACCATCACGGTATCCCGATGCTCAATCGCCCGCACCTTGACGGTTTCAATCAGGGCCGCCAGTTTCTCCCGAATCAGTTGCCCGGCCTGCTGAATTTGCAGGGCCAGCGCCGTGTCAATCAGGTCAGAGCTGGTCATGCCCATATGCACAAAGCGGGAATTCTCGCCCACATGCTCGGCCACGTTGGTCAGGAACGCAATGACGTCATGCCGCACTTCGGCTTCGATTTCATCGATACGGGCAAGCTCAAAGCCCGCCTTGCTTCGCACTTCCGCAGAAACGCCCGAGGGCACCAGGCCCATACTTTCCTGCACTTCCAGCACGGCCAATTCCACCTTCAACCAGGTTTTAAAAATGGCCTCACGGGTCCAAAGGGCGGACATTTCGGGAAGGGTATAGCGTTCAATCATGGCGGAGCGGGCTTTTCTCTCAAGAAATCAACTATTTTCCTGATTATTTTGCGCCAGACAAAGGGCATAATCAAGGAATCGGCTGAAGCCCCGCATTAAAAAATTCGGCCGGATTGCGGAAATTTTCAGACGTGGTGCGCAAGACAAACGTTGTGCGGCAGAAAGTGTGAGAGGACCAGTGAGATGAGCTATTCCAACCAAGCCTGGGCGCTTCTGAGCTGTCGAGCATTGCCGCTTGCGCTATGCATCTGTCTGTCCGGCGCCGCCTGGGCCGCGCCGGAACCGGGCATGCTTCCCTCTCTGGATTTAGCCCCTATCAGCCATTCCTCCGGCATCGCCGCTGAAACCATTACCCCCATTTCCGAATTAACCGGCAGCCCCATTATTGAGCCGGTAGCACCAGCAACGACCAACGCTGCCGCAAAGAGCGTAACCCCTTCCCCGTCTTCTCCATTCCAACCCGCATTGGCGCAACCGGCATCGTCTCAACCTGCCGAGCCTGAGCAGCCGACACTGAAGCCTAAACAGGCCCTGAATGAGCTTCAGCCCTTGCCATCCCTGACCCAGGCGCAACCCAAGCCAGGTAAAAAGCCTGAAAAAGCCCTGAAAAAAGCGCCTGAGAGATCGGATTCAAACCATTCAGCCCAAACTCCGTCGAAAACACCCGACGACCAACCCACCCCGCGCTTGGAACAGCAAGCCGAACTTCCAGCGCCAGCCATTCAGCCTGCCGTCGCGGAAGCGAAACCGGCCAAGTCCCGGTTCTCCTTTGCAAACTTTGGCCTGACCAACCCTTTCCAGTCGGAAAGCGCCATGAAACCCATCAGCTACAGCCCGCTGCCGGGCATTGCCATTTTTCCGGTCATCAAACACGGCAATAACAAAGCCTTCAGCGATTTACCGCTGATTTTCGCCCGCGAGTACGCCTTGAAGATGGAGCAAAAAGTACCGGAAACCAAAGTATTCCACCCCGTGTACACCGTGGATGAACTGCGCATTCAAGGCATGGGGCACATTTACGATCAAGTCATGAAATACTATCTGAAAGCCGGTCGCCCGGAGCCTGCCGCCATGGATTACCTGCTGAAGCAGTTGGGCAGCAGCGGGCATAGCGTTTCCCGCGTCATCTTCGTGGAAGCCGACCTGGATACTGGCCACCCGGACGCCGCCACCAGCCTGATTGACCGGGCCAAGGCGCTGCTGACGGACGGCACTCCCCAGCAGATGAAATATTTCGTTCGCAGCCATCTCCAGATTTTTGACGCCGAAAAACCGGATTTCCCAATGGTCTGGTCCGGCAGTTGGAGCCGAACCGTTAAGAACAACCAGTTTTTTAACGTCACGCCGTCCGTATTTGCAGACAGCGACAGCCAGCAGGCATTCGCCAAAGTGTCCAGGGACATGAGCAGGGAGCTACTGTATGTCACTCCCAAGGAGGCATACATGGCGCCCCAGTATGATACCCAGGTTCAGGGCAAGCTGGTGTCCGGCAAAGAACCACCGTTTCCGAACCTGACGGAAACGCAACCGACCCGGAATCCGCTGACCAATGAAAACAAACAGGCCATTCAACGCATATTGCAGCGCCAGAACGCTATTAGTCCTTAGTCTTGGATGGGATGGGTATTAGTGCTCGGTGAAACAGTTGACAGTTTTTGCGCTGAAGGGTTTGTCTCTCGCTTTTTAACTTCTTATATTGCGTTTTCGGATGTTGTGATCGTACTTCAGCCAGGTGGCTATTCAATGATTTGTGCTTTATAACCGTCGGTTTCATGCTGACGGATGTAGTTCCGTAACGCCTCGCGAATCAGTTCGCTGCGGGAACGTTGTTCTTCATCGGCGAGCAGGTCGATTTCCGACAGGAATTTCTCCGGCAGGGAAATCAGAACTCTGGTGCTCTTGGATGCTTTTGCCATTGTTATAGGCTCCTTTCATTGTGGAATATTGCGCTTGTTTTTATTCCAGGAGGATTGAATCAATCAGGTTGCCGCTGGAGCCGCGACGACGCATATATACGCGCAATGCCTGGCGGATTAGCTCGCTACGGGTGCGTTGCTCCATATCGGCGATTTCATCAATTTTGTCCAGAAAATCTTCTCGCATCGAAATCAAAACTTTTGCCATTTCAAAACTCCTCCATGACTGGCCGGCTTATTGAGAGGGGATATAATTACGCTAAATAAATAAAAACAAGCCAAAGCGTCAAATTGCCTCATTTTTAGCGGAATGTTAAATACTTTTTACACCTTAATCCTGACGTTCTTATATAAAACTGATTCACTCTGGCCAGCCATACGACCATATCCCTGCGCCATAAAAAGCACATAAGATAAGCTCGAATATAATCATCTCGTATTACACTTGTATCTATTCTTGAGAAATCCAGGATATTTGGGTATCCCTCCAGAGGGTGATATTGATGAATTCAATATGTAATAAATCTTTACGTTTCAAAAGGTGTCAGATCAGATACGGCTGGGTTGAACATTTCACTCCACTGGCTGAAAATACAGTATTCCTCAATAACAGACCATTTGCACTATGCCAAAGCTGAGCAGTTCCACCACTTCAGAAACCGAACATTTACAAAGTCCTGCCATTCAAAGAACCGTGGCCTTCCACACGCTGGGCTGTAAAGCCAATCAACTGGAAACCTCCACCCTGGCCCATCAATTTCAGGAGCAAGGGTGGCAGATGGTGCCTTTCGACGAGGCGGCCGAAGTCTACGTGATTAACACCTGCACGGTAACGGAACGGAGTGACAATGAATCCAGGCGGATGATTCGGCGGGCCAGATTATCGAACCCTCAGGCCCGCATTGCGGTGACAGGTTGTTATGCCCAGGTTTCCCCGGATGAGCTGGCCGGTTTGGACGGTGTGAGCTTTGTGATCGGCAATAATTTCAAGGACCAGATTGTCAACATTGTGGAAACGGCGCCCATTTCGGAACAACCGTTGGTAAAAGTCTCCGAAATCGACAAAAGCCGGATTATGGTAGGCGCCTCTTCAGCGGCAATTGACCGAACCCGTGGCAGCCTGAAGATTCAGGACGGCTGCGATTATAAATGCACCTATTGCATTATCTGGGAAGCCCGTGGGCTCAGCCGCAGCCTGCCGGTTGAGGACGTTAAATACCAGCTCAAGCGCATGCTGGAGGGCGGCTTTAAGGAAATTATGCTGACCGGCATTAATATTGGCCAATACGAGCATGACGGTCAGGATCTGGCGGACTTATTGAACGAGTTAATCACTCTGCCGGGCCAATTCCGGTTGCGTTTAACCTCGCTGGACCCCATGGAAGTCAGCGACAAGCTGATTGAGACGGTGGCCAAATCCGACGGTAAAATTTGCCCCCATTTTCATTTGTCTGCCCAAAGCGCGGAGGATTACGTTCTCAAACGTATGGGCCGTCGGCACCATGTGGCGGACATGGTGCGGGTATGCGAAACCATTGCCAGGCACCTTCCCCACGCCTCGGTCGGCTCGGATATTATCGTCGGCTTTCCGGGGGAAACGGCGGAGCGCTTTGAGGCCACCTATACCACCCTGAAAAGCACGTACATGAACTATTTTCACGTGTTTAGCTACTCCAAGCGCAAGGGCACACCGGCGGCCAGCTTCCCGGATCAGGTGCCGGAGCGCGAGAAAAAAGCCCGCGCCCAACATTTGAGAGATCTCTCCGATACCAAAAGCCTGAGTTACCGCCGGCAATTCATCGGTCAGGAACTCGCCGTCATCGTGGAAGAGGGCTGTGAGCAGGGCATGAGCGAGAATTACCTGAAAGTGCAACTGAACGCCAACGGCTTTGCGCTGCAACCCAATGACTGGGCTCTGCTGGAAATTACCTCTGTTGATGCGGAGCAAACCCACGCCATCGTCCGTAGCGTGTTGCCCGCCCATTAAAATCCCCTTGAAACCCCGTTGGCGTATTGAGCTTATTTTTTGTCATGACCATTCACCGTCATTGCCAGGCGTGAAACATCCCTGTCATTGCGAGTGACCAGCGGAAGCGCGGCAATCTGCTGTCTGTGTCCGTTGAATGAGTGCGTCCCGGCACGGCATAGCAGATTGTTTCGTCGTTTCACGCCTCGCAATGACAGCGCCCTATGCCAGGGAAGGATATCACCTGAAAAATTGTTAGCAGGGGTATACTATATATCACAAGGCCATTTATTACCTGTTTTTATAACCGCACCTTTTCCGTAAAAACAGGTTTCATGCGAGTACGGAAAGACGAGAGAAACAAAGACCTTCAGGGAGCTGGAACATTGGATATGGAGATGAATGAAGGGCTCACGGGAGCCGAGTCCGAGTATGGCGCCAATCGCCACTCTGTTTACGCGAAAGGCCCATTCAAACCGCGGCACAACCCGGATGAACCCGTGTTTTACTTGGTGGATCCGGACCCAACACACGCCCCATTAGCGGATTCTTCGCAGCCGGGCACCGCGGAAGATGCGCCAGTGTCCGACCCACTGCCCAAGCAGGGCCACTTGCCGGATGAGCAATTAAGCCCGCCACCACGGGACGCTTAATGACCGCCTCCGACCGCTTGGCACAACTGGCAAGGCGTTCCCGGCGACACACAGGGCATTAAAATTCATAACGCTTGGCATCACCGGATATTTGCAACGAACGGCATACCTTTGAGAGAATAGATCGAGAATGCCCCAGCCTCCCGCAGGGGAGAGGCCATATTGTTCAACCGGAAAGACGCCGAGCCATGAGCGAAAACACCTACTACATCACAACTGCCATCGATTACGTCAACGCGGCCCCACACCTTGGGCATGCTTACGAGAAAATCGCCACCGACGTCATGGCCCGGTTCCAGCGTCTGCTGGGCAAAGAGGTGTTCTTTCTGACCGGGACGGACGAGCATGGCACCAAGGTGGAAAAAACCGCTCAGGCGCGTGGCTTAACACCCAAGCAACACACCGATGAACTGGTGGAAGAATTCAAAAAAGCCTGGCAATACCTGAATTTAACCTATGACCGCTTCATCCGCACCACGGATAAAGACCATTACGAGGTGGTGGAGTACCTGTGGCGCAAAATGGCGGCCAAGGGCGATATTGAAAAGCGCGCCTACAAAGGGCTGTATTGCTCCGGCTGCGAAAAATTCGTCACCGAGCGCGACCTGAATGAGGCGGGCGAATGCCCCAACCACCAGCGCAAGCCGGAAGAAGTGGAGGAAGAGAACTACTTCTTCAAGCTCAGCAAGTATAAAGAGGCCATTCAGACCCATATCCGCAACAATCCCGGCTTTGTGCTACCGGATTTCCGCGCGGCGGAAGTGCTGCAAATGCTGGAGGATGTAGAGGACATCAGCGTATCCCGGCATAAGGATTCCGTAAGCTGGGGTATCCCGGTGCCGGACGATGCCGATCAGGTCATCTACGTGTGGATTGACGCCCTCAGCAACTACGTTACCGGCATTGGCTACCAGCACGATGAGGCATTGTTCAACAAGTTCTGGCCGGCTATCCATATCATTGGCAAGGACATTCTGCGATTCCACGCCATTTACTGGCCCGCCATGTTGATGTCCGCTGAAATTCCGCTGCCGCAACAGGTGTTTGCCCACGGCTTCATTAACATTAACGATGCCAAAATCAGCAAGAGCGTTGGCAATGTAGTGTCCCCGTTCACGTTGCAGGAGCGCTTCGATCTGCCTAACCCGGACCCGATTCGCTATTACCTGATGACCGTGGCCACTTTCGGGCAGGACGGCAGCTTTACGGAAGATGATTTCAAGCTGAAGGTGAACGCCGATTTGGCGAATAACCTGGGCAACCTGCTGAACCGTACCCTGAACATGACCAATAAGTACTTCGACGGCCAGGTACCGCAGTCTCAACATGCCAAGCCGGGCGTATTGCACACGGAAGGCGTGGATGAAGTGCGGCAGGCATTTGAAAACTACGATTTCCAGAAGGCTGCCGACCTGATTCTGCAACTGGTGGACTGGGCCAACAAGGAAATCAACGACAAGGAGCCCTGGACGCTGTTCAAGGAAGGCAAACTCCAGGAACTGGCCGACCTGATGTACACCGTGCTGGAAACCCTGCGGCAAGTCGCCATCATGCTCAGCCCGATTACGCCGGTATTGAGCGATGAAATCTGGTCGCAACTGGGTTATCAGGCGTCGTTGAGTGACCTGATGCCCCGCTGGGACGACATTGCCAACTCCAACATCCAGCCCGGCCAGCGTGTCAATCTGCAAGGCCCCATCCTCCCCCGCCTGGACAGCGAATTGGCCGGCGCCAACAAGAAGAAGTGATTGGCATTTCAGCCTTGTATCGACTGGCTATCCGTAATAGCGTTCAATCCATGCGTAAAGTTTGGACTGGAGTGGCGCAATTTGCGGTTTGTTCCAGTATGATAGGAGTAGCACTTGAGCTGCTACGGTTATGAATCACAGAAATGAATGTAAGATCCCACTATGAACTGCGACCAATTCAAACAGGCTTATCATAAATTTGACGGGGCTCCCAATGTCATCCACTGGAAAGATTGGGAAACGCGTGAGTACGGGGCGTATTCCGACCACATGCAGGACTGCCCCGGTTGCCGGGATTGGTTCCAGACCCAGCAGCTTGAGGAATGGAAAGTGGATACCACGCCATACCCGTGCGTCCACATGGCATACCAGGCCAATTACCGCTGCGGCAGCCATCAGGACCCGTGGGAATGCCCCAGCGTGCTGATTGCCTACATGGAAACCTTTGATGAATACGGCATCCCGGTGCGGGACGGCGGGGAATCCTACTGGAAAATTGATAATTGCCCGTGGTGCGGCATTCAATTGCCGGAATCCAAGCGGGAACTGTGGATTAAAAAACTACGAGCGCTGGGTTACGATCCGTTTGGGGATTACGAGAAAATCCCGGTGGAATACCGGACCTCCAAGTGGTACCGCAACGGGGATACACCGCACCTGCGTTTGGTGTAAAATCGTTCCCCATGAGCACCATTTCCATTATCGATACCCACTGCCACCTGGATTACATTCAGCGGCAGGAAGACCACCCGGAAGGCCAGACCGGCACCGATCCGGTAGAAGTCCTGGCGCGCGCCAAGGCGGTGGGCGTGGAATTGCTGGTCAATCCCAGCGTGACCCCGGCTCGCTTTGCAGAAGTCATTGCGCTGGCGGAGCGGTTTGATAACGTCTATGCCGCCGTTGCCGTGCATCCTACGGATGTGACGGATATTGCCGAGAACGACCGATGGCTGGATGAGGTGGAAGCATTGCTCTCCCACCCGAAAGTCGTCGCCATCGGGGAAACCGGGCTGGACTATTACTGGGATACCACCCAGGTAGACCTGCAAAAGCGCTGCTTCAAAGGCTTATTGGAATTGGGCCGCAAACACGATTTACCGGTGATCGTGCATGACCGCGAAGCGCATGAGGATGTGGCCCAAATGATTACCGAGGTGCCCGGTGTGCGAGGCATTATGCATTGTTTCTCCGGGGATGCGGCTTTTGCCCGGCAGATGATTGAAAAGAATTTCTACATTAGCTTTGCGGGCAATTTAACCTTTAAAAAAGCGGAAAATTTGCATGAGGCCGCCAGGGAAACCCCGCTGGAATGGATTCTGGCGGAGACGGATTCGCCCTTCCTCAGCCCGGTTCCGTTTCGCGGCAAACCCAACGAGCCTGCCCGCGTAAAGCACGTGGTGGAAAAAATCGCCGAACTGAAGGGTCTTTCCTACGAGGAAGTGGCCGAGGCCACCACCCGCAACGCCCGCAAGGTGTTTGGGCTTTAGTCAGTCTTAGTCGTTGGCTCATTGGCTCCTCTGGGGCTACAATAGAGACATGAGAGCCCGCATGGGATAGAGATTTTTATGCTGATTGTGCTTCCTTCCACGCCGACGACCGAGAATGCCAGCCAATGGCTGAATGAACGGAATATTGCGCATCAAGTGATTCCGATTCCTGAGTCGCTGGGCTATAAAACCGGCTCGGATATCGGCATTTATATTGAAAGCTCGGATCAGCAAGGGGTGCCCATGGAGCTGACCAAGGCCCGCTTTGTGGTGATGCGGGTATTCAAGGATTTTAAATTATGATTCTTTCCAAAAGAGGCGGAAAATTGGCGCAACGCCTGGCTTCCGGTCTCGGGCTAGTTTTGTTGTTGCCCGCATTATTGGGGTTCAGCGCCTGCACACCTCAAACACCACAACAGACGCATCACATTACGCTGGAATTCTGGACGCTGCAACTGGATACCTTTAAAAGCACGTTGGAGCCCATGTTTCTGGCCTATGAGCGGGAGCATCCCAACGTGCGTATTAAATGGGTGGACGTGCCGTTTTCAGAAGGCCCCAAGCGCACCCTGACCGCCATGATGAGCGGCCATACCCCGGACGTGATTAACCTGAACCCGGATTTTTCCGCCGTGCTGGCCAACCGAAACGCGTTGGTGGATATGAACACCGCCCTGCCGGAACAGGTGAAAGCCAGCTACCTGCCCGTTGCCTGGCAGGCCGCCACGCTCAATCAACCAGGTGGAAAACAACTGACCTTTGGCCTGCCCTGGTACGTCACTTCCAGCGTGACCATTTACAACAAGGCAATATTAAAGAAGGCCGGATTAACCGCACCTCCGGCCACATTTGAAGAGTTGCCCGCCTTTATGGAAGCCATTCGCAAACAGACCGGCGCCTACGGCATGATGCCGGTCATAGCCGAGCGGGGGAACTTCCTGAAAGAACTCCAAAAAATCGGAGTCACCCTCTACGATCCGCAAGGTCGGGCGGTTTTTGCCACCGATAAAGCGATGGAGCACCTGGCCTATTTTGTGGAAATGTACAAGGAAGGCTGGATTCCGGCGGAAGCGATTACGGAAAGCCACCAGGCCGCCGTAGGGCGTTTTCAGGCGGGAACGCTGGCCTCGCTGCTGATTGGGCCGAATTTCCTGAAAATCGTGAAAGAAAACGCACCGGATATTTATGAACATACCGGCGTGGCGCCGCAATTCCCGGAAAATTCCCAAATGAAGGATTTTGCGCTGATGGTGGTGGTGGTGCCGGTAAAAAGCGCCCACCCCAAGGAAGCCGCCGATTTCGCCGCGTTTATGACCAATGCCGAAAATCAGTTGGCGCTCGCCAAGGCGGCCCCGGTGCTGCCGTCGGTCAGCGAGGCGCTGGCGAATCCATACTTCAGCGAAACCCAATCGGACGACCTGATGGCCCAGGGGCGCAGTATTAGCGCCCGGCAACTGCTGAAGGCCACTGCCGCCTACCAGATTAAGCCCAATCAGAACGCGATCAACGATATTATCGACCATTACGTGCAACTGGCCATGCTGGGAAAAATCACGCCCGCTGATGCGTTGCGGCAAGCCCAAACCGAAATTAATGCTACACTGGAAGTGGTGGGTTCATAAGGAAACAAGCGCGTGTCGGTTCATCACCAGCCATCCCCGGAAAAGTCCGTTCAAAAGCCGGTATCCACGGCCGAGCCGTTTATTTTGCAAGGCAGCGATCGGTTCGGTAAAACCGGAAGCATTCTGCAGATTTATTATCCGGCGGATCACGCCACCCAAATCGGGGAGTGCCATTGCGCGGAGCCTTTGCACATCGAATTAATCGAGCGGGCGGCGGAGCAAGGATTTCAGCATTTCCGCCACAGCAAGCCCGCCGAGCGCGCCGCTATTTTAGCGCGACTAGCCGATTTAATGGCCGCCCACCACGAAAAATTGGCGATTTTAATTACCCAGGAATGCGGCAAACCGATTAAATTGGCTCGCAACGAGGTGGAGCGGGCCATCAGCGTCTGCCGAGGCTATGCGGTGGAAGCCGATCGCAGCGCCAGCGCCATTTATTACGCGGACGGGCGGGAAGGCCGTATCAGCCGGTTTCCGGTAGGGCCGGTATTGGCCATTACGCCCTATAACTTTCCGCTGAATTTAGTGGTCCACAAACTGGCCCCGGCCATTGCGGCAGGTTGCTCCATCACCATTAAGCCCGCGCCTAAAACGCCGCTCACTGCGCTATTTTTAGGTAAATTGGCCATTGAGGCCGGTTACGAGGCCATCAGCGTGATTCCCACCGGCAACGAGGTGGCTGAAGCCTTGGTGCATTCCGAGGCGTTCGCCAAGTTATCATTTACCGGCAGCGCTAAAGTGGGCTGGCATTTGCACTCCATCGCCGGACGAAAATCCGTCACGCTGGAACTCGGCGGAAACGCGGCCTTGATTGTGGATGATTTGAGCGAACCGGTGGAAGCCATCGCCCAGCGGGCCGCCTTCGGGGCGTTCGCCTATTCCGGGCAAATCTGCATTTCCGTTCAGCGACTGTTGATTAACGAGCGGATTAAAGACACCTTTATGCCGGCCTTTGTGGCCGCCACCCGCGCCATGAAAGTGGGTGACCCCATGAAACCGGACACCGATATGGGCCCCATGATAAGCATTGAGGACGTGCAGCGTACCCGCGCCCTGATTAAGGACGCGCTGCGGGCCGGGGCCAACGTGGTGTATGGCGGCAACACTTTTAACGCCCTTACCATGAACCCCACCATTCTGGACCGCACCACGCCGGACATGGCCGTGAACGCGGAGGAAGCGTTTGCCCCACTGGTGACGGTAGCCACCTACAGAGACTTTGAAGAGGCTCTGGCCGTGGTGAACCAATCCCGTTACGGACTACAAGCGGGGCTGTATACCAGTGATTTCGCCAAGGCAGAACGAGCCTATCAGCAGCTGGATGTGGGCGGCGTGATTCTGAACGATATTCCCACCGTCCGGGCGGATTTGCTGCCCTATGGCGGCATCAAGGACTCCGGCATGGGCCGGGAGGGTATTCTGAGCGGGATTGATGAATACAGCTATTTGAAAACGTTCATTCGCAAATCGGTTTAAAGCCCTTTTTCGCGAACACCCAGTGGCAACAAATTCCAAAAAATTGTTTTTATGCTGATACAAGGGATGATACTGGGTGCATATAACAGCAGGCTTTAGGGCTACAACTTTCGTGCGCTCGGCGAAACGACAACTGAGGGGATCCACGCATGGTTTACGGCAGTGTATTTAACGGGCCAGGGTTTTACCCGCCATTTTACGGTGGAGGCTTTAACGGGTATTTCCCAAATGCGGCGCCCAACCTGTATCCAAGCACATTTCTGCCACCCGGACCGGCGCTAAGCGGCAGCGCGTTCCCCTATCGACCGTTTACCGGCTTTTTTCCGGCCAGATACCCGGAAGTGCATGATCATCCGACAGAAAGCACGGATATCGGCCAAAGCGCCAAGGATCATTTTGGTCAAATCGGCGGCTTCTTCACGAATTGGTAGTGGACGTTTAAGCCGTTCTTTTAATGCGACGCGGACAACGGTAGTTGAATCGCCTCAAAGCTGGTAATTGCCGGGTATTTTGACCCTGCTACCTGCCCGTCCCGAAGCAATTGAGTAACCTGCAAGCCTGCTTCAGAGGCGGCATCCAGCTCCGCTTCCACATCGGAGAGAAACAGGATTTCCCCAGGCGCCAGCGCCAATTGCCGGGCAATTTCCCGGTAAGAATCACTTTCCTTTTTGCCGCCCACGTTGGTGTCAAAGTAATGGGAAAAATAAGGCGTCAAATCACCGGCCACGGAATGCCCAAAGAGCAACTTCTGCGCCTGAACCGAGCCGGACGAGTAGATGCCCAGCCCAATGCCCTGCTGCTTCCAGGCTTCAAGCGCTTTGGGCACCTCCGGATACACATGCCCATGGTAATGGCCCTGCTCAAACCCGTCTTTCCAGATGAGCCCTTGCAACTGCTTGAGGGCCGTGTGCTTGCGATCGTCCTGAATCCATTGCAGCAAGGTTTCTACAGCTTCTTCATCGGAAATAGCCCGACCTTGCTCGGTCTGCACCGTATCCCGAACGGATGCCAGCGCGGATTGCACCTCTATATTCGCGATATTTTTGGCTACATAATCGGCCAAACGCTCGGCGGAATAGGGAAACAGCACCTTGTGGACGAACTGGATATCCGTCGTGGTGCCTTCAATGTCCAGCAGAATAAAGCGAATCATCTGTAATTAACCCACCACCGCTTCCTGATACCGGGCATCCACGCCGGAATCAGTGTAATGCGGCGTCCAGCCGGAGGCATCGGTGAACACCCGGATGGTTTTCACGAAGGCCACCGGCCCCAGATCAAACCAATGCTTGAAATTGGCTGGTACCGACAATAAATCGCCCGCCACGCACTTAACGCAGAACACCGGCTCCTCCCCTTCCAGGTTGAACCAGAAGTAGCCTTGCCCGCCCACGAAAAAGCGCACTTCGTCTTCGGTATGGGTATGCTCCCGCAGAAATTTAGCCCGAATTTCCGGCAGATTGGGCGTTTCGGGATGGACGGAAATCACATCCGCCGTTTGGTAGCCGTGCTTTGCCATGTAGGGCTTCAGCACATGGGCGTACGCCTCTAAAATTTCGTCCTGCCCGGCCTCTTTGGAAAATTCATGGGACGCTTCCCACTGCTCGAACAGAATGCCCCGTTGCGCCAGATACTCGCGAATCTCGGCCGCATTATCCAGCGTAATGTGTTTATCCGGAATAGTCAGGGTAGCCATAGGACCTCAGCTTTAAAATCGCTTCAAACAAAAACTCGAAGACTTCCACATGGCGCTTGGCCTGGGCCGTGGTTTCGCCCCAGGTGTATAAGCCATGGCCGGCCAGCATAAAGCCATAAATCGGCGTATGCTGGGGCAATTCAGCCTCCACCTGGGCAGAGAGAACCGTCATGTCCTGCGCATTGGGGAAAATCGGCAGCCACACCTGGGTGTCATGCGTTTTAATGCCTTCAAACCCCTTCAGAATCTCGAAGTTCTTCAGCCACAGACCACCCTGCGATTCATACAGTTTGGACAGCACGGTGCCGTTCACCGAATGGCAATGCAGCACCACGTTCGCCTGCGGATACAGCCGGTAGACTACGGAATGCAGCAGGGTTTCCGCGGAAGGGCGAATATGCGCGCGGGCCGGGTCGCTCACTTTGCCGTCAGCATCCACGGGAATAAAGTCGTTCGCGGTAAAAGTGCCTTTATCCAACCCGGAAATGGAGACCTGAAAGCCATCCGCAACCCCTTCCGCGCCTGCTGCGGAACGGCACGAAAAATTGGAGCTGGTGGCTGGCGTCCAGCCGTTAGCATGCAGAAAGTGAATCACTTCCGTCAGGCGTTCCAGCGGCAGCGGTTCCGGCGAATGGATGGGACGAGCGGTCATAAACGGGCACCCAAGGCAATCATGTGCGAATACTGTAGCAAAGGCGGACATGGCTGTAAAGTTGACATCGACCCCAGGAAAAGCCTCTGGTGCAACGCTGCGGAATCCCGTCAGAATGTTCGCGGGGCGGAGACCTTCTATTATTCTTCGCCCCATCAGCGTATTCAGGTTAGCCTGTTAGCCACACAAGCCCTACACACACGATGAATAGTAATCTCGTTTAATGATTGTTAATATTTTCAATGATCAAAAAGTCGTCATACCCAGCCGCAAATTAGGGAGTGCTCAACATGAAACCACTTTCAGCAACATCGCATGGGGTTTTGGATTATCTGGTGGGCATACTGTTAATCGTATCCCCCTGGTTGTTCGGGTTTAACGATGTAACGACCGCAACCTATACCATGCTCGCAGTGGGCATCATCGTCGTGGCCTTAAGCGCAATGACCAATTATCCGTTGGGACTGGTCAAAGCGGTTTCTTTCCCCGCACACGGCAAAATAGAAACCGTAGGCGCCCTGTTCCTACTCGCTTCGCCTTGGATAGCCCGGTTTCCCGATGTTGACGTCGCCAGAAACCTGGCCATCATCGTTGCGCTCGCATGGCTGGGCGTGGTGGCCCTGACCAATTACTCCGCCTACGAAACCCGAAGGCCGATTCATTAATCGGGCTTTGGCATTATGGGCTTTAAAACCCGAATCACCGGCTGAAATAGACTTGCCATAGCTTTACGCCCGAAATCGACCACGCGCCTGAAAGGAGAGGCGGCATACCAGTTCACCAGATTATGCAGCCCATTGGCGAGATAAACGGCAAACGGCACTCTGCCAACCGGCAGGGTGCTGTTCTTATTGCCGACGATTACCAGAAATCGGCTGATTCCGGTCGGGACGTTGCCGACCTTGATCCGATTCCAATAGGGGAAAAACTGGTCGTAACCCATTTCATAGGTCGCCTTTTTGGCTTCCCGGTAAGCCGGATTGGTCATCAGCAGCTTTCGTTCGGCAGGAACGGCGCTGTCTTTATAGCCATGCACCACCACGTAATGCAATGGACTGAACCAGCGCTTGGGCTCCGTATTTTCCAATACAATGAGCAGGTTTCCGCTGTCTAACTGGCGCTTTATCACCTCAAAATCCGCCCCGTTATACAGGGCGGCCTGGAAGCCTTTTGCCCTGGCAAGCTTTACCAGGGTACCGGGAGCCGTATAGCTATCAAAGGGACGCTTGGCATCCAGTTCCTCACGGGTAATCAGCGGGCACTTTTCCAGGGAGGATCTGGTTTCCGCCTGTAAGGCGTTCAGGATCATGGCGAGCGCCGTGGTGCCACAGGCATTCCAGTTACCCGGCCCGTTCCCTTGCCAAATGGGTGTCATGGGGCGCTCCAGCCGTGCCTTGTCGAATTGCAGAACCGTACCGCGAGCCACCCGCGAGACAGGCAACAAGCTTTTAGAAACCCTTCTAAACGATCGCCCGTAAACCCTGGACGGGCCTGCAGCAACAAGTGGATAACCACGAAGCCGATCCACGAATGAAACACCTCTACAACTCAATACATGGATTTAACAGCAATGAACGGAAAAAAGTGCCGGGAAATAGCAGCTCTACCGTGACTTTAAATTACAGCCAACTATCCCAACTGGTATTATACAGTTCCTTTCAAGAAACGAGACGAACGCCTTAAAGCCTGCTGGTGTTGCCATACAAGCCGAACAGGCCCCAACCATTGGCAGGGCCTGTCCGAGTTCATTTTATTGCCGTGCAAGGAGAAGGCACGACAATGCACTGAGTCGTAATCGGGTTTGTTCGTTCAATTGGTATTTAAATAGTCGACAGCACGGGCTGCTGACGGGCTTGCCGGATTTGGCTGCTGTCGGATTGCAGCAATTTCACGAACTGCCCTTGTTCAGCGTTGTAGGCATACACCTCGCCCGTCTCGAACTTATACACCCAGGCGTGGAGGTTCAAATCACCTTTAACCAGTCGCGAGGCAACTACCGGAATCGTTTTCAGGTTTTCCAACTGCACCAGCACATTCTCTTGAATGGCGACATTCAGCTTTTCCTCTTCCGGCAGGTCCGCATAATTATCCCGAAGGATACAACGGGTCGCTTCCGCGTGATTGAGCCATTGCGACACCATCGGCATTTCGGTCAGCGCTTCGGGATGGAGCAGCCCCGTCATCGCTCCGCAATGACTATGCCCACATACAATAATATCCTTGATACCCAGGGCATGTACCGCATACTCAATGGTTGCGCCCTCTCCGCCGTTTGCAGCCCCATGCGCGGGTATAATGTTTCCGGCATTTCTTAAAATAAAAATTTCACCCGGTTCAGTATTGGTAATCAGGTTCGGGTTAATTCGGGAATCGGAACAGGTGATAAACAGGGCATCCGGCGCTTGTCCTGAGCTTAGCCGCTCAAACAGATCCTTTTTAGAGCCGAATACATGTTTTTGGAAGTGATGCAAGCCATGAACCAGTTTCTGCATAGTCGTATCCTTTGCACGTTCTGCTGTATAAACACCTGCCTTAGACAAGCATGGTTATTATTGCTTGAAGCAGGCTCTTCGCTTGAGTGTGCATTGTAACAGAAGGAGCCTGGGGCAAAAACCCGGAAAACGCAATCAACAAAATACTTCATAACGATTACACCCGGAACATAGGTTCCCTGTTGGCAGGAGGCGCATTTCGTTCGCTGCCTCGCCTGCCCATTAGCTTTTCAACCGCGACCGTATCGAGATTATCAGGCAGGGCCCCCTCAATTCAAGCGTTATGCCTAGCATTTAGGCTGAATCAAATTTTTTATACGTTTAAGAGCCGAGGGAGCCGGGCAATTAATGCTTAGCAATCTGCAGGGAGTTATGAGGTGCTTATAAAAAAACGGCCGTTCAAAGACGGTTTCATGACGATTCAGTTATTGGGATTAGTGATGCTGTCCCTCATTATGTCGGGCCTGGCCATTGACTTCGCCTTTTTATACGCGGCCCAGAATCACCTGCAAACGGCTGCCGACAGCGCAGCTCTCGCGGCCACGCAAGAGCTTTATAGCAGTATCGCCGTGGATCCGGATGATCGGCTGGCCGATGCGAAAGATGCCGCTGCGGACTTTGTGGACAGCAATGAGGATGGGCTTAGCCTGGCAAGCGATGATGTCGTATTCGGCTACGTCAATCCCACGACCAAAAAGTATGATCGCCTTAACTTCAAGACCCCAACGTTAGATCCGAGCTACAGCGCGACCAACGGTTATAATGCGGTGTATGTGCGAGTGCGGAAAAGCGAGGGCAGCGCCAACAGCCCTCTGCGCACCATCATGGCCAACCTGCTGGGTATCAGCCATATGAACGCGGAGGCCGAATCCGTGGCGTTATTGGATCAGGGAATTACATCCATTTCAAACGGAGGGGTTAGGCCCATCTACGCTTGCCAGGCCCAATTTAACCGTACCATGCAGGATGGCATCCCCCAAAACGATGTGGTGCGGGTCTATGGTCAACATGTAGAGGTGAATGGCGTCCAGAACGAGGCGGGCTGCCCCACGATGGGTTCCGGTAACTGGGGCTTTGCGGATTTAAGAAACTGCAATAGCAACGCCGTGGGCAGCAGCACCATTAGCGACTGGTTCCGCAGCGGATTCCCCGGCACGGTTCGGGCGGGGCAATGCTACAGCACTAATCCGGGTAACTTTATCCCCAGCATTGCAGACGAGCTGGATGACTTGATTGCAAACCAGGTCGTTTTTCCGGTGCCGCTTTACAATAGCTGGTCAGGCGGTGGTTCCACATCCCAGGTCAATGTCAGCGGCTTTGTAGGGTTCCGCATTACCGGCTACAAGTCCAACGGCAACGCGTCCGGACGATATATCGAAGGGTATTTCACCCGGTACCTTTGCAACACCGGTTGCACGTCCACCTCCGTACCCGGTGTAACCCCCGGCGGTGCGGTCGTCAAAATCCGCTTGGCTTACCGCTCGTAATTTCTTACGCTAGAAAGCCCCAGAATCCAAATCGCAATGCAGCAACCCGTCAGGTAATTACCAACATGTGCAAGCATTTTAAAAAAACACAGGGTCAGGCCATTATTGAATACACGGGCGCCATTGTTCTAAGCGCCCTGATTGTCGCCGTGCTATTGGGCACAGTTCAACAAACCACGCCCGATTTATTTTCCGGCCTGTTTCAGAACGCGGAAGCCACCTTTACGGCCAACGCCCCGGAATAAACGCCCGTTTCCTAAGGCGTATGCCCGGTCTAATGATTTGGGGACAGTAAAACACTATCAATTTCCCCAAAGTAAAACCGTTTGCATACGTCTCCGACCTGGAAACAGGCATTCTCACTTCTAATACGGTGATAGGGGAACCATCCTTCCGCTTCCTCTTGCCTCATATCGATCGAAACGCCCGAACCTTGCGGCCCGTTGCAGGACGTATTGACTGAAGCGCTATAAAAAGCGGCCTTATTCGGAATTTCCAATATCCAATCTTCAGTTTTCATCCTGCCTCCCGATACACCAGATAGCCAAACACGCCAAATCCTGAATTGAAAGGAAGCGGCCTTATTCCGAAAGGCACATACTGATTAATAAAACTGTTAAGCAGCCTGCAACCCCATGTCGAAACATCCCAAACGAAACGGCGCACTGAAGGCCCATACCGGCTATGGGATAGCGATGCTGATGGTGTTTATAACCAGTACGGTTATGATTGGCGCGTCTCTGCAAATGTTGGCCGGTCCTGTGGGGCTGGCCTACCTTGGCAGCAGCAGCCAGGATAACCTTTCCGCCCGTAAGCTCGCCATCACCGGTATGAATACGGTACTCGCGGATATTCAAACCCGGCTCAACACCAATCAAACGGTGGACACCTCCTATACTTACCCCACCACCTCGGTCTCCCTGCCAACCGATCCGACGGCTCCCGCAGGCGCCACAACCAGCGTGGGCTCGTATTCCGCCACCATGACCGCCGCGCGCGGGGACGGGTATATTGTAAAAGTCACGGCGACGGTAGGCAGCGCCTCATATTCATTGTCCCGAATGATCAATCTGAGCCGTACCACGATCAGCAGCTATATGCTGGATTCGGTGTCCGGCGCTACGGCAGCTTATGGACTGCGCAAACTGCGGTCCGCATACGCCGGTTCCGCCATCCGAGTCAGGCGCTCCACTGACAATACCGAACAGGACATTGGCTTTGACTCCAGCGGCAATCTGGATTTAACAACGCTGCAAACCTTCCTGGGCGGCACCACCAAACCGTTAGACAGCGTAGGCAGCGCGGCCGTGGCATACGGGCTGCGCAAACTGCGTTCGGCATACACCGGCTCCGCCATCCGGGTGCGCCGCTCCAGTGACAGCACCGAGCAGGATATCGGGTTTTTATCGAGTGGGGAGCTAGATGTGCCTTCCCTGATGAATTTCGTAGGCAGCGGCAGCGGGTATGTGAAAACCTGGTATGACCAGAGCGGTAACGGCACCAATGCCACCCAGACCACAACCGCCGCCCAACCCACCATTGTGGCCAGCGGGCAGTTGCAGATGGTCAATAACCGCCCGGCCATTAAATACGATGGCTCGGATGACGCGTTACGCTTTACCCGGACTATTGCCGACGACTTTACCATTCTGGCTACATACAGCGCCATTGCGGGCACCGGCGCGCCGGACGGGTACTGGTACAACCATGCGGGCATTGTGGATATGGAAGTAACCTTTGATACCAATGACTTTGGCACTTCCGTGGATACGGGAGGCAATGTAAATGCAGGCGTCGGCAATGGAGAAGTCACGTTTTATCTACAAGGCAATGGCTATAATGATGGCCGCATGCACCGGCTTAGCTTTACCCGGCAGAAAAGCACCGGGATGATTGGCTTATACCTGGATGGGGTGTCTCACACCAGTATACATTCCACAACGCCCAACCTGAATTCCCTGACAGCGGCAAGCGCTATTTCCATCGGGCGCATCCAGACCAATGCCGTACCTTCCCTGAATGGTTATATATCGGAAGTCATTGTGTATGGCTCCTTGTTAACCCCTGCAAACCGGGTGACGGTTGAAAAAAACCAGGCCCAATACTTTGCCATTACGCCCGTCCAGACAAATTACAGGCCGGTGGATATGGTGGCTGGCGCCAAGGCCGCCTATGGCTTGCGACGATTAACAGACAGTGGGGCCGTTGCCAACCGGATCATTCGAGTTCGGCGTTCCTCTGATAATACGGAACAAGATATCGGTTGGGTCGGGCAAAATCTGGATGTCTCATCCTTAATGACGTTTGTGGGCTCCGGCAGCGGGTATGTTACCACCTGGTACGACCAGAGCGGTCAAGGAAAGAACCTGACCCAAACCACTACCGCCAAGCAGCCCATGATTGTCAACGCGGGCACCCTTTATACGGATAATGGACTGCCCACCATCTACTTTAACGGAAGTCAGCACCTGGAAAACGCGGCAATGACCCATATCACGGGCGCTGACATTACCTCATTCATTACGGCCAATATCGCGTCCACCTCGGATGTATGGGGGCGTATCGCGGTGCTTCATAAAACGGGAGACGCCAGCGACTGGCAATATCCCACATCGATGCAACTGACCTCAGTCTATGGAAGCACAACCGCCATTAACAATAACTTGAACAGCGATGGAGGAAATTGCACGATTCCAGCCTCCACCCTGTTCACGAGTGTCTCCTACCATAACGCCAGCAATACTGGCCTGATGTATGTCAACGGAATGCAATGCTCACTGACAGGGTGGTCTTCAGCCGCATTGGCTCCAAATTATCTGATTGTAGGCGCAGGACGGGGAGGCAGCACCATCACCAGCTATTTTAAAGGGAATGTAAGTGAGCTAATGATTTATAACTCCGCCCTGTCAGCCAGCAATACGTTGAGTTTAGAGCTGACTCAGCAGTATTTTTATAACCCTGTTCTGCCTGTCGGGTATGTCACCAAGTGGTACGATCAAAGCGGCAATGGCAACGATGCAGTGCAGCTCAACCCGCTATTCCAACCAACTATCACCTTTAACGGGGATGGAGGCGTAAAGAACCGCCCCACTGTCCAGTTCAGCAGCGATTATAATGCGAATGGTTATGGCACTTGGCTTTCCAGTAGCAGCGGCATGCCTACCAGCGCCAATTACAGCAAAAATGCCGTGTTCAGTTATCGCCCCACGGCGCTGGCCGGCTCATTGCTGCATAACAATGTCATCAGCAGTGCTTCCGGCAGCGGTCATGCCTTTTACACGGGGGGAGGCAATACCATGGCCCTGTTTCACACCGGGGCATTCGCCACCTCAACCGCCAGCATGACCTCCAACGTCCTGTACTCCGTGACAGGCACCTACCAGGAAAGCGGCAAGACCGGCACTTTGTATCTCTTCAACACGCAGGGCGGGACAGGCAGCACCGCCAACAGCAATACCCAAAGCGGCATCGGATTAGGCGCCTATGGAGGCCAGTCGTTTCTGAACGGCACCATATCCGAGGCGATCGTCTTTAATAAAATTCTCAGCAGTTCGGAACGCAGCATCCTGTACTACGATCAACAAGCCTATTACGGGGCCCGGTAAATTGAACCCCTTTCCAAATTACCCTGCGTCGAAAATAGCCCGCATGATTCTTGATAATGGCGTGATGACGCTGGTTTGGCCGCCCCTGGAACGGGTCTGTAAATCACCAGAAAATCTGCCTTAGCCGCCACAGCATATAAGCCTCGGATGGCGTCAAAGTATCGGAAAGCCCGGTGTGCATGATAATTCGCTTCGCCTCGCTTTCCATTTTCCCGTAGGCGTCATCAAAGTTCGGCTTCTTCCCCTTTCTAACCCCGGCGCTGGGCAAACCCAGCAGCAAAATCACGGTTCGTCCGCTGGCGAAATGCAGACGGGTAATGATTTCCGGGCGAACAAAGCCATCGGCATCCGCCGTGGTTAACCGGGCAATGCCTCGACGCTCCGAAGGCAGCTCCAGGCTTTCCAGATCGGCATCAATATTACAAGGCTGAGGAACGCTCATATAGTGCGTCAATACCCGCCTGGCCACCTCTTTGAGCTTGCCCTTGGTCAGCAGCGTCCCCTCATGGGGCCCGCTTTTGCGGACATCCACCATAAAAGCCCAGGTTTTCGCGGACGCATTGGCCATCAGCAGCGTATAGCCCGTGGTACCATCCGCCCCGGTAAAGGCTTTTCCCTTGACGGCCTGATATTTGTCCGGCGGTTTGCCGGAAAATATGGCTTGTATGGCGGTATTCATATCTGCTAGTTGTTCCAGTTGCGCCTGGGTGGAAGCGGCTTGGGGGGACTGCGCCGGCGCCTGGACGGGCCAGACCACCATGCTGAAAAGCAGCAGGAATACGCATAAAGTTCGGCGTGTGGATGCTCGAACAGTGGATATTGGTTTGCCTTGGTTCATGAATACCCCCAAAAAGGCCCTGTGCGGAGACCTCCGTTCTCATCGGTTCGAAAACTGCCGGTACATTCCGCACTCGATTCCAGGAATAATGCGCTGTATAGAGACGCCGACTGAATGATGGACTGATGGCGGGCTCGATCCAATGGCTCGGCTTACGGTAAGCGCGACCCTATATCCATTCCGTTCCATCACGCAAGCTCTGAACCATTTCTAGCATAAGCCAAGCCATCCGTCCATTTGCCGCCCGGCTAATCCTGCAACTCGTTCGCACTAGGACTGCCTCAGCGCCTTTTTGATGACGGCCTCATTACGGCGGTCCAGCGTCCCCGCATGGCTCCAGATAATGTTGCCGCGCTTATCCACCAGATAAAACGTGGGGAAGCCGGAAATATGGTACATATTCAGCAGTTGCGAGGAGGGAGAATCCAGAATAGGATACGCAATATGGAATTGCTGCTGAAACGCTGGCGCGGTGGAGGGAGTTCCCTGGGTATCACCGGCGTTGATGGCCAGAACTTGCAATTGTTTGGCATAGGCTTTCTGCAATTTGTTCAACATGGGGACACTATGCTGGCAATGCGGGCACCAGGTGGCAAAAAACTCCAGCAAGACGAGTTTTTGATCGCGAAAATCGGACAGCGCAATCGATTTTCCGTCCAAATCCTTCAGTTCAAAGGGCGGAGCGGAGGAACCATCCGGCAATAAGGTTTGCATCGCCGGTGGCGGCGGTGGGGGAGGCTCCGGGGTTTTGCTGTTGACGGCCATCATGCCGGTGGTCAGGCAGTACAACGTTAATATTACTGCGCCAGCCTGCTTCCAGGCGGCTCTGTTTTGAAGCAGCGCGTCCAGCCGCCACGGGTCCGGCTTCAGCTTTAACAGCGCCAACGATCCGGCCAGCATCGCCAAATCCCGAAACCACAATTCCCAGGTAACGGGCTTGGAAGGGCCACCACCCAGAAAACAGCCGCAATCAATCGCATCGCCGCGCAACAGCACCCAACCGAGCGCCACCAGAAACGAGCCTAGCAGCAGACTGGTAAGGATAGCGCCGGCCCGACTGAACAGTCCTGCAATCAGGCAGGTTCCCGCCAGTATTTCCAGCCAGGGCAGCCACCCGGCATAAAGCTGGATCAACTCAGGCGTCAGAATTTTATAGCCCTGGGCGGTCAGGTAAAATTGCTCCAGATGCGCCAGTTTTGCCGCGCCGCTGGCAATAAAAATGCCTCCCAGCCCCAGCCGAAGCACCAACGAGAGAATGGCGCTCAACGGTAATTTACCCTGGGTGGCAGCTTCTTGTTTTGGCATACGGAACTCCCTGAACGCTGGCGGTTTGGCATGCACCGGCCGGAAACAACCCCTTGGGCCCAGCGGTGCACAACTTGGTTTGGGCGTCTCATTCTATTTTAACGGATTTAATCTGTACTGGGCTTACCGGAAACTTCCCGGTTCGGCCTGAATTGATAGACCGTAATCCACCCGCCCCCAGACTGGAAAACCGGCACTACTTCCTGCGGAAATCGCTCCGCCAATACGGGAATAACCGGCATCATGCGCTGCAACATGCGCCCGTCGTTTTTAGGGGCCTTGACCACGGCAAAGTGGTTGTAAACCAGATACCCCACCCGCTCGCGCTTCAGGACTTCCCGAATAACCAGGGCCCGGTCCACGCTGAGTTGCCGGTAGCAGGCCAGCAGGTTGTCGGACGTGGAGGGGCATTTAATTTCCAACTTTTGCTTGGGCAGCAACACAAAAATATCCAGAAACGGGCGATCCGTATTCAGGGCGTAAAAATAGCCTTCATCGGTAATGTCGTTATAGAGTGGGTTACCAGCAGGCGTATGGGCCTTTATAAAATTGAACGTCTCCGTATAGGCTGCCCACAAATCCGGCTGGCGGCTCACCGACAGGGTATTG
>JAJQJM010000132.1 GCA_021323475.1 Vampirovibrio sp.
CGCTGGAGCCGGTCATAATGGCTTCCATCGCGTAGAGGCCCGAGAACGCATCCTTGGCGTAGTAAACCCTGCCGCCGTATTCGTTCTGGCAATCCTCTTCCACAAAGCGCTTGGTCAGCGCCGCGCCGCCCAGCACCACGGGTACGGACAGGCCACGCTCCTTCATGGCGATCAGGTTCTCTTTCATAATCGCCGTGGATTTTACCAGCAGGCCGCTCATGCCGATGCTGTGGGCCTGATGCTCCTCCAGGGCAATCAACATGGTTTCCAGCGGTTGCTTAATGCCCAGGTTAATCACCTTGTAGCCGTTGTTGGTCAGAATGATGTCCACCAGGTTCTTGCCGATATCATGCACATCGCCTTTGACGGTGGCTAAAACCATGGTGCCCTTGGCGTGGCCGCCCTCCACTTTTTCCATGTAGGGCTCCAGCAAGGCTACGGCGGTTTTCATCACTTCCGCCGATTGCAGCACGAACGGCAACTGCATTTCGCCCTTGCCGAACAGTTCACCGACGGTTTTCATTCCGTCCAGCAGAATGTCGTTAATAATGGCTAGGGCGGGATAGCTTTTCAACGCCTCTTCAATATCCGGCTCCAGCCCGGTTTTCTCGCCGTTGATGATGCGGTATTTCAGGCGCTCTTCAATTTGTTCGGGCAGTTCTTTTTTCTTTTTCTCCACCGTGGTGCCCGAGTTGGCCTCGAAGTAGGCCAGCATTTCCATCAGCGGGTCGTACGTCACGGTGCCGTCTTCCGTAAACTGGCGCTCATCAAAGATTAACTGGCGGCACAGTTCCCGCTCCTTCTCGCTGATACGGTGCAGCGGCAGGATATGGGCGCTGTTGATAATCGCCATGTTGAGCCCGGCTTCCATGGCGTAATGCAGGAAGACGCTGTTCACTACGTGCCGTGCGGCAGGCTTCAGGCCGAAGCTGATGTTGCTGATGCCCAGTACAAAACTGACTTCCGGGTATTTTTCCTTGATCAGGCGGATGGCCTCGATGGTTTCAATCCCCGCCCGGCGGAACTCCTCATCCCCGCTGCCCAGGGTAAAGGTCAGCGTATCGAAGGCGATATCCTTGGTTTGCATGCCGTACTTGTTGACGGCCAGGTCGATAATGCGCTCGGCGATTTCAAACTTGCGTTGGGCGGTTTTCGCCATGCCCTCTTCGTCAATGGTCAGCGCCACCACGGCGGCCCCGAACTCCTTGCACATGGGCAGCACGATTTCCAGGCGCTCCTCGCCGTCTTCCAGGTTGATGGAGTTGACGATGGACTTGCCCGCAATCAGTTTCAGGGCGGCTTCAATGACCGGCGCTTCGGTGGAGTCGATCATCAGCGGCACATCCAGCTGGGCGTTGAAGCGGGTGACGGTTTCCACCATGTCTTTCACTTCGTTGCGGCCCACATAGGCGGTACATACGTCCAGCAGGTGCGCGCCTTGCTGGATTTGCTGCTTGCCGATATCTACCAGCGCGTCGTAGTTGTCTTCTGCCAGTAAATCGCGGAATTTTTTGCTGCCGTTGGAGTTGGTGCGCTCGCCCACCAGCACCGGCGGCGGATCCTGGAACGTGGGTACACTGCTGTACAGGCTGCTCAGGGAGTTTTCATACTGTGGATTTCGCTTGCCGGGCGACATGTTGCCTACCAGGCCGTCGACGGCCTTGATATGCTGGGGCGTTGTACCGCAGCAGCCGCCGATGATATGAACGCCCAAATCCTTCACGAAATGCTGAAGGTGGGTCGCCAGTTCATCCGGCGTTAAATGATAATGGGCCTTACCGCCCACGTTCTCCGGAATCCCGGCGTTGGGCAGGCAGGAAATGTAAAACGGGCTGTGTTGGGACAAATAGCGGATATGCTCCACCATTTCCTGCGGGCCGGTGGCGCAGTTCATGCCCAATACGTCAATGTCGTAGGGCTCCAGCGCGGTCACCACCGAGGCAATGTCCATCCCCACCAACATGGTGCCGGTGGTTTCAATGGTCACTTGCACCATGGTGGGTACGTAGCGGTTCAGTTTCTTGCGAACCTCATGTACGGCGGCAATGGCGGCCTTGCTTTGCAGCAGATCCTGGCAGGTTTCAATCAGCAGCATATCGGCGCCGCCATCTACCAGGCCCTGCACCTGGGTAATGTAGGAGGCTTTCAACTCGTCATAACCGATGTGGCCCAATGTGGGTAGCTTGGTGGTAGGGCCGATGGAGCCGGCCACAAAGCGGGGCTTGTCCTTGGAGTAATCGTTGGCGACTTCTTTGGCGATTTTAGCGGCCCGGTAGCTTAAATCATATGCCTGATCGGCAATGTCGTATTCGGCCAATACAATGGAGGTGGAGCCGAAGCTGTCGGTTTCCACCACGTCCGCGCCTGCTTCAAAGTAAGCCGCATGGATTTCCTGAATCACGTGCGGGCGGGTGCGTACCAGGATCTCGTTACAGCCTTCCAGTCCCTCAAAGTCATCTTCGGTTAACGGGAATGTTTGCAACATGCTACCCATGCCGCCGTCAAAGAGTAGTACTTTCTCCTGACACTGTCTGAAAAACGAATGTGGTTTAGACATGGGGATATGCAGCCTCAGTATGTTTTGATGATAATATTGCCACTCTTGAATTTATCCCCATCATACAATCTGTGTCTTCCACAATTCAATTCTTTCAATAAAGGAGTTTTCCGGTGACTCGTCAAACCAAGTTGACGCTGATGTTTGCCCCGTTTGTCCTGTTTTTTGCCGGATTGGCTTACCTGGTGAACGATTTGCGGCATCCGGCCATTACGGGCGATCAATGTGTTATTACCGCAACAGGTGCGGACGTGCAGGCATACCGGGCTGAAGGCCGGGAAATATACCGCCACAGCGAGAATAAGCAGAATGATGTCAGTCTGCGATGCAACCGGTTTGGCACCTTATTGCTGAACGATTCCCAGATTTTCATTACCCCGGTTAAAAGCGGGCAGGATGCCGAAGTACAGCTCAAGCAATACCATATTCTGCCCCAGCGTTGGGTCGTCAGTGTCCATACCGGCCCCGAAAAAAAGCTGAACTAAAGCGCCGCGACGGACTCAGGCCGGACAGCTTATTTCTTGGGTTTTTGTAAATTGGTCAGCTTCAGGTTGAGCTGGGCATTCAAAATACTGACGTCTTCCTGCTGTTGCTGGGGGGTGACCCACAGGGCCAAACCCAGGGAATCCAGCCATTGGCCAGGACTCTGCATGCCGGTTGGGGCTTTGGAGAAGCGGCTTTGTTCCGCAATGTTCAAATACGCCACGGCATTGGTCAGGTTGGGCAAACCATCCATCACAACTCGGTAGGAAGGGGTTTCCGCCAGGCTTTTTTGCTGTTTGCGGCTCACGTCCACGGTTTCCCGAAAGTCTGCCGGGGTGGCGAACACCAGGGCGGTGCCGATGGTTCCGTATTGCAGCCTGCTGTCGGCATGCCCCGGTATGGGCACCGGCAGAGACAGCATGCGGCTGGTTACCTCGTTGACCTGTTCCGTTTCCTGCTTGATAGGGAATGCGTTGGTGGAGAGCAGCGTGGAAATTTTATCCAGACTCTTGTCCTTGGCCTCATTTTTTTCAAGCAGCATAATCAGGGAGGGTTTATCGCCAAAGCGGCTGGCAATGACCGTGCGCTTTTCCAGCAGATTGATCACGTCTTTCCGCAAGTCCACCCGAAAGCCGCTGAGGATGATCTCCATCATCTTCAGCCAGCGGGCGTTTTCCGCAGGCATCATGTAATCCTGGTAAAAGTCATAGGCTTTATCCAGGCCAATCATGCCAATCATCATGCCGGTATCCGCCGGAAGCTGCCCGGCCTGGGTAAACGCCTCCGCCGGTTGCGCGATGGCTTGCAAGCTGTTTCGCAGGTGTTTATCGGCGATGTTGTTAAACTGAATGGGCGTAATAAAGCGAACGCTGACCCGTTGATCCGCCTTGGCCTGAATGGCACCGACCGTTAGGGGGAAAATATCACTCATTCCGGCAACTTGGGCGCTAAGTTTGCCTTTGCTTTCCAGCGCTTTACGGGTGTATACGCTGTTGTTCAGAATGAACGTGCCCTGCCGCAGCCACGGCAATTTGGCCAGATATGTCTTGTTGATGGCCTGATCGAACACGTTGGGCTGATGCTCCCGGTAATGCTTCAGGGTGGCCTGCATGGCCTCCGGCGTGTTGGTAATCAGAAGCTTCCGGTTGAGGACGGCCAGGGCGGTGCCGCTGTTTTTCTCTTCCAGATAGGACTCGTCTTTGGTGTTGATTTGTTTGAAATCTTTTAAGTCCAGTCCAAACCGCTCAATCACTGCCGCCAAATCCAAATTGTCCTTAAGGGGCAATACGATCAGCGTATTGCCTTCACCGGTCTGCCCAATCAGGGTGGAGGGCTGGGCTTTTGACCTGTCCGGCCAGGCTCCCAGGCTTAAATAGGGTTCAAACGTGCTGTTGAATTTTTCCAGAAACACCCGGCGAAAGCTTTTGCGCTGACTTTCATCCTCCGGTGGCAGCAGGGCCTGCATTTGCTGCGGGCTTAGTTTGCCGGCATCCTGTTTCTGCAGTTCCGCCAGCATGGCTTTCTTCTGTTTGGCCCGGCTTTGCTCTTCCTGAAGGTTTTGCTCCTGCAGAAACGCCACAAAGCGGCGGGTCAGCTTTTCGCCGGGGGCCAGTTCCAGGTAAAAGCCGGTGGAAGCCGGATAATACTGGTACAGTTTGCCGGGAACGCCGCCAAATTCAATGGCCAGCTTGTAAAGGGTAAAAGCGGCCAGCAGGCCAAGCACCAGGCTCAGGGAAATGAGCTGCTTCTTGTTTTTCAGCATAACCGGTTTTCCTTCTTTCAGGGGCCTGCCATGTTGGTAAAACGGTATTTCGGCAGGCATTGGCTGGGGAATGGACTGGAAAAATGCGTATTGCGAGGAATCAGGAGCGTTTCATGTACAGGTAGTCGCGGACATAGTCCTTGGACAAATTCGGTAACTTGCTCCAGAAGATGGACAGCAACTCGTCGTCCGGCAGTTCCCGCACAATATCCAGCACCAGGGTCTTCACGTCCAGCGTTCTCAGCAGATCCTCACCGGATAACAGCGCGTCCAATTCGTCTTTGGTCATAGCGTCCTTACTATTCTCTTTTCAGACTGAAACCGGGTTGGTGGCATTCAAAATCATTCGGTCATTCAAACGATTGGGAATCCAAACCCATAGCGATTCGTAAACAAACGATTCATCCATTATACCAACAGCAAACCTGGCGGGACAGTTTCCCGAACGATGGCCGCTTTATCGCCAGGCGGCCAGGATTTCATCCGGCGGACGCTTGTCCAGACTGAAGCCGAACAGGGCGTAATCGTACTTTACCGGGTCTTCCGGGCACAACAGCCGAAAAATCTCCGTAATTTCCTCTGCCGTCTGCCAGGAGTTGTCGGTACGGTTGGAAAGCCGCAGGTGGTTATTCATTTTCATCACATGGGTATCCAGTGGAACCAGCAGTTCCGTAGGGGAAAGGCTGTTTTTCCAGAGGCCCAGGTCTACTTTTCCGGCGGAGGCATCCATATCCTGGCGCACCATCCAGCGCAGGAACATGTTAAACCGCTTGCAGGCCCCGCCCTTGTCTGGGTGGGCAAACAAAAATTTCAGGCCGTAAGTTTGAGGCGGAGCCTCGCCCAGCAACTGATCCGTAAACCGGGCAATGCCGATCTTGAGCCGGTTTTCGTTTGCCGCAAGGCCCTGAGTGGAGGCCAAAAACAGGTTTTCCAGCGAGCCGAATTCCCGATAAGCCCATTGCAGCCGCTGCCACAGATGCACCAAGTCCGGCCCCTTGTTGAAGCGGTATACGAAATGCCGGAACAATTTGGCGTCTCGCCTGGGGTTGAAGCCTTCCATGAACGCGACCGGGTCATTGTCCGTAATGCGGAACAGGTTGGTGACGGTTTCCATAATCAAATCCCGCCGCCCGTAGCTGAACAGGGCCGTCATAAACGCCACCAGCTCACAGGCTTTCGGATCACCCGCAAAACGGTAGGGAATTTGCAGCGGATCGCTCTGTATATAGGCCGGAACCTTATATTCATCCACCAGCGCATTCAGGTAGGGCGCCAGCTTCAGCCATTCCTCGCGGCTTCGGGCCTTTATTTTCAGAGGCTTCGCTTTGGCCAATTTGGATGCCTTGGGTGTTTTTGCCCGTGTTTTACCGGTTGCCGCTGAGCTGCGGCGCTTGGGCGCGCTTGTTTCGGGGGCTTTCATAAACGCTTAGACGAGCGCTGGCTCCCGAGTTTCCAGCATATTGCGCCCGCGCTGGTTCGGGTCTTCCAGACCCAGCCAGGCCAGGGTGGTCTTGCCGATATCGGCGAAGGATTCGCGGATACCCAGGCTTTTGCCTTCCCGGTTCTTGTTGTAGAGCAGGATCGGCACATACTCGCGGGTATGATCGGAGCCCGGTGCGGTTGGATCGCAGCCGTGGTCGGCGGAAATCATCAGCAGGTCGTCTTCGCCCAGGTTGTCCAGAATGGCGCCCAGTCCGGCATCAAACTGCTCCAAGGCGCGGGCGTAACCGTTGACATCCCGGCGGTGGCCGTAATTGCTGTCGGTTTCTACCAGATTCACGAAGATAAACTGTTTATCGGCCTGCGTGTAGTCGCTCAGCGGTTTCTTTTCCAGGCTGAGGACATCTAAATCTTGTTGGTTGGCGGCAAGTTTCTGCACCACGTCAATGCCTTCCGGGTTGCTGCCGGTGTGAATCGAGTGGGTCAGTCCGGCAAAGCAGAAGATGTCCTCGATTTTGCCGACGCCCAGCACCACGCCGCCGGCATCTTTAATGCGGTTCAATACGGTGGCTTCAGGAGGCAACACGGCGTAATCCCGGCGATCCTTGCCGACGCGCTTGAATGTTTCCGGGCTGTTGCCTTCAAACGGGCGGGCGATAACGCGGGAAACCTTGTGCTCGCCGTCCAGAATCTCGCGGGCCTTCTCGCACCAGAAGTACAGGGTTTGCAAGTCCACTTTGCTTTCCGGGCCAATGTGGGCGGCAATCTGGAACACGCTATCCGCGCTGGTATAGACGATGGGCGCGCCGGTTTCCAGGTGCTGCATGCCCAACTCTTTCAAAATTTCGGTGCCGGAGGCCGGTTTGTTGCCCAAAATGGCCGTAATGCCCGTTTCCGCTTTGAAGCGGTCGATAATCTCCGGCGGAAAGCCGTTAGGGTAGGTGGGAAACGGGGTTTCTAGATAAATGCCCGCCATTTCCCAGTGGCCGGTAGTGGTGTCCTTGCCTCGGGAGAATTCGGACATTTTACCGAAGGAGGCCAGCGGTTTTTCTAGGGCCTTTACCCGGTTGAGGGGCAGGATATTGCCCAGGCCCAATCTTTCCAGGTTGGGCAAATGGATGCTATCCGCCTGGCGATCGATGTTGCCCATCGTGTTGCAGTTTTGGCTGTCGCCGTATTCGGCGGCATCCGGTAACGCGCCAACGCCCCAGGCATCAATCACTACGACAAAGACTCGTTTTGCGGCCATGTGGTGTCTCCTTCGCATTAAAAGCCGATAACTCCATAAAAACCGGGGCAAGCGTGGATGTGTTCCATCCGGGCCAGGGCTTTCCGTAAACCATTTCGGATTCGGACAGGCTCAGCGGGAACTGGAGAACTTTAGAACGTCTCTAGTAGAATAAAGTCATGCGAGCGTCCAAACCGGGCGTGGAAAGTTTTGAAATAGCCCCATTAGATTGGAGTCCGATCCTCATGGTATCTCAGCCAAGTGTAATAACCAAGCCCCTTGCGGCAATCCTTTGCCGGTCTTTTTCTGCGGTCGTGGCCGGGCTGCTGCTGGTGGCTTCCGCCGATGTGCCCGCCCTGGCGCTGGCAAAGATGGATACTCATACCATTAACTCGGCGTTGGTGTACGGCATGAAGAACCAACGTGCCGGGTTGTCCGATTTGTTGGGCCCCAACTGGATTGAGGGGAGCAATGGCTCGCTGCTGAACGTGTATTCCCCCTTTATGATGCTTGCCGCCAAGGCGGCCAAGGCCGGCTTATCCCGCAAGCCCAGCAAGAGCGATCTGGAAAAGGCCCGCAAACGCTTCGGCAAGGATGTGGCCTTCTATTCCGATACCAAAAACCGCATTCAGGTGAAGTTTGCCGTGAGTTTCTACGGAGACAGCCCTACGTTCGCCAAAAATTACACTGCCCGAATTGTGGGCTTTGGCCGAGGGCGGGAATTTGACCTGAAACCGGCCAAGCAGAACCTGGATCTTCAGGCCGATCCGGTATCCGGTGGGCAAAGCGGCGCGTCCTACGAGGCGATTAACGCCTACTATTTCAACTTTGCGGATTTAGTGGACTTGCAGGAGTTCAAACTGGTCTTGGAGAGCCCGAATGGCCCGCCGCTGGAATTTAGCATGAAAAACGATCGCTTGTACTAACCGCTGACAGCCGCGATGAATCGATTGCCGAAATTCTGACTCGGTTCTCATGGGAACTGGATTCCGGAGCTTGACTCAAAAGACTTGAGCGCGCCAAAAAGGCTCAGTCAGCCTGCCTGCCTTGCTCCTACCGATTGCCTAAGTATTGCCTAGCCGGTGATAAAAATTAAGCGCCTGCGGGGGTATACGGAAACCACCGATTGACCCAGGTTTCCAGGGTTTTCAGCGTGTCGGCCAAGTCACGGCCGCGCTCGGTTAATTCATATTCCACTTTGGGCGGAATCGTTGGAAACTGGTGCCGGTTGATCAGGCGGAATTTTTCCAGGTGCTTCAGCCGGGCGCTTAACGTGCGCGGAGAAATGCCGGGAATCTGCTGCTCCAGCTCCACAAAGCGCTGGCGCTCGAATTGGTAAAGGATATGAATAATTTGAAACGAATACTTATCCCCAATCAGCTCCATAGCGCGCTCTATAGGGGATTCTACGCCATACAGACCGGCATGCATCAGGCGGTTTAAATTCTCGGTGACATCCTGCAAAGAGGACTCCGAAATGCCCTCCTCGGTGAGCTGGCCTGCCGTCTTGTCCTCTAATGATTCTACCGTCTTGGGCACGTAATCGTATCCTTATTTAATCTACTTTACTTGTTATAGTATAGACGGGTACCCTGGTAAGATCAATCCTTCCCTCTGCTACTGTAAATTAAACAGGATCTAATGTTATAAATTGTTGAGCTTTGGGAACTTTAACGGGACGGGGTTTAAATTAACAACTATGAGGCGTTCAGGGTTAGACGGATTCCCGTTTATGAACAAATGTAATTGTGTGGGCAATTCCTGAAAACTGATTGTTTTTTTATAAATGGACAGCTTGAAGGAATGGCAGGTTTTTTATGCGTCACCCCATCAACATGTTGAAAACCTTGGGTCTGGTCAGTTTACTGGCTGGCGGCTTGGTGCTTGGTTGTGTGGTGAGCGGCGTGTTTGAGCATCAGGTTGGTCAACGTGTGGGGAGCCCGTTTTGGTATGGGCTCTGCTGCGGAGTCGATGGTTTCTGTCCCCCGGTGGTCGACGAGCCTGAACCGGACGCGGTGCCGCTATTGCTTGAGCTGTTGGAGCCCATGCTTTTTTCACTGGCGTCTTCCGCATGGGCAATGCCGGGGTTTTTGTTTTTGCCGGTCAGCCGCATGGTTAAAGCGTTTTGCGCGTGAGGCACCAGCCAACCCAGGCAGAACATGGTGCCCGCCAGGGAAAGTGTCCAGGCACCGTAGTGCAGGTTGCGGTTGAGTTTGAAGAACCGCTCCAGACCTTCTTGCAGGGTGGCGCCCTTGCCCAGATTTTCCGCTTTTTTCAGCAACGCGTCGCTGTAATTGATAATACTGGTCCGCATTTTGGCCGCCTTGCCGGGATCGGTGTACTTGCGGGAATCGGTTTCCAATTGGCCTACAATATCCAGCGCCTTCGCCAGGAAGCGGCCATCGTTCCTCAGGCCGCCTTTCAGAAGCTCTTGCACTTTTTGGCCCAGCACGTCGTCTTCCTGCTGAATGGCTAGCGAGAACAGCCTGCCCTGACCGTTCAGCAACTGGCCCATTTGCTGCTGATAGTGCTGGAGGAGTTGCTGCTGGCTGGAGCCCTTGGGGGCCTTGGCTGTCAATTCCGCCATAAAATTGCGGATAGTGCGCTGGGCGGCCTGCGCTAAATCGGCATGAGCCTCCTCGCCCAGTAACTGCTTCAGGCTGCCCAGTTGTTCGGACAGTTCCAATGCCCGAACAGCCTTGGTTTTCCAGACCCCAAGGTTAAACCGTTTGTTGGCGGGGTGATTGCCGATGGTCTGCAATGTATCTTTGGCGGTTTGCAAGTTTTGAATGCTAGGCGTTTTCAGCAGCGATGCCAAGTGGTTCCGCTCGGTTTCGGCCAATTTTATTTTATCCAGCTTGCTGCTGATACTTTCCAGCTCTTCCGTAATCAGTTCGCCCAGGTTTAACCGCCGATTGACGGCCTGATCGATCCAGTCGGCCAGCTTGTTGCCGTGGGCCATCACCGTGGGGGACGCTTTCAACGTATCCTGCATGGCGTTCATACTGCGACGCAGCATGGAGTGGCTCTGATCCAGGCCATCCACCTGGGCCATGCGGCGAATGCGCTCCAACAGGCTGTGCTCTTCCGGATGCCCTTTGCCCAGAGCCTTGAAAATAGGCTTGAAATTGGCATGCTGGCGAATGGCATCATCACTCAGGCGCTCCAACGTAACGCCGGTGGTGTGGCGGAAGGCCTGCTTCACCGCGATAGACAGGTTTTGCCGCTCAGCGGCGGTTATTGATTTAAAGACACCCTGCTTTTCTTTCAGGGCAAGCAGCAAGTCATGGATTTCAACGGTGGCAACCTGCTTGCTTTGAATGCTGGAGCCGGAGGCCAAATAGTCCATCACCTGCCGGATTTGCGCGGCGGCTTTTTGGCTGTCCGGCAAGTAGACCTGGGCTTCTTTTTCCAACAGCGCCTTAAACGTGTCTTTTGAGGCCAGGCGGATTTCATGCTTCAGGAAGCCCTCATGGTGCATCAGTTGGTCATTGCCTCCGTTCAGGGCGGTTCGCAGCGAGTCCAGCGTGTATTTGGAAGGCTCGCCAAGCCTTTTGGCGATTTCCTGATGAAGCTGTTCGGCCACTTTGGGCTGAATATTGATGCTGGTGCCGGCCAGGCCGTCCGTTACCGCGCCCAGCGCCTTCATCATGTGCGGGGCAAACAGAATGTAGAAATACAGGGAGCCGATATCCCGCACGATGACTTCGGCGGTTTCAAACAGGCTGCGTTTGCTAGCCACATAGCCGCGACCACCGGCAATCCCGGCGTCAACCACCAGAATGCTGCCAAAGGGTGTTTGTTCTACCCAGTGGCCAAGGCTTTGAACCAAAGCGCCGCCGGGCATGCCGCCGAATTGGACGCCACCTTTTTTCCCCTGGGTGGTCGGGTTTGTGGCCGGGCTGGCTTGGAAAGGCCCGCCGGGCATTTGGGAATTTTGGTTCACTCCTGGGTAAATTGGACCGGATGCATTGGAAAATGGGTTTGAACTTGAGAAAACCGTTGAATGATTCGGGAACTGGGTCGATGTCTGGCTTACCGGGGCGGAGAATCCGCTAACAGACTGCTGTCTCAATGGGAAGGGCCGGTGAAGCATTGTGTTCAGCGGAGTTCGCTGCCCCTGAGTCGTGTGGGGTTGGGATTGTGCATTGGACGGATCGCCGAACTGGACGTTTGAACCCTCCGTGTTACGCTTTCTGCGGCCTAAATATTGCAGCACCATATTGGTTTTCCACTGGTTCAGCTTGGGAACCACGTAGCCGACCCCGGCCAGGGCCAGACCCACGCTGAACACCCAGCGCGCGGACTTCATTTTAAGCAGCGCGCTGATTTCCTGCTGGTTTTTGGCAAACATTTCCTGCGGGGTCAAATCCACATGGGTGGTTTTTCCCCAGGCCTTGTTCCAGGCGATATTACTGGAAAGGTGGTTGTTTTTGGCGAAAACACGGGGTTTAAGCTGCTTTTCAAAAACATGCTGTAACGCGTCAACCCCTTTCAGCCAGATGGCCGCAACGGTCATCTCTTCCGGAAGCCGTTCCTGCAATTCCAGCCAGCCATCCCGCTTGTAGGCTGCAACGGAACGGCCCACAATCACGGAGCTTTCCGGCAACAGGATGGACATAGCCCCTTCTTTAGAGGTGGTTAAAAACGCATCCTGCACTTTGGGGGGCACGGGAATAGAGCTAATCACGTTGCCTAGACCGGAGAAACGCATTCCCGGTTTGAGTGGCTCGGTTGGCTGTAGTGGCTGCTTGCGGGCAGGCTCAATCGAAGGAGTTTGTACTCCCTTCCGATTCAATCGTTCAGGTGCGGGGCGCGTGGCGGATTGGTTGCCAACCCCGTTTGGTAATGTCATCGACCCTTATTACCTTTATTGCAGCCTGTTTATTGCGATACTAAAGCAACTGAAGAATTTTTGATGCCATGTAAGCATAAACAAACCCACTAGTACGGAATGTAAAGTTATGCGTTAGCCCCGGTGGCTACGGTTTCCACACATTCAAGGTTCTGCGGCTGACTCGTAAATGACCGCATAATGAAACCGCCGGTTTCCGGGTTGTAACTGGTTCGGATAATTGTGACGTTCTTCATTTCTCTATCCTGGTCCGGGGCTGGCGTGCAACGTTCGTGGCGTTTCGCTCTGAAATTGAAATACCAGCCTGACTTTCATTTAAACTTTTACCATAACCAAGCCTGCGGATAACCGTTGAATTTCTGTACCAGGCTGTTAAACCGAAGTTTAGGGCGTTAGCTGGTCCACAGCCCGTCAGGCGATGGCGCGACGCCATTGAATGTGTTCTGTCTTTCCCCTCAAGACTTATATGTAACCCCTTACGCAAACAGTATAGGACAAGGGGAACGAAAAGTTTAATTTGTAACGAATTGTTTCGTGGTTGGGGCGGAAATAAGGCTCAGCGCAATTTTAAGGATTTCTGTTTTTTATATATAGTATATCTTTTGTTTTGGAGCGATGGGCTTTCCGGCCCGTCGGTTCGAACCATCGATTGTCTCATCACTGAAAGCAAAAGGAATCCGTATGTAAATACCTGTATTCAGGAGGATTTAGTCATGCATTCGTCCATGTTGCACGAGCAGCAGCGGCAGAAGCTGTTGCGAAAGGTTGAGAAGCGAATACAAGGGCTTCACAACGAAATGGAATTTATTGAAATCCTGGTCCAGTTCTGGCCTTTGCAAAATATGACGCGGAAGCTGGAGCGTATGGCGCAACGAATGCGTCTGCTGGAAGCGGAGCGACAGCGATACCTGCCGGATAAGGAACTATTGAACGTGGCATC
>JAJQJM010000133.1 GCA_021323475.1 Vampirovibrio sp.
CATCTCCTACCAGATTCAGAAACTGGCCCTGCTGAGTACAGCCAGCCGGTACGGGTTCGAGTTCTCGGAAGATGACGGCTGCTAGTCACCCTCATTCAAAAAGCATGGCAGGCCGGAAGCGGGATCCCCTTCCGGCCTTGCTGTTTGCGGGAACCGGTCCATAGTATAATCACCATAATCGCCGCGATTGGCTGACGCTGCGCTTCCGTTCGGCGGCAGGCAACCGCTACTTATGTTCCGGTTTTGTTTTCATTACAATAGTCCCAAGAGCTAAATCACTATTTCAAGAAAGAGATCCCTTTATGTTTACGGGCCTGATTGAGGAAGTCGGCGTTATTGCCACGGTGGAAAGCGGCAGTGAGGGCAGCAGAATTTCCGTTTCGGCATCCAGGGTTCTGGAAAACGTCCAACTGGGCGACAGTATTGCCGTGGACGGCGCCTGCATGACCGTGGTTGCCTTTACCGAGTCTGCATTCACCTTTGAAGCCTCCCCGGAGAGCCTTTCCAAAACAAACTTTTCCACCTTTCAGCCCGGCAAGCGGGTCAATCTGGAGCGCCCTTTGACCCCCACCAGCCGAATTGGCGGGCATTACGTGACCGGGCACGTGGACGGGCTGGCGACCGTGATCTCCCGTGTACAGCAGGGCAACAGCCAGGTGTTCACCTTTGAGGTGGATAGCTCCCAACTGGCGGAACTGCTGATTCCCAAGGGTTCCGTCACCATCCTGGGCATCAGCCTGACCGTGAATACGGTGGACAAGAGCCGCTTTTCGGTGGTCATTATTCCGCATACCCTGTCCCACACCAATCTGGATGATTACCAGCCCGGCGACCGGGTGAATATTGAAACGGACCTGCTGGGCAAATACGTGCGCCGCCTGCTGTTTGAACGGAATGCCGAAACCGGCCCCGACAGCGATGCGCTCATCTCTTCCTACCCCACGCACCTGGAAGTGGAACCGGGCGTCAAGCTGGATGCCCCGTCCCTGGTGCCGGCCGTCCAGGCCCTGAACCGCCCTGTCCATACATCCCAATCCACGCCAACCGGCGCCAATATCCGTTCCGGTAGCTGGTTTAACCACGATCCCGAATAGCTTTACCTGATCAACTCGCAAGAGGAGTCCTTCATGTCCCCGGAAACCCGCTCAACAGAACCCGCTCATAATGCCTTTAGCACGGTGGAGGAGGCCATTGAGGCCATTCGCAACGGCGAGATGGTGATTGTGGCCGATGACGAGGACCGCGAGAACGAAGGGGACTTCGTGTGCGCCGCCGAGAAAGTGACCCCGGAAATTATCAACTTCATGGCCACCGAAGGCCGTGGGCTGATTTGCATGACCATGACCCCGGAGCGCTGCGATCAGTTGCAACTGTCCCAAATGATTTCCCATTCGTCGGACCCGCTGGGTACCGCCTTTACGGTCAGTGTGGATGCGGCCCCCAAGTTCGGCGTGACCACCGGCATTTCCGCCAGTGACCGGGCCACTACCATTCAGGTGGCCGTGGCCCCGGATGCGCTCCCTTCTGATTTGCGCCGCCCCGGCCACATTTTCCCGCTTCGTTCCAAGCCGGGCGGTGTGCTGGAGCGCGTGGGCCAAACTGAGGCCAGTGTGGATCTGGCCCGGCTGGCGGGTTTGAAACCGGTAGGCGTGATTTGTGAGATTCTGAACCCGGACGGCACTATGGCCCGCCGCAACGAGCTGTTTGAGATTGCCCGCCGGTTCAACCTCAAGTTCATCACCGTGGCCCAGTTGATTAATTACCGCCTGCAAAAGGAAAACTTGGTGGTGCGGGAAGCGGAAGCCTCCATGCCCACCAAATTCGGCAACTTCAAGGTGATCGGCTTCCGCAATACGCTGGATCAGTCGGAACATCTGGCGCTGGTGAAAGGCGATGTGGACGAGGAAGACGGGATTGTGCCGCTGGTAAGGGTACACAGCGAATGCCTGACCGGGGATGTCCTCTCCAGCCTGCGTTGCGATTGCGGCGATCAGTTGCAGGCGTCTCTGGCTGCGATTGACGCGCATGGCAAAGGGGTGCTGGTCTATATGAGAAATCATGAAGGCCGCGGCATCGGGCTGTTGAACAAACTGAAGGCGTATGCTCTGCAAGAGCAGGGACTGGACACCGTGGAGGCCAATCTGGAAATGGGCTTCCTGCCGGATTTGCGCCAATACGGGGTGGGCGCGCAAATTCTGGGGAACCTGGGTATCAAGTCCTTCAATCTGCTGACGAATAACCCGCGTAAAATCCGGGGATTGGACGGCTACGGGCTTCAGATTCTGGACCGGGTGCCGATTCCGATTGCTCCGCAAACCCATAACCAGCACTATTTGCAAACCAAGCAGGACAAGCTGGGCCACATGCTGAACATTTTGCAGGCCCCCAGCGAATCATAAGCCGCTTTAAAGGAGTAAGAATCCATGACACGCATTTATGAAGGCAAACTGGTAGGCACCGGCTTAAAAATCGGCATTGTGGTGTCCCGCTTCAACGACGTGATTACTGAAAAACTGCTGCAAGGCGCACTGGGCGCATTACACAGCCACGATGTGGCGGATGAGGATATTGCCGTGGCCTGGGTGCCGGGCGCGTTTGAACTGCCGTTGGTTGCAACCAAAATGGCGCTCTCTGGTCAGTTTGACGCCGTGATTACGCTGGGCTGCGTAATTCGGGGCGCCACCACCCATTATGATTACGTCTGCAACGAAGCGGCGAAAGGCATCGCCAAAGCCGCTGAAAAAAGCGGCATCCCGGTTATTTTCGGCGTTGTGACGACTGAGAATATTGAACAAGCCATTGAGCGGGCTGGTTGCAAGGCAGGCAATAAAGGGGTAGACGCAGCTCTGGCGGCCATTGAAACCACCAATCTGCTCAAGCGCCTGAAAGCGGAAAACGTTACGCTCGCCTAAACGCTGTTAAAAAGGGCATTATTCTGGGCCTTATTCCAGGACCTTGGCCTGATGAATCAGAATGCCGTTGCCATCCGGGTCGGCGATCATGCCGATACGGCAAATGGGCGTGTCGTACAGGTCTTTGATAATCGTCACCCCATTGTCCCGATAGAAATGGAAGTTGGATTCCGCGTGAGCCACCTCCAACGCCATGCAAGGGCCGGTATGGCTGGGTTTAGCGTCTTCAAACCAATCCGTAATCGCCAACGTCACATCCTGAATACTGTATTCCAGCCAGCGGCCTTCAAAGTTGTGAGCTAACTTCAGACCCAGGAGCCCTTCATAAAATTTCCGGGCACGCGCTATATCGGTCACCGGGTATACAAAGAACGCCACATGTTTGATCATGCCACTCCCCCTTTTATAACGTTTTGCCGTTATTGTGGTGTACGGCGAACATGCGGATACGCTAGCATAAAAGGGGATTACTTGTTGATTGCCCGGTTTGGCCTTATTGCGGATGGTGCTAAAATAAGGCCGTATGCAATCGATTGGGGAGCATAACCAGATGCGTAACGGTTTATTTGTATTAGCAGTATCGGTTTTACTTCTGACGCCTCCCGTCAGCAGCCAGGCGCAAACGGAAAACCCCGCGCCCACTACCGAAGCCCAGTTGCAGCATCAGCGCGAGAAGCATGTGGCATTACCGGAAGGCACTCTGGATGAGGCGATTACCCGAGTAAAACAAGCCGGACTGATGGGCCAGAGCCCGGATGGAAAATTCCATGCGGAGCGCCCGCTGAACCGCGCGGAACTGGCCTCCATTCTGGTTAAAACCTTTAAGCTGAAAAGCCGCACAGCCACCGTCAGCAAACCTGAGCCGCTAAAAGACGTGCCGACTCAATTCTGGGCCTCGGATGATATTTACACCGTGGTAAACCGGGGCATTATGGAAGGGTACCGCAACGGTTACTTCTATCCGCAGCATCCCGTCGATCGGGCGGAAGCCCTGGCCATCTTTGCTCAGGCGTATGGTGTGCAGCAATATGATGACCAGACCGTCAATTCCGTATTGGCCCAGTACCCGGATGCCGTACAATTACCGGACTGGTCGCGCAAATCTATCGTGACATCCTTGAAAAACGGTTTTGTGGACGTGAAGCCTTCCGAGAAAATCCGCCCCGAGCAACCGATGACACGCGGCGCGATGGCTTACGTGCTGAACCAGTACCTGAACCGGCTGGATGAGTCCGAACAGCGCAGATTGCATTAAGATTGCCGCATTGTCAATTATTAGCGGGTCAGGGACAATAGTCTGAGGTAGCGAAAGAGTAACACCGGAATGAGACGTTTGATCCCCACCCTTCAGCGCAAGTACGTTTTTGCTTTACCGCTCGGCTTGCTGATATCGGCTTGCCTGTCCGACTTTGGGCATGCCCAGGAAGCCGGACAATACATGCCGCCGCAAATTCCGTCCGTGCAGAAACCGCAGGCGGTTCAGCCGACAACGACGCCTTCTGCCATAAGACCATCCCCGCAGCCCGCACCGGCGAGTACCGCCCCAGGCACACCGGCCTCCCTGCAAACTCCTGATGATTCAACCGTCCTGAGTCCGCCTGTCACGCCTTCTGCATCTTCTACCTCTGCTCCGATGGCACAGCCGTTACCTACGGGAAAAGCGGCCCAGGCGGACGCCACGCCCACGGATGTAACACCGTTGGAGCAGGCACCGATTACCATGTACGACGAGAAAGTCATCTCGGAAGGATCGGCGCTACTGAACAAGGTGTTGACCGGTACGGTCGTCAAAATTCAGGAATTTCCCATTGACCTGCCAACCGTTTTGAAATTGGTGGAAACCCAGAACCTGCTTCTGGAGCGGGATCGGTTGGGCTCTAAAATTCAGAGCAACTTGTATTACCGCTCTTTGTCCGAATTATTACCGGATCTTCAGGGCACTTACAACCAATCCCGGTTTCAAGGGGTGGTTCAGGTCTTCGGCAGCCAGACGGTTCCGGTGTATCAGACCCGTATCGTTCCGCAGCTCACCGCCCGATGGACCATTTATCCCGGCGGGCAAGACATCTTTAACTCGTTAGCCGCCAGACAACGGGCCATAGGCGCAAAAGCCCAGGTCGTCAGCACCTTGCAGGATCAGTTGACATTGGCCGCCAATGAGTATTACCAGCTTCTGGCAGCCGGCATTCAGGTCGCCAACATCAATCTCAGCATTCAGGAAGTGCAGGGGCAGGTGGATCTCAATGAAGCCCGCGTCAAGGCTGGCGTTGGCACCAAGCTAGACTTGGAACGCGCCAGAAGTCAACTGGTGGCCAGGGAGCAAGCCTTAATCATCGCGGAAAACGATTTGGCCAAAGCCCAGCAGGCATTGCTAAACCGATTGAACCTGGATCCCAGTGTGGGATTAGTGCCTCCCAAGGTTGTAGCCCAGCCTCGTCCGCTGGTGCCGCTTTCCGTCACCACGGAGCAACTGGTGGGCAGGGCTATTCAGAACAATCCCAACCTGAAAATCACTCAATCCGAGATTGAAGCGCTGAAATGGGAAGGGCGCGCGGTTCTGTCCCGCCTGTTACCCGCCGTGACCCTGCAAACCTACATTAACGGCACCGGCCCGGAAATAGACAAGCTCGGGCTCGGTCGCTTCGGAGGCATCGCGCTTCAAGCGGATCTGCTGGACAATCTGGGCACTTCCATCCCGCTGGATTACCGCACCAAGCGCCTGCAAGTCAAACAGCAAACCGTCCAGAAGCTGCAACAAGTGCGGGACATCCAGAGTGAGGTCATTAATGCCTATCTGGACAGCCGGGCGTCTGCCAAATCCGTGTTCGCGGCCCAGGAACAGCTAGCGGTAGCCCAGGAGGCTTATCGCTTGGCATTTGGGCGGTTCCGTGCCGGGCTTGGCATTAACGTGGACGTGCTGGATGCCCAAACCACGCTTCGAGACGCCCGTACCGTGGTGGTTCGCGCCATCCTCGATTTTAATCAGGCCCAGGTGCGCTTGTTGGATGCCCTGGGTGAAGTTTCCACCCCCAATATATTGAACGGAATGAAACCGGATGCCTTTATCAAACCTGCTGCTCTCCCCAAAAAATAGACTTCTCATCCTGAATATGGCCTTGCTGATAACGCTGACCGGCTGCGGCGGCGGCGGAGGGTGGCAAATGCCGCCACCCGTGGTAGACGTCGTGGCGGCCTCCCAGCAGCCCTGGATCGTGGAATACCAGGCCAGCGGCACCCTGGAAGCCAACAACAAGGTGGATTTGAACAGTGAAATCGCCGGAACCATCACTCACATCAGTGTGAGGGAAGGGGATTCCGTTCAGGCGGGCCAGAGCATCATGCGTTTGAAAGCCGATAAGCAACTGGCGCAGCTCCAGCAGTCGGCGGCGGGCATTACGGCCTCTCAAGGCAATATTGAACAGCAGAAAGCGGATATCAGCCAAGCGGCGGCCCGACTGAACAGCGCCGCCGTCAAAATGAGGCTGACACAATCCGAGTTACAACGATATGAGCGCCTTTATGCGGATCAGTTCATCTCTCAGCTGGAGTTGGACCAGAAACGCAGCAATTACGATACAGCCGTGGCTGACCATCAGGAAGCCCTGCAAGCTCTGTCTTCCGCCAAGGCCCGGTATTCCCAAGCGGCCTCCGGTCTGGCTCAGGCCAGATCCAGCTATCGCTATAACGTCGCGCTGGCGGATGAATCGGTCATTCGTGCGCCGTTTACCGGCATCGTGGGCCAGAAATACGTGGATTTGGGCGATTATGTAGCCCCTACCGAAAAGCTGGTAACAGTGGTGGATCCTTCCCTGTTTAAACTCCAGTTTACGGTCCCGGAGCAGTATTTGCACCGGTTACGGGTGGGCCAGCCGATTCGCGCTACATTTGAGGGGCTGGGCAATACCAGTTTCAGCGGTTCCGTCAACTTCATCGACCCGGTTGTGGATATGGCCGCCCATACCGTTACCGTGAAAGCGATATTGCCAGGCTCCAAACAGTTGCGCCACGGCCTGTTCGGCACGGTGAATCTGGCCCTGGGCACCATTCAGAATGCCGTCGTGATCCCGGAAGAGGCCATTGTGCCGCAAGGGGAAAAGACCTTTGTCTACGTGGTAAGACATGAAGTGTATACTCCCACGGCTCAGCCGGATGAGAAGGAAAAAGCCGCCCCGGCCAAACCCCAGGCGGCATCACCCCCAACGGATGTGGCCCACTTGCAGGAAGTGACCGTCGGCCACCGTAGCGCCGGAAAAGTGCAGATTCAATCCGGGCTTGCGGCAGGCGATCGGGTGATTGTGAACGGTCTGCAAAAGGTGAATGACAACATGCAGGTCAATCTGAACGCGGGCAAGGCCGGCGCAGGCGCTAAAGGACAGTAAGCATGTGGATTTCCGATATTTCCATCCGTCGGCCCGTGTTGGCCACCGTCATGTCCATTCTGCTGATTCTGTTCGGTGTGGTCAGCCTGTCTTTTCTCTCCGTTCGGGAATACCCGGATATTGACCCGCCGGTCATCTCGGTGGTTACGGTCTATCCGGGCGCCAGCGCCGAGATTATCGAGAGTACAGTGACGGAACGCCTGGAAGATGAGCTGATCGGCATTGAGGGCATCCGCAGCATGAACTCGGTCAGCCGGGAAGGCGCCAGCTCCATTATTATCGAGTTCGAACTGGAGCGAAACGTAGACACCGCCGCACAAGACGTGCGCGATCGGGTTTCCCGCGCCCGTGGCAATCTGCCCAACGATATTGAGGAGCCGATCATCTCCAAGCAGGATACTGACGCCAGCGCCATCATGTGGCTAAGCCTGTACGGCAAGAACTATTCCCCGTTGCAGATTACGGATTACGCGGATCGCTATATTACCGACCAGTTGCAGACGGTAGACGGTGTGGGTCAGGTGATTATTGGCGGTGAACGGGAATATGCCATGCGGCTGTGGCTGGACCCGCGCAAAATGACCTCCCGGCAAATTTCCGCGCAAGACGTGGAAAAAGCCCTGACCGGCGAGAACGTAGAGATTCCTTCCGGCCGGATTGAAAGCACCAACCGGGAATTCACCGTTCGCACCCTGGGTGAGCTGAAGACGCCGGATCAGTTCAACCGACTGATTATCAAGCGCCAGAACGGCAACCCGGTCTATTTATCGGATATTGGACGGGCCGCGATTGGCCCCCGTGACGACCGCTCGCTGGTTCGTTTCAACGGGCAACCCGCAGTGGGTCTAGGCATTGTCAAGCAGTCCAAGGCCAACGCGCTGGATGTGGCCAAAGCGGTCAAGAACAAACTGGTGCAGATTCGCGGCCAACTACCGCCCGGATTGATGATGGACACCGCCTTCGACAGTTCCGTGTTCATTCAGCGCTCTATCGATGAAGTGGTAGAGTCCTTGTTCGTTGCGTTTGGCCTGGTCGTGCTGGTCATTTTCCTGTTCCTGCGCAATGCGCGGGCCACGTTTATTCCCGCCATTTCCATTCCCATCTCGCTGGTGGCTACCTTTGCACTGATGTATTTCCTGGGTTACACCATTAACACCATCACCCTGCTAGGTATGACGCTCACCATCGGGTTGGTGGTGGACGATACCATTGTGGTACTGGAAAACATATACCGCCGGATTGAAATGGGAGAATCCCCCTTGGAAGCGGCATTCAAGGGCACTAGGGAAATCGGGTTCGCCATTATCGCCACCACGGCGGTATTGGTGGCGGTGTTTTTGCCCATTATCTTTATGGGCGGCACTCTGGGCCGCATTTTGAAGGAATTCGCGGTGGTGGTGGCCGGTTCCGTATTGATTTCCGGCTTTGTGTCGCTGTCCTTAACTCCCATGTTGTGCGCCCGGCTGTTGAAGCATGAGGCGGGCCAGCGCCGCCGGAATCTCATCGGCAACCTGCTGGAAGGATTTCAGCGAATGCTGAATGAAGCGGCCAGCCGGTTTGAACGCACCCTGCGCGGCTTGATGAACCGAAAAATCTGGGTTTTTGGCGTGATCAGCGCCCTGGTCGTGGTGTGCGGCGGCATGTATGTGCTGTTGCCGCGTGAATTTCTGCCGGTGGAAGACCAGAGCAACATTATGACCTTTATCACCGCGCCGGAAGGCTCCACGCTGGCGTATACCGATAAGGCCGTCCGCAAGGCGGAAGCGGTTTTCAGCCGCACCCCGGAAGTGAACCGGATGTTCTCGGTTATTGCGCTGAGTGCGGAAGGGCCGGGCCAGGTAAACAGCGGCATGATGTTCGTGAATCTGGTGCCTCAGGAAGAGCGCTCGCGCAAGCAACAGCATATTGTAAGGTTGCATAAACGCCCGCCAGATGGATGCAGGCAAGGAGCCTCCGGTCATGTTG
>JAJQJM010000134.1 GCA_021323475.1 Vampirovibrio sp.
ACCAGCTTATTTTCTGCCAGGGGGAACCGTCCGTGTAAGACGCCATGAAATGGACATGCTTCAACAGGCCGGCTTCCTCGTACATGCGTATCACCGAGGAAACGCCGCCTTTGGAGGCCATATCGGTACCGATCATCAATACTTGCGCTTTTTTCATGGACGGTTGCATCACTTTCAGTTCAAAGACGTTTTCAAATTGCTGACGATATTGATGAATTTCCCGTTTGGACCCCTGGGAATCTCCGATACTTCCTCCACCCGGACTTTCATATTGGGTGACGTATGTTTCAGCGTGTTGAAAACCAGTTTTTCCCGGTCGGTTTCCGTGAATTTGCCGTTAGTCAGCACTTTCAAAATAACTTCACCTTGTTTTTCCTGATAAAACTGGGTTTCAATCACATTGTCCACGCCGACCGGAATATGGGCGGTAATGGCGATATGATATCCTTCAGGCGTCAGCAGGTAGCCATAGGAGCGTCCAAGGATTCGGCTCACGGTGCGAAACGTGCTGCCGCATCCGCATCGCTTCGCCTCATTCGGGCTGTCTGTGACATAAACAAAATCTTGGGTTCTATATCGCAGCAACGGCATCACATAATTGTGAAGTTGACTGCCGACCAGTTCATAACTACCATCCACATTGCCGGGCAGCAATTCCACAATGGAGTAGTCTTCCTGAATATGGTACTGGTTCTGCCGGCATTGCCCGATGGCGGCCACCCGTTCGGCTTGCCCGTACCAGTCGTAAATCCGGGTCTGGAACACTTCTTCGATATAATCCCGCACGTGCGGCTCCAGCGATTCCGAGGAGGTGAACACGGCGTCAAACCGATACTCAACCCCATGATGCCGGAAGAATTTCGCCAGTACATGCCCCATTGATGGCCCGCAATATAGAATCTTCGGCTCGAATTCAAGAATTTTATCGATATAGTGGATGCTTTTGTCCGGGGAGAGATGATAGCTGGACATCTGCAATTCCTGATTCGCCGGGTTATACCGCCAGAACGGAGGCTCCGCCTGCGATGACGGAACGATGATATCCCCCCGCAGGGAAACCCGTTTTTTTCCGGTATCTCCGGCCTGTTGCCACTGGCGCCACACGATGGCATGCTCGAAGTTAATGGCGTCGAAATCCCGGATGAATTTGCCGGGAGTACCTGTACTGCCGCTGGTGGTGCCTACATTGCACAGCAAATTGTAATGCTTCTTGGAAATAAATCGTTCCAACTCCCCTTGCACCGTATTTTTGTCGAGGATGGGCAGTTGCGCCAGATCGGCGATCGTCCTGAAATCCTCAACACGAATGCCTTCTCGTTTAAATAAATCCCGGTAGTAGGGCACATTCCGCTGGCAATGGAGAATTATTTTTTTAAACAGCCGGTTTTGATAGGCTGCCAGTTCTTCTGCGGAATATTGATGCGTTTCTTCCAACACCCTGGCATACTGCTGGAATCTGGAGCCTCGGCGGTATAGCCGCCTCAGCCAGCATTTCAATTCAAATAGATTCGTGATGCCCATTCTCCCTAATTCTCCATTCCTATTGTATTAATCACGCTTAGAAACTTTCCGTTCGGCCCCCGCGGAATGCTGGTGACTTCTTTTACAACGACCTTCATACGGGGAGAGGTATAGGTTAAGGTGTTTTTAATCAGTTGCTCTTTATCTTTGTCAGTAAATTGCCCATTGGTCAGCACTTTCAGGGTGACCTCGCCGGGTTTTTCCTGGCAGAACTGGGTTTCAATCAGGTTTTCCACACCACACGGGATATGCGCGGTAATGGAAATCCGGCACCCTTCCGGCGTAATCAGGAAATCGCCGTTTCGACCCAATATGCGATCAACCCGGCGGAACGAGGAGCCGCAATCGCAGGGCGCATCCGTCATAAAAACATGATCGTACGTTCTATAACGCAGCAAGGGCATTACGTAGTTGTGCAGATGGGTCCCGACCAGCTCATAACTCTCGTCTCTCTCACTGGGAACCAGCTCTACAATGGAATAATCTTCCTCAATATGGTACTGGTTCTGCCGGCATTGCCCGATGGCGGCCACCCGCTCGGCTTGCCCGTACCAGTCGTAAACCTGGGTCTGGAACACCTCCTCGATATAATCCCGCACGTGCGGCTCCAGTGATTCCGAGGAGGTGAATACCACTTTAAACTGGTATCGGATGCCGTGATGCCGGAAAAACTTGGCAAGCAACTCCCCGTTTGAAGGCAGGCAATACAGCACTTCCGGCGCGAATGCCAGAATTTCATCGATATAAGCCCTGCTATTGGCGGGCGACAGATGGAAGCTGGACATCTGCAATTCCTGATTCGCCGGGTTATACCGCCAGAACGGAGGCTCCTGCTGAGCCACAGGAACAATGATGCCCCCGCGCATACTGACCCGTTTCTTTCCGGTATCGCCCGCGTTGTGCCATTGCCGCCAGGCAGCGGCATGCTCAAAATTAATGGAGTTGTAATCGCGCAGAAATCTGGCCGGGCTGCCTGTCGTGCCACTGGTCATGCCCACTTTGCACAGCAGGTTTTTACGTTTCTTGTCAATTAACTTATCAAAATTGGCCCGAACGGTCTTTTTATCCATAAGCGGCAGCTTTCGGAGATCCTCAACGGTTTGGATATCTTCCGGCTGTAATTGAAGCTCCGTGAACAGATCCCGGTAATAGGGGATATTCTGGTGGCAATGCCGGATCATTTTGCGCAATTGTTCATTCTGGTAAAACCGAATCGCATCAATCGGGTAGTTCTGGGAACGCTCAAGCAGTTTTAAATGCTTTTGGAAATGAGGTCCCTGACGATATAGACGCTTCATCCAGCATTGGAATTCAAATAGAGGCTTCATCGGTCAATCTCCCCACAACGGGCTGTCTGGTATTTGGGATAGCTTTGTTGGTATCCCCTGATACTTCGGATAAGAGTGAATCATAAAGTAGGTAATACTGATTTTTCATCGCCTGAATATCAAATTTTGCAATTCTCTGCAGAGCCTCTCCACGAAAGCGATCCGCCACCGCAGGATTTTGGTAAATCAATTGAATTCGTTCGAATAAATGATCAGGGTTGCCATTTTCAAATAATAGGCCATTGTTTCCGTCTTCGATTAATTCCTTGGGGCCATCCGTATTACTGGCAATGACAGGCAACCCTGCCGCCATTGCCTCCAGAATGACCAGCCCCAATCCTTCAAATCGGGACGGCAACACAAACACATCGGCTTTCGATATAACCTGGGCCACATCGGTGCGATTAATCAAAAATTCGACATCGTTGTTTAAGTTCAATTCCTGCACCAGAGCCTTTAATTCATCGAAAGATTTTTGATTGTAGGGATAAACCCCACCCATCAATGCGCATTGAACCTGAAGACCCGCGTCCTTGCATCGCTTTATGGCATGAAGCAAAATATCCTGCCCTTTGACCGGATAATCCATCCTGCCGACATGCACAATTTTGAGCGGCTTCATCTCAAAGGATTCCTGCTCAAGTCGCGCTTGTAGCGATTGCCGGTTGGTATCCATAAAATGCTGGACATGAATGCCGTTATAGATTTGCCGGTAATTATGAATGCCGCGTTTTTCGCAGAGGGAGGCGACTGTTTTTGAAATGGCCACGTGCTGGTCAATCCAATGTCGGTGAATTATAATCTGGCGTTTATCCAACCGAGGCATGCTCATGGTGTCATGCACCGTGAAAACCAGCTTCAAACCCGGACAAAACGCTTTGCACAGCACCGCCCACAACTTACTGCCAAAATTATGGGAGTGGACAATTCGCACGTTATGCCGGTGGATAATTTTTAGCAGTTCAATCAGGTATTTGGGGTGCTTATGCCCTTCCGGCCGGTCCAGGTAATACACGTTCAGTCCGAGCCGTTCCAGCCGCTCCCGCATGGTTGGATTCACCGCCCGGTTCATGATGACCACCGTGTAATTCACCTGATCATCATCCCGACACGCCGCCAGAAAATCAATTAACAATTTTTCAGAGCCTCCAACCTCAAGCGATGAGATTAGATGCATCACGTTCATCAAGTTGTCAGCCATCTGAAGTTCCCCTGCCGCACTCTCTATATCTCTTTCCAAAATTGTTCAGTCCACATTCTTTCGCGCTGATTCTGCCTGTACGTTGCAAATAGCTCTGCTGAGCGCAGGCAAAGCCCGCAATTTTCCTGGCCTGTTTGTAAAGCCCGACCTGCTTGTAAACGCGATCTCATACTCTCCATGCTCTGCTCAGTCCTCATCCATTTAATGGCGCGCGGATTGTCTGGGTTGCCACTTGGTGTAAAGCAATGCCAGAAGCAGGAAGATGAAGACTTTATAGTGTGGTGAGCCGAAGGTGTGATCGAAAATGCTGACAAAGAAAATGGCAATCATGCAGGAGCTGAGGGCCAGACTATAGGCGCTCATATACCCGTGATACCGCTTGAATTTAACCCAGGTGTCAACGCAGATGTAAATCATGAAGATAAACAGCACACTGGCCCCGATAACACCCATTTCCAGGATGGTCAGCAAATAAAAGTTATGGGCGAACCAGTTGGAAAACTGGCTTTCAGGCACCCAGGCCGGAATGTAAGGCCATGCCACCACGGCATAGGAATTCAGTCCGGACCCCAGCCAGAGTGCTTTCGCGCTGCTGGTAATGGCCGCAATCGGGACTTGCCAGATAAAGAGACGCTCGTTATAGCTCAGTGTCTCTACATACGATGTGTTGCCCAACGTGGTGACAGCCGGGACGATGCAGCACAGAATGAAAGCGGCCACAAAAAACAGGGCGCGTTTCAGGGTTTTCTGGCTGACGGCTAGAAAATAAATGACGGTTGCGGCCAAACCGAGCAAACTGCCGCGCGAATACGTTGTAATAATGCCGAACAGCAGTATGCCGGCGTAAATCAAGGCCCGTTTCTTATCTTTAACGCTGAACAGGTAAAGGGGCAGGAAAACGGCCACATTGGTAACCAGATAATTCCCCAGGCTATTGAAGTGCCAGGTGGTGCCCCGACCGTGCCATACTCGGTTGGAACCAAGCCCCAGATATCCTAGATATCCCCGTGAGGACTGGAAGTTGGAGCCGATACCGGTGAAGGATTGAAAAATTCCAAGCGCTGCTTGAAACACGGCGGTAAACAGAATCGCTTTTAAAATGGTTGCTCGGGTAATTTGCTTGGTACGCAGCAAGTAGACAGTCATGTAATAGACGATGAACGCCTCGAACACTTTAAAAAAGCCCAGTAAGCCTGTATCGCTTTCTGAAAAGAACCCGGCCAGGAAGAAGGTGATCGTCAGCACCCCAATCCAACCGTCCAAACCGGTTTTGAAGCTGATTTTCTGGGAGCGCAATATCATGTGCGCCACACAAACCAGAAAAGTAAATAGCAGGATCAATTCGTTCAATGAGAAGCTAATCGGCAGAACCCGGACCCGGTCTACGAACGGGATGGTAAATATAGTCAGCAGAAACGCCTTGTCCGGATTCAACGCCAGATAGGTGAGTACAATGACACCAATAATAATTGCGATTAACCAGTAAACCGGAACAATCATTAAGCCAAGGCCCAGGAGGGCGGAGACGAGCAGGAAAATTCCCGCCCATCTCCAGGACCCTGTAAACCCTGGGTTAGCGAAGCTCGGCCTAGCCATTGGCAGCCCTCATCTTTCCGGAGAAGACCTGACCGGCCAAAGCGAACCCAAACTGAACATTCGTAACCAGGTAGCGTTTCCACATGCGGCCCGGCTCTTGAATTAAGCGGAAGAACCATTCCAGCCCGGCATCCTGCATCCATTTCGGAGCGCGCTGGACTTTTCCGGCCATCACGTCAAAACTGCCGCCGACACCCATCATGAAAGGTACATCCATCAACTCTTTGTACTGATTAATGAATTTTTCCTTCTTGGGTGAACTCATGGCCACAAACAGAATATCCGGGTTAGCCTCCCGAACTTTCTCGGCTACATCCTGTTCTTCGTCTTTAGAAAAGTAACCGTTGCGGTAGCCGCAGATTTGCAAATCGGGATAAAGCCGCTTGTAGTTCGTGACTACATCGCGTACCACATCCTCTTCGGCGCCCAGAAAGAAAATCCGGTAATTCCGCTGGCTGGCAAGGGCAACGAGCTGGTGCATCAGGTCAATTCCGGCAACCCGTTCGGGAATATTAATTCCCAGTAGCTTGGCTCCCAGCACTACGCCTGCGCCATCCGCATTGATCAGATCGCAACTGTTTACAATTTGCCGTAGCTGACGATCTTTTTGCATGGTCATCAGTTTGGCGACGTTCACCACCACATGCTGGGCATGTTCCCGGTGGTCAATGATTTCCGAGATGCGATCCAGGGTTTCCCGCATGCTTAGTGCGTCAATTTTCGCGCCCATGAAGTCAACTCTTTTTTTTTGATAGGACTTGGACGCGGAGGCCACCAGGCTGCCTCCGCCCCCTTTTCCGGGGCCGCGCCAATTGGAGTAGATTTCATGCTCCTGCTCCAGCCGGACGTTTTCCTCACGGGCAATGGTGCCGATAAAGGGAACCTGTGCCTCGTACACCCTTGCCGAGATTTTGCGCAGCGTTTGATACGTGGCGTTTTTATCGGCAAACAGCACCACACCATCCGAAATATGGGAAATTGCCATGAATTCGGGCGCGATGAGCGCTGGGGGCGTATCGATGAAGACCCAGTCAAATTGCTCTTTCAAAACATTCACAATCTGGCGGAAGCCCTTGCTGGCGAAATAATCAAAACCGTTTGCCACGGCATTGCGGTTCATTGCCAGGAAGATGCCGTTCTCATCACGCATCAGGCCGGACATCACTTCTTCCGGGTAAACCACTTGTCCGCTGCGAAGCTTGAGATCAATTGACAGGATCAAGTCAGTCAGATCGAGGCCGGAGCCGCCGTCCACCACTGCTTCCGGCAAGCGGGAAGGCCGCAGGTCCGCGTCGATGAATGCGACGCTCTGACCTAATGCTGCCATACACTGCGCCAAATGATATGCGCCACCGGATTTGGGCTTGTCCAATGCCGACGAGGTGAAGCCGATGACCTGCGCCTCATGCTTGGAGGCTTCGATTCTGAGGTTGGAAATAATATGCTTGGCCGCCAGATCGTTCCGGGCGAAGACCGACTGGTCATCATAGTGTTCGGACGCATCCAACCAGGGAATAATACCCAGCACTTTGGAGTGTGTGGCTTCTTCCACCGCTTCGGCGCCTTCGCACAAATCTTCCTGGCTGGTTTTCGCGACGGAGAGTCCTAATCCGGCCCCCAGTCCCAGCAACGCAGACAGCAGCACAATATGCAAGCCGGTTGGGAAGGACGGGCGTTTCGGCAGGCTGGGAGAGTCTACGATGAAGACGTTACTCGGCGTTTCAGCTTCCTTGATTTGGATTTCGATCTGCTTTTTGCGCATTTCGTCATAGGCCAGAGCCAGCGCCTTTTCTTCCTCCTGCAAGCCGGTTAGCGTGAACTTGCTTTGCGGAATGGCCTTTAACGACGCGTCCACTTTCGCAATGGCATCCCTCAAGCTGGCGGCTTCCGTGCCCATCGCGGCGGAGCGCGCCTGGAACTCATTCATCATCTGCGCCAGATTGCTGCGGACGTTATCGTAAATACGCACATTTTTCGTATTTGGATTGCTGCCGGAGGTTTGAGCCACTTCCGATTCAAGCTGGCTTTCCAGGGAGTCAATCTGTTGTTTCAAAGCGACCAGTTGCGGGTTGGTCGGGGCCAACTTGATGCTGTCGTGCGCATACTGCTGTTTCAACGCCGCCAGATCGGTCCGCATTTTGGTCATGGTTTCATTGCCGCTACCCAAAGCAACGGCTTGCAGGGCCATTTTGGGCGTCATGTTCAATTGCCGCTGCAGGTTGGCGGAGTTGGTGGCATGGGCCTTATGGGCTGCCAGAGCGGTTTCCAGTTGGGCGGTTAATTGCGATTTCAGCTTAACCAGCTCCTGGGTTTGCGTGTCCACATCAATGGCGTTATTGCCGGATTGATACTGTTTAATCTGCTCGCGCACGGCAAGCAGTTTGGATTGAATACCCCCGAGCTGGTCTTCGATATAGGACCGCTTTTTGCTATGGATTTGCCGGTTAATGGACAGGTTGGTTTCATCCAGTTTGGTCAGTGCCGTACTGAGTAGCGTTTTGGCCATCGCCGGCTCATCCCACTTCAGTTTTACCTGCAAAATATCGGTGTTGGGTTCCGTTTTGACTGTGATAATTTTGCTGGTATCGCCCCGGTCATGGATGGGTTTGCCTTTATTAAGCCGCGCTTCCTCTTTCATGACATAGTCGGCCAGGTAGTTTTCCATTTCCCGCGAGGTCAGAATCTCGGACTGGGTCATGATGGGATTGCCGGAGCTGGTTAACGAACTCAGATAACCGGGTGCGTCCGGGTTGTCGCTGACATAACTGCGGGTGGAGGTGTCTTTAATCCAGACCTTCGCATCGGATGAAAAGGCGGGTTTATACAGTAAAGTGACATACACAATGGCAAACAAGGTAACGGTTCCCGCCGAGGCGAAAATCAGCCATTTGTCCTTTGCGAAATTGCGTACAAAGCGGTTACGCCGAAATTCCTCTAAGTTCATAGAATGTGCTTTCCTCTCAATTCCTGTTGAATTTCAATAGTTCTAGCGTCTGATATTCAGGCTGTAGCGGGTGGGATCAAACAGAAGCGCCCAGCTGTTCATGCCGCTTGCGACCGCGCCCAGAGGGGTAATGATCCGCGCCACGTAATCGAACGCCTTGCCGATCCGCGGGGTGATTTTGTTAGGCACATAAACCACGTCGTTGGGCCGCAGGGACATGTCTTCATGCCGAGGATCCACGGTGGTGGTGGTCAAATGCCCGTTGGCGTCCACCCGGCTGATATAGACTTTGGTGGGAGCATAGGATGCTTCCGTGGCTAAATATCCGCCCGCCTGACCAATGGCGGAATTCAGGTTGGCGGACTGAGCGCCGTCCAACATCACCAGGCCTGGACGGTTTACATAGCCATACACTTTAACCGGGATTTCCTTCTGGAAGATGGAGGTGCCCAGCATGGCCTTGTATTTTTTCTCATCCACGGCGTATGGGGTGGAAAGAACCGGCACTTCCACCGAATCTCCGGCAATCAGGAACAAGTCCTGATCGCTGTTGGCGTTCTGAACCAAATCCAGCAGGTTCACCTCAAATGAGGACCCATCGAACTTGTTATGGATTTTGACGTGTTCCAGGTCCGCGT
>JAJQJM010000135.1 GCA_021323475.1 Vampirovibrio sp.
CGCTGAACGGGATTTTAGGAAGCGTGTTTTCCCTGGTGGCCATTGCGCTGGGCGTTCCTATGCAGGATGCCAACGCGGTTGGTGGCTTGATGGGCACTAAAATGGTGGTGAATGAGTTTGTGTCCTACGCCAATTTAGCGCCCATGATTGCGGAAAAAACCTTATTGCCCAAGTCTATTGCCATTGCCAGCGTGGCCCTGTGTGGCTTCGCCAATTTCAGCTCCATCGCCATCCAGATTGGCGGCATCGGGCAAATGGCGCCCTCCCGTAAAAAGGATTTGGCGGAACTGGGTTTTCGGGCGCTGCTGTGCGGTACGATGGCCTCTTACGTATCCAGCGCGTTGGCGGGTATCCTGATTGAATTTGACGGCGCCGGCAGTGAAACCTGGGTGGCTGGAGGCATTATGCTGGCCGCCATTGGATTGATTATCATTGCCAGAAAACTTCCTGGCAGTGTTGCTGAAATGCCGGGCGCCACTACAAAGCGTCCGGTGCAGAATGCGGCCCTGGACCACATTCTGCCGTCCGGCCTGCCTATTTACGATAAGCATGGCAACCCGGTGCGGGTGCCCGATGCCTTGACGGAACGCAGCAAGAACTAGGCCGATTTCGGATTTGCCAAGAGCGGTTTGAAGATTAAACATTCGAGATTATGAAACGCCGTCCCAGTGGGACGGCGTTTTTCATGCTTGGCACGTTGTTTACGGGCTGTGGAATTTTCTGAAAATCCAAAACTGAGGAAATAAATAATATATCCATGTTTTTATTCAGATATACACTTGATATTCGCGGGACAGAACATCTCAGGCATTTAGGAGGACACTATGGCTGTTTTATTCCCAACGCAATTTGGACAAGTCTTAAGCCCCAAAAATTCCGCCCAAACCTTGCAGGCGTTCCTGAATATTCAGAACGTGGAAGGGGTTCAAAACGGGCAACTCACCAAGGCCAACCTGGAGAGTTATGCTCAAAAGCGTTTCCTGGCCCAAGACCCCAGCGCAACGGTGGCCAATTATTTCACTCAAAAGTTTGATGATATCGCCAAGCTGGACGGCAATGCCAACAGCATTAGCGTAGACGATTTGGTTGATTTCCGCAGCGGCCTTCCCGACCCGGATCATGTCACTCCCCCGCCTTCCAACGGTAATGGCGGCACTCCTCCGATGGAGCAGAACATGCAGTTTATTCTGTATTTTCTCCTTCAGTTCATGCAGCAAATATTCCGCTTCTAAGTACTGAAACGACCCAGGCGGAATTCAACACCGGGCTAACAATAGCCCGGTGTTTTTGCCTGCGTGAATTGTGTTTTGGTAAAGACATGCAAGAGGGCTTTTGATAAAATCCCAAAGTTCACTGAACAGGTTGGACAAAAAGAGGGGTAACATAGATATGCATATTGCTGAAGATACGGCTTTGTTGGAGCGGAGCATGATGGTGGATTCATCCGAACTTAATCTGGAATCGGAAGCTCGGGAGGAAAAAAGTTCCGAGCGCACCTTGTCCCGCGAGGTGCTGGGCGTGGTGGAGGCTGCGGCCTTGGCAGCCGGGCGCTTAATGGGCACCGGAAAAAAAGACGGGGCGGATGACGCCGCCGTTACCGCCATGCGGCGCTACCTGAGCGATGTTCCGGTGAACGGAACCATCGTGATTGGGGAAGGCGAGCGGGATGAAGCCCCCATGTTATACATTGGCGAGAAAGTAGGCATGTGCCAGCCGGGCATGCCGGAAGTGGACATTGCCGTCGATCCGCTGGAAGGCACCAATTTGGTGGCTCATGGCTTGCCGGGCGCAGTGGCTACACTGGCGCTGGCCCCCAAGGGCGGATTGTTCCACGCGCCGGATACATACATGGAAAAGCTGGTGGTGGGCCCGGACGCCAAGGGCAAAGTCGATATCAACGCACCGGTCAAATATAACCTCAGCATTTTGGCCATGAGCCTGAACCGGGACGTGCAGGATTTGACCATCGTCATTCTGGATCGGCCCCGGCATGAGCAGTTGATTCGGGATGTGCGGGAAGCGGGCGCCCGGATTAAGCTGATTAGCGACGGCGATTTGATGCCTGCCGTGTCTGCGGCATTGATTGGCAGTGGCATTCATGCCGTGATGGGCACCGGCGGCGCTCCGGAAGCGGTTTTAACCGCAGCGGCGGTCAAGTGCCTGGGCGGGGAAATCCAGGCCCGGTTACGCTGGCGGCATGAGGATGAGAAAAAACGCGCCGCCTTGATGGGCATTGATCTGTCGGAAGAAAAAGTCTATTACACGGATGATTTGGCGCCTTCCAATGAAATCGTGTTCGCCGCCTGCGGCATTACCACCGGCGATACGCTGAAAGGGGTCAACTATTTCGGGAATGGCGCCCGGACGCATAGCGTCATCATGGCCTATCAGTCCGGCCTGGTGCGCTTCGTGGATACCATTCACCTGAACCGTGAACGCGGAGGCCGTGTGAAAATTTAGCAGGCACAGTCGAAGCCTTTATCGAGTGCCCGCTTACGATATACGTTTTTTCTCTTTCTTAAGTTAATAGGATGAGGAGGAATACGCCTTGTTGCAATCGGGGCAGTAAATCGTGTGTTGTCCCTTCGTCATGGGAAAATACTCGGTTTCACTGCCGCAAACAGCGCAAGGGCCATGCATAATATGGCTCTGCCCCTGATCGCGGCCGGTGCCCCTTTTGTGGCTTCTAACCCCTTGGCAGGCCGGGCAAATAAGCTCCGGGTAGCTTTGGGTGGCATTAAAATGTTCCTCGTTGGACTTTGGGCTGAAAGGCTGCTGGCATTGTGAGCAGATGTAGGTGGCCTGGTTGGGTACTGACATGAAATTGCCCTCCTTAAAATTGAGGCTGGGTTTAGGTTATGGTGGCAACGGCATCATCCGTGCATCGCACGATTTATTCATCAAATGCCGAGTTAGAAGCGCAAATTCGTAGTCTTAAATGCCGACCAGGCATAAAAAGATGCCGAGAGTATGCTCTTGAGAGCAATGCGGAGATTCCATTGGGAATCCTATCCAAGTATGTCAAAAGAGCTGTATACGAAACAATAAAACTCACAGAAAGCACGTTAATGTGATTATACCTGTATCAGCGGACCTTTGCATCGGCTGTTTGGCTATTAGCTTCTCTATTCCCAGGCTGTAAGGGAACCCCATAAGCGTGAGTTTACCCGCGTACGCCGAAGGCTATCTTTGAGTGGTCTGGCATCAAAAAAAATTAATGGTGAAAGGCGTAGCTCTGGTAGGCGGCCAGCATATCGTTACCCCAAAACAGGGCGATGATGATGCCGATAATCAGCGCCGGGCCAAGCGGCAGATAGGTAAAGCTTTGGGCGGTTTTCACCTGCTTCAGGAAAACGAACAGGGCAATCACGGAAATGACCATGCAGGCCATGCTGATTTGCATGCGGATATCGACGGGCATGCCGGTATTCATCAAAATCAGGGGAATGGTGCCGCAGGTCATGGCCACTGCGCCGGAAATGAGCGAAACGTACTGCTTGTTCTTAATCCACTGGATAACCAGCATGGGAATGGCCGGAATGGTCTGGATGAAAAAGCCCAGCACCAATGCCAGTACCGTCAGGGGCCAGCCCAGAAAGGCGCCCGCGCCCATCATCAGGTGGGTATCCCCGTGACCGAAGCCTTCTGTGCCGAAAACCACGTTGGACAACAGGATCATGCCTTCAAAGAAAATATAGGCGACCGCAATGGCCATCACGGAGGAAATCAGCGCATTTGGAATGTGAATGATGAGTACGCCCAAATCCAGCGGGAAGCTGCCGGCCACATGCCCCAGGTTCAGCAGGCTGTATAGTAGGCCAGCCGGAATCAGAGGCAGTGAATTGATTTCATAGATGGACTTGTCCAGCAGATCGGTAATGAAAATGACGATCAACTGGGACAGGAGAAACAGCAGGAACAGCGTTTGCCAACTCAGCCCGAAGAACCAGACCGTTAAGCAGTATAGTAGGCCGGTGGCCAGCTCAATCAGGGGGTATTGAACACTGATGGGCTCTTTGCAGGCGTGGCATTTGCCGCCCAGCAGTATGTAGCTGATGACCGGGATATTATCGATGGGCCGCAACGGTGCCTGACACTTGGGGCAGTGGGAGGCGGGTAGGATGAAATCCTCGTTGGCCAGCAGCCGTAAGCCCATCACGTTTAAAAAACTGCCGATGCAAAGACCCACAATAAAGGTCAGGCTCATGACCAGGGGCTGTAAAGTGGGATCCAGCAAGGTATTTACGCTCCATCGGAATCAGGGGAAGTAGGACTGTGTTGGAAAATTAGAAACTAAAAATTGGAAACTCAGACTGGGTATAAGCTAAGCTGGCTTTTCCGCTTGCAGGTTTTTGGAAAGCAATTCCAGCGCTTTCCGCAGGCGGCGGCTGACTTGCATTTGGGAGATTCCCAGCCGTTCCGCAATTTCCGTCTGGCTCATGTCTTCGTAATAGGTCATGCGAACCACATCGCGCAGGTCTTCCTTCAGCGTATGCAGTGCGCGCTCTACCACCATGCGGTTTTCGTGGGTTTCGGTAAACTCGGTCTGGTTCTGGTCTACCAAACGCTCCATATACACGGTTTCATTGCCGCCGTTATCGTTCACCATAAACTGATCCAGCGATACCGGCAGCCTGCGGCGCTCAATGTCCTGGGCCTGGGTAATCTTGCTCACCGGGCATTGTAGCTCCTCAGCGATTTCCAGGTCAGTCGGGGTGCGGCCCAGCTGCTCGGTCAGCTTATGCACAATCTGGTTAATGCGGTAATAAAGCTCGTACATCTGGCGCGGAGCCTTGATCATGGAGGTCTTGTCGCGCAGATAGTGGCGAATTTCGCCGGTGATGAAATAAGTCGCATACGTCTTAAAGCTGCTGCCCACCAGCGGGTTGAACTTGTCCACCGCCTTCAGCAGGCCAATGTTGCCCACCTGAATCAGGTCTTCCACCGGGTCGGTGCTTCTTCGGGCCAGGCCGTGGGCGATTTTTTTCACATACGGCATCACCCGCGCCACGATTTGATCGCGGAGCTTCTCGCGGCTCTGGGCGTCTAAATCCGCAACCAGATAGCGATGCAGCATCTCGTCCAGCACGGACGAGAAGATGTCCTCGGACGAGGCTCTGGTTGTTGGGCCACTCACGATACCGTTTCCTCTACTCACCGAATATTAGGCATTATAGCATTGGAACGCGAGGCCCGTTTCCCAAAAAGGGTTGATTTTGAAAGTGCTTTTGTACTACAAATTAATGAGCAGAAATGCAAATCCGCATCGATTGTTCTGATCTGATGATATAAGGGCAAATCGAGACGGAAATCTCTGAATGAAAGGTTCGTATCCAGTTTTGGATAGTAACGCCCCCGTCATCGAAACCAAAAAGCCGAAGACCATCCTGCTGGCAGAGCACTCAGGGTTCTGTCATGGAGTTCAGAAGGCGGTCGATAAGACCCTCTTGGTCGGAGAGTCCAGCGATAAGCCCGTTTACGTGCTGGGCCAGTTGATTCATAACCAACAGGTGATTGATCACCTTGATTCCAAGCAGATTCGCACGGTGAGCTCCCTGGATGAAGTGCCTCCGGGCAGTATGTGCGTTATCCGTACCCACGGCGCCCCGCCCGAAGTGGTGGAAGATGCCGAGTCGAAGGGCATTGAAGTCTCTGATGCCACTTGCCCGGATGTTCGCCTAGTGCAGAACAAGGCCATTCAACTGGCGGAGGAAGGCTACACGGTTGTCATCGTGGGCAAAGAGGAACACCCGGAGATTATCGGCATCAAGGCCTACTCCCAGCGGGTGCCCGGCTCTAAAATCGTCGCCATCAACAAGGTGGAAGAGATTCACGCCAAGCTGAAGGATGCGCCTCGTCGCCGCATTGGCGTGGTATCCCAGACCACCCAGATGGAAGAGAACTTCTTTGACATGGTGAAAGAGCTTTCCAAGGTGGCGAAAGAACTGAAAGTCTTCAACACCATTTGCCCGGCTACCTATTTCCGCCAGAATTCCGCGCTGGAGCTGGCCGGGAAAGTGGATTTTATGGTGGTCATTGGCGGCAAGAACAGCTCCAATACCACGCACCTTGCCGAAATTTGCATCGCGCAAGGAACTGAAACCATTCATATTGAAACCTATAAAGAACTCGAAGGATGTGAAGCCTTGCAAAAGGCGGACATCGTTGGGGTAACCGCCGGTGCGTCAACGCCGGACTGGTTAATCCAGGAGGTGCTGGAGTATCTTCAGTCCCTCTAAAGGCCAAAACCGTTACTGTTAGTTAGAAAGGAAATTTTTATTGTGGGAATGACAACCTTGTTGGAAACCTCTGAAGAGATGCGCCAAAGCTTTGCCGAGCTGCTGGAAAAGAGCTTTGAAACCGCTCTGAAGCCTGGCACCATTGTGGTGGGCGAAATCCTGAAGCTGGAAAAAGATGGCATGGTCGTGGACATCGGAGGCAAGTCCGAAGGCGCCGTTCCCATGAAAGAAGTTCCGGGCTGCTACGGTGCGGATGACCTGCGCGCCAACTATCAAATCGGCCAAGTGATTGAGTTGTTCCTGCTCAGCCAGCAGGATGGCTCCGATGAAAGCCGCGCCCACTATACCCTGTCCATCCGCCGGGTGAATATGTGGAAAAATTGGGATCGTTTACTGGAACTGCGCGATTCCCGTGAAATCGTGGAAACCACGGTTAGCGGCACCACCAAAGGTGGTGTCATTGTTAACATCCTGGGCTTCAAAGGCTTTATCCCGGCTAGCCAACTGCGGGTCGCTAAAACCCTGCACGATCTGATCGGCGAAGTGCTGCCCGCTAAAATTCTGGAAGTGGACAAGCACAAAAACAAGCTGATTCTCAGCCACCGCGAAGCCGTGTTCGAGCAAAAAGCCAAAATGCGCGCCGAAACCATCAGCAAGCTGAACGAAGGCGATGTGGTTGAAGGCGAAATCGTGAAGATTACCGACTTCGGCGTCTTCGTGGATATCAACGGCATCGACGGTTTGCTGCCGCTGTCCGAGATTACCTGGCGTCGGATTCAGCACCCGTCTGAAGTGCTGACCCTGGGCGAGCGTCTGACCGTTCGTGTACTGACCGTAGACCGCGATCTGCAACGCATTAGCCTCAGCCTGAAGCGTCTGCAACCGGATCCGTGGGAATCGGTGAACGAGCAGTTCAAAGTAGGACAGGTCTTGAACGGTCGCATCTCCAAACTGCTGAATTCCGGTGTGCTGGCTGAGCTGGCTCCCGGTGTGGAAGCCTACTGCGCTTACGATAACAGCGGAAGACAGTACTTCCTGAACGATTCCTACGTATTCAAAATCGTTTCCATCTTTGCCGGCGAGCGCAAAATTACGCTGGAATACCAAGGTCCCGTCCAATAGGACGGGCCTTGGCCCCTGCGCCGTTTTCGAGACCATTTGACACGGGTTTTTGCTGTTGGTATAGTGATTTCTCACTTCAACCGTCACGCCGGTGATAGTGCCTCGACTCGTACGGTTAGACCCCCAAATAAGGTATTTCAACCCAAATAAAGGTGTATAAAAATGCAAGCCATCGTGGATTTGAACGGAAAACAATATCAGGTTGAAGAAGGACGTTATGTCACCGTTGATCGGCTTTCCATGGAAGTGGACGAGGTCTTTGAAATTGGCAATGTCCTGATGGTGGTGGACGGTGAAGCCTCCTTGGTAGGCGCTCCCTATGTGGAAGGCGCTATTGTAAAAGCCAAGGTTCTGCGTCACGACCGCGGCCCGAAAATCCTGGTATACAAAATGCGCTGCAAAAAAGGCTACCGCCGGAAAAACGGCCATCGTCAGGATTTCACCCAAATCAAGATTGAAGGGCTGAACTTCCCCGGCAAGAAAGAAAAGCCGGCTACCGCTGCTGCTGAAGCTCCCAAGGCTGCCAAGAAGGCTGCCCCTAAAGCTGAAAAAGCCGCTCCGCAGGAAAGCAGCGAAGCCTAGACCCACACGTTTAAACTGGAGATACAACAGCTATGGCACATAAAAAAGGTGTAGGTTCAACAAGAAACGGACGCGACAGCGAGTCTAAGCGTCTTGGCGTAAAACGCTACGGCGGCCAGGTCGTTAACGCGGGCGAAATACTGATTCGCCAGCGCGGTACCAAATTCCACCCAGGCACCAATGTGGGTCGCGGTGGAGACGATACCCTGTTTGCCTTGGTTCCGGGCGCTGTCAAATTTGAGCGCTACCGCAAAACCTCGACCAAGGTTAGCATCGTTCCGGCCCTTTCGTAGTTTTATCTACTTCTCAGAATAACGCGTGAATCCGTAAGACCCCCCCAGTGGACTTGCGGATTCTTCGTTTTTGGGGGCAATCCCTGCTGCGGGTACAGGGGCCGGTTCGCCTTGCGGTGTTGGCTCCGGGACTTGGGTTCCGTTGGCAGAGTCTGCTTCCACCGGGCGGTTGCGTTTGATTCCCGGCTTTGCGGTATTTACACCCGGATTGGTAGCAGGAGTGGATTTACTGGCGAGTTTCATGGCACAGTCCGTGCAGAACCGGCCTTTGCTGCCGGTTGCGGAAATGCCCTTATGACACCCCTGGCAATGGCAGATGATTTTATGGGCGGCGCTGCCTAACTTGCCTGAATACAGCAAACCTTCCAGCTCTTTACCGGATATGCCGCAGGCGGAAGCGACTTCTTCCAGCGTTTGAGCCGGGTTGCTCTGCAAAAACTGGCAGATGACGCTAACTTGGGTCATTGCTTCCTGCTGGCAAGCCGGGCACAGCGCGTGGACGGTGCGCTGGAATACTTTTTTGCATTTGGAGCAATTGGTAAGCGACATGGATTAATGCCTCGCCCGGATTCTTTGAAAGCCGAAATGCCGGATTGGGGCATCGTTGCCATTGGCGGGCGGCGTTTCAGTGGTGAATTCATCGCTATCGTCCATGCCGAGCAGGCTGAGCAGCGGATCCGTTTGATTGTCACTGGCGACAGGCTGTTCCGGCGTGGTTGCCGGTTCGGCGGGGGCGTCATCCAGGGAGAGGGTTGCTTCTAAGGCTTCCTCATGGGCTGGAAGGAGAGGCCCATATTTGTCCCGGTATTGATTGACCTCCTGCAGAACGGCCTCATATTGCTCCCAGGGGACGGTATTTACAGGGATGGTAAACTTGCTCGACCGCAGTAGTGATGTTTCGAAGGCAAAGCAGGCACAGCGGTTCCTTATTCGTTAAACCGTGCATGCGCGTGAAACAGAGATAGCAAATGCCTTCCTTGCGTCCCAGCAGTTGAACCATATCCCCTGGCATCAGCCGATAGAGCAACACTTCCCGTACCCGTCGCTCCTTCATGCCTGCCTGTTTGGCTACCAGCCCGAAATCGAGCTGCCTGGCCCTTATCAATGGGAGGATGCGGTTATAGCAATCCGTGTAACGCTCTTGCTCGATGTAATCTGAGGAGCCTGGAATCGCTCCTGTTGAAACGGGCAGCGGAAGGGATGTATTTTGAGCGTTGAAATCGTTAGAAGGGTTGGACATGCAAATTGGAGTCTCCGGGCTTTCTTTCCTTTTCGGCAAGTGTCTGAAAAAGTTTAGCCCTGATTTTCAAGAATGTTAAAAGAGCTGATGGCTCCGAGCAGGGGCGCCGAAGGTCGATTCACCAGCGAGACCCGGCAGTGGCCTGCCATAAAGGGCCTGACATATGTTGCGACCGGATTGGGGCGCATGCTGCCGGAATATGGTTGACACAGGCTTTCAGGGCAAGCATGGGACATTTTACCCAGGCAACCAAGGCAAAATGAGAACTTGTGCCTAGAACCGACGCCGGCGCGGCTGTTTTTCTGCAAGTGTGGCCGAATTGCAAGCGGTGGAGATTTTACTCCGCGTAACGTGCCCAAAACAGCCACCGTCAACGATACATTTACCCTGGCGAGTTGTTACTCTCATCTCCCTTCTCTCATTGACCTGGCTGCCCCACTCGGCCAGGCTTTTTCTTGGGGAGGCTTTCCGCTTTAAACGGTTTGAGCCAGCCAGCGCAGGGATTCGCGAAGAATAACTTCCGAGGAGGCTGTTTGCTGCTCGCTTTCCAGTGCTTTAAAGCTGCGGGCAATTTCATCCGGCTGGTATCCCAGGGAAAGCAGGACGGACTCGGCCTCCCGATAGGCTTCGGTATCTGCCGGGCTGGCAGCGGCGGAGGCGATGCTGACTGAAATATCCGAAGAGCGCCAGTTCATCATCTTTTCCTTCAGTTCCAGCGTCATTTTCTGGGCCAGTTTGGTGCCGACGCCTTTGGCTTTGGTCAGCAGGGAATGGTTATTGGAGACGACCGCCTGGGCGATTTCTGAAACGGACAGGGCCGACAGTAGGGATAGCGCCACTTTGGTACCGACGCCGGAAGCGCTTTGCAGGATATTGAAGAGATCGCGCTCTTCCTTGGTGTTGAAGCCCACCAGAAACATGGCGTCTTCCCGCACGATGAGGGTGGTGAACAGTTGCACGGTTTCTCCCGGCTGGGGGCTGCTTTGGACGGAGCGCTGGCTGGTCAGCACTTCAAACCCCATGCCATGCACATCCACCAGGAAATAGGCCCCCCTGGGCGATTCATACGACTTACCAACCAGTTGGCCCTTGATGAATGAAAGCATCGCGCTATCCTAACCGCCTCTTTGCTGACTGCCTGCCTATTATATCAAAGGCATCTAGCGGGTCTGCAAAAACGCTTCGGCCATCAGCAGGTCGGTTGGGGTCGTAATTTTCAGGTTGCGCTCATCGCCCGAAATAACTGTGACCGGGCCGAGCCCTGCCAGTTCCATGAGTTGGGCGTCATCCGTCACTGGCGTGTCGGGCGCAATGTGTTGGTGAGCCTGTAACAACCTGGCCTTGTCGAACACTTGGGGCGTCTGAGCCCGCCACAGTCGGCTGCGATCCAGCGTTTGCGCAATGGTTCGGTTATCGCTTGCGGTTTGCTTGACGGTATCATGGATGGGAACGGCCACAATGGCACCACTATTTCCTTGCCGGACGGCGGTAATCGACGCCTCCACAATCTCGGGCTGAATCAGCGGGCGCGCCGCATCGTGAATCAACACAATCCGGGCCTCGCCCGGCAATGCCAGCAGGCCCTGAAATACGGAATCCCGCCGGGTATCGCCGCCAATGGCAAAGTGAACGGGGGCATCGGGTAGCCATTGCCGGATGAGCGTTTGATAAGCGGCCTGATTCATGTCGCTGCTGACCAGAACGAGCCCATCAACCGATGGGGCGCTTAATAGCGCTTGTACGGTATGAATCAGAACGGGGCGGCCTACCAGCTCCGCCAGCAGTTTATCCTGCTGTTGAGAGAAGCGGCTGCCGCTGCCTCCGGCTGGAACCACCGCCCAGACAGAGCCTGATGACGAAACCAAATCAGGCATGACTGGCCTGAAAATGCTGATATGCCTGGGAGAGGCTCAGCGCTTGCTGCTTGCCGGATGTCGCCTCCAGCAGCCAAGCGCCCGGTTCCTGTGACGCTTCCTCTACGCGGCCCAGTACGTGGAAGTGCGCCAATAATGCTTCATCCATTTCGGGGACGGTGGCAACCAATTCGAAATCTTCGCCGCCGTATAATATACCCTGCCACAGCGCTTGCGGATTGTTTGCCGTTTGCCAATACGCGGCCAGTTCCGGATGAACCGGGATGGCGTCCTGATTCACCCGCAGGGTTTTACCGCTGGCCTGGGCAATTTTAATCAGGGCATCGGCCAGGCCATCGCTGCTGTCCATTAAGGCGTACCGTTCATATTTTGCAGAGAGCATCAGCCCGGACTCTATTTTGGGCATCGGGTGCAAATGGGCGGCTTTGCAGGCTTCCAAATTGGGCAGATTTTGTTGCAACGCCATCAATCCCAGTTGGCTTAAGCCGTGGAACCCGGTGGCAATAACGTAATCGCCGGCCTGGGCGTTATAACGCCGCCCAACGGTATGCCCTGGTGGGCAACCGCCAACCGCGGTTACGTTAATCGTAATCTGATCGCTGCTGACCGTGTCCCCTCCGGCAATGTGTCCGCCAAACCGCTGACAAGCGGAGAGAAGCCCTTTATAGAACTCCTGTATCCAGTCCAGCCCGATGCTATCTGGCAAACCCAGGGAAATCAGCAGGTATTTCAACTGCCCGCCCATTGCCGCAATATCGCTGATATTGACCGCTGCGGCCTTCCAGCCCAAAGCTTCAGGAGAAAAATAATGGGTGTTGAAATGCCGATTTTCCACCAGCATATCGGTGGTGTAGATCAGGCGGTTATCCGCGTCCCAGAAGGCATCATCAGCCAATGCCTCGGGCTGTCCGGTGAGCTGGGAAATGAGATTAATAATTGCCAATTCCTTGGACATGCCATCCTTACGGGCTATCAGCCAATAAAACGATGAGGGGCGAGCTGGGCAAAAACCCAAAACGGGAGGCTGTTGGACAGTCCTCCCGTGTCAATTTTAGCATCAGTAATACTATCGGTTAAGCCGAAAACAGAATCCTGCGACCAGTACCTTCGGCCGTTATGGGTGGCCTGTTTATGTTTGCTTTCGGTGCCACTTCCGCTTGAAAAACGCCAAACTGGTCAACACCGGGTTCCCCGTTCAGGGTGGCGCGCTGAAAGGGATTCGACTGACCGGCTCCGGCTCCGCGACCATACTGTTGTGGTAACTGAAAGCCCGGAACCTGCTGACCATACCCGAATGGGCTGGTGAAAAGGTTGAAATTTTGCGGACCTCTGACTGACATGTTACCTTCTTTCCGCATCTCGAACCCGATGAACTGATGGTTCTAATTAAATAAAAACAGGAATTTCGGTACGAGTGCGTTTTAGTTTACATTTGGTGACACATTAAAAGCTTGATTACGACTACTTCTTCAGTTTGGGGAAACCGCCCTGATAAGCCGACGCGCTATAGTTGGGCACATTGGGAATGTTCGGCTGAACACCAGCACCCTGTTGATTGTTGTTGTTCGTGGAATTCGGCTTGTAAACAGGCGGCTTATAGCCATTAACAGACATATTCGACATCTCTCGATACCCTCTTCTCTCTCTCAGTGACCTACCTGGAAATACCTACACAATAATAAAAAAACAATTGATTTAAAGATTGCTTATCTGTAAACGTTTGTTAAGTGCTTGTTAGAGAGAGTGGCGGTTGTCGATGACGCAAAACCGCGGAGGTTCATCAGAATCTCCGCGGTTGAAACCGTTTGGGTTTTTAGCCGATTAAGTCCAGTTTTCCGGTCGCTGTATGAGGCAGCGCGGGTCTGTTCACGTTGTGCTTAAGCCCTGCTAATGGATTCTGAAAGCCTTGCTTGGCCGGAGCGCCAGCCTGGCTTGCTTTTGGCGCAGTCGATTTACCGGCTGCCTGGGATTGGCCAAAATGTACTAATTGATTCAGTTTCAATGGAATACACCCCTAATAATCATGAAGATACCCATTCCAGTATCCATTAAACCAGATGGCGACGCTTTCCAGGCCATATTTTAAGGAATGTTAAGTGATGATTCGGTGACCAATGCCATATCCTGTCCGCTGAACGGGCATGAATTCTTTTCCCCTGAAGGTGCGATAACAAAATACGAAGGGAGCCTGTCAGGCTCCCTTCGTATTGGTTGTATCCCAATTTTGTCATCTAGGTGGTTAGCCACCGCCATTTGCCTTCCGAGCCATCCGGTCTTTCGGGCCAATCATGCAGTTGCTCGCCGTGAATATCGGTGGTTAACCGCCGGAAAATGCTACTGGTGTTCAATTTATCGTAATCGTATAAACGAATTTGCGTATGCTCGCTCTGGGGCATTCAAAGATCCTCATCTATTCTGATCTACCTCTGTGAAATAACTGCGCTTCAAACAAAAATGCATGCTCTAAAGTAAATAAAAACAAAAAACAAGCCTGAATTGCCCGATATCGGTAGCGACTTTGGATATAGTTTCCGTAATCCATTGATTTTGTTGAATTTAACCGAATAAAGGCTATAAATTTTCAGCAGAAAGGATCCAGGCAATGACGCCTGAACCCTTTCTGCAGTTAATTAATACGGTTCACTTAAGCGATTTGTTTATTGTTGTGGTGGCCTGGGCTTCGGCAAATGAATTTGCGTGTCCGGATAGGGCGAAGGCCCGCCAACCCGCTCGCCTGGGCATACGAAAGAATAGGACATAGATGTCTCCTCTAAAAATTACTGGCCTATATTGCGCGTTCGTCCAACAAATTGCGCTTAGATAAATAAAAACAATTTTTGGACGGGATTTGTCTGCCTCCTGTGTCCGATTAAGGCAGATGAGAGTAGGTGGAGCGCCTTTGGATATCGAAAGGTCAATAAGTGGAGATGAGGAGACAATACGGATGCGATCGCCTGGATACCATTACAGCTTTGTAATTAATTTTTCAGGTATAGCAACAAGACTGTTGGGTTCAAGCAGCTCAAAGCAACAAGGTGAATAAACCATAAATCCATAGCAAAAAGAAAAAGCGGGATTTAAGTCCCGCCTTGTTTTTACCTCACTCGTCACCAATTGTTCCGTGACATCAGTCCATGTGACTGATGTTTTTTGGATATCTGTAAAATCTTTCTTGAATAGAAGCCGAGTTAAATATTGGATCGAAATTTAGCTTGGCCTCACGATTGAAAATCGCTGCAAAAACCCAGCCGGACTTTGCCTTTCAGGAAACCTAAACCAAACTTATACTTGAGGTTAATTTCTATTATCATAATTAAATTTAGCCAAATTGTAAAGCAGAATCTTATTTGAGCGTTGGGTGCAAAGTGTGATTTATACACTCTTTTCAGCAACTCAGCTCAAATCGCTTCAGGAAGGTGATATCTATATTATTGCTTCATTGCCCGATATCGGGCAAGCCCGTCATACGAATTCTCCTGCAAATGGAGGAGAGGACATGAATGGACCCTAGGCGCCCAACTTGACATTGTTGAAAATCTTCATGACCGCCTCGAGCATGATCATGCCGATGGGCCCGAAAATACAGACGAAAATGGCCGGGAACAGAAAGACATAGATAGGGATAACCATTTTCACCGGAATTTTATTCGCCTTTTCCTCGGCCTTGGCCAGGCGCTTCACCCGTAATGAATCCGACTGAACCCGTAGCGTATGGGCTACGCTGGTTCCCATTTCATAAGACTGAATAATGGCGTTGATAATGGTATTGAAATCATCCACGCCGGTGCGCTCCGCCATGTCCAGCAAGGCGTCCTTCCGCGCGCGCCCGAAGCCGACATCGCGGGTATAGCGGTTCAATTCCTCGCGCAGGTAAGCCGATGTCTTGACGGACTTCAGGCTGGTGATTTTGTTGATGGCCACATCCAGCGCCAAACCGGCTTCCACGCATATAACCAGCAAATCCAAAAAGTCTGCCAGCGATTTTTGAATGCCGTCCTGGCGCTTTTGGGATTGTTGAATCAGCCACAGCACCGGCAGCCCGTAGCCCACCAGGCCGAACACCACGGCAATGGCAAAGCCCAACATGCCGTTGATTTTGCCAAACAGCGCGATGAAACTGAAAAGCACCCCGAACAGCACGATGGTGCATAATAACTGGATGCCCAGAAAAATTTTGGGGTATTGCGGCTTTTGGTAACCGGCCTGTATCAGCTTGGTTTTTACCCAGGATTTGCTGCTAAGGGGAATGAATGACTGGGTTTTATCAAAAATCATTTGGGCCAGCGGAAACAGAACCCGTTGCTCAAAACTGCTTTCCATCTGCTTTTGGCGGGTGCTGTGTTTTTTGGTTTCCCGCTGGCTTAGCCCGCTGATGCGTTCCTGAACTTGTTCGTCCTCTTTGTTGAATTTCATCCCCACCATCAAAAACGTGACCGTGAGCGCGATTAGAATAATGCCGATGATCATTTCCATCGTTTACACCTCAATCTGCACGATTTTGTACAGTACGCCGATGCCGCAAATCATCCAGAACCCGGCCAGTACGGCCAGCACAATGCCAATGGGATTGGTGAAGAATTTGGTCATGGCGTCCGGCAGAAACAGGAACATAATGGCGCACAGGATGAACGGAACGCAGCAGACAATGCCCGCGCTCAGCTTGCCCTGGGCAGAAATGGCGCCCACTTTCTGGAACAGTTTGTAGCGTTCGCGAATGGTTTTGCTGAGGGTGCCCAGCAGTTCCGCCATACTACCGCCGGTTTCTTTCTGAATCAGCAGCGCGGTGACGAACAAATCCACATCCGGCGAGGGTATGCGGTTGGATAAGCTGTAAAGCGCATCCTCCACGCTGGAGCCCAGGTTCATTTCCGCAGCCATTTTGCCGAATTCGGTGCCCCAGGGATCATCATAGTTATCGGCCACCATTTGCACCGCCCGACTAAAACCAAAACCGGTCTTGAAGGCGTTGACCATGCTGTCCAGCACATCCGCGAACGTGGCGGCGGCTTTTTTCATACGGAGCATGATTTTGACCGTCATGTACAGATACGGCAGAAACAGGCAGCCCCCGCCCAACGGAATGGTAATCAGCAGATTCTGCCCGGACATGAACCAGACCAGAATGCTGCCGATAAAGCCGGTGGCCAGCGAGATCATAAAGAACTCGTTGGCGGTGATAATCATGTTGGCCCGTTCCAGCTTGATTTCCAGAATGTCGGCTTTGGACAGTTGCCCGTCCTTGCTTTTCTTGCGGCGTTTCAGGATGTTGTCCTGATCCTTTTGCAGGAAGCCACCCGCAGGTTTGGCGCCGGTTTTGCCCAGCAAATCCTGAATATGCTCCTGGGCTTGCACCTGCTTTTCCAGCATGGTTTTGTAAAAGCCAATGATCAGAAGCACCACCGCGGCGGCGGGAATCAGGCTTATAAGTAGATTGCTGTTCATGCTTGACTCCTCACGGATTCAGACTCAAGGGCCAGAAAGGGCGTTAAAGTGCAAAGAGCGATTCGTCGATCTCGATGCCTTCCGCTTTCAATACATCCAGGAATTTGGGGCGGATGCCAGTCGGTTTGAACTCGCCGATGATTTTGTGGTTTTCATCCACGCCGTATTGCACAAAGTGGAAAATGTCCTGCAACAGCACCACTTCGCCTTCCATGCCCACCACTTCGGTGATGTTCATAACGCGGCGGCTGCCGTCGCTTAAGCGGCTGGCCTGGATAATCACATGCACGGCGGAAGAAATCTGTTCCCGAATGGCTTTTTGCGGCAAGTCATACCCTGCCATCATGACCATCGTCTCCATCCGTCGAATGGCGTCTCGGGGCGTGTTGGCGTGTAGGGTGGTCAGCGAACCATCGTGGCCGGTGTTCAT
>JAJQJM010000012.1 GCA_021323475.1 Vampirovibrio sp.
GTTCCATCCCACGACACTCCTATATATGTTCCCTAAACTCGTTTGTACTCATCCCTAGGTAACCCTCAACCAGCCTGCCTGTTGTTGAATCTCTGAGGGTGTTTCCCAACCTATGCCTTACACTTGCATAAAAACAATCATTCAACATCTTGTGTTACCCATGTTACAAACTTGTAACGGCAAGACCCTTCCCCCAGAATCCCCCGCCCGGCAGGAATTTTACGGTGCCAACAACGCCTGAACATGCGGACTTGCCGACATGAACAAATTCAGCAGACTCTGCCCTTCGTTGGTTTTGGAGGCAATCATGCGAAGCGCGGTGGCTAAATCCTGCTGAAGAGCCCGGTAGGCCGTAAAGCCGTGCTCACTGAATGCCGTTTGCCCCATGAAATGCTGTCGCAGGTAAAGCTGCAATACCTCCAATGCCTGGGTGGTGCTTAACCCTTGCTCTTGCAGGAAGAAGGCTCCAAATTCCGCGCCCAAGGCATATATATCGGGGTTTTGCGCCAGCCGGTTCAAAAAGCCCCGCAGAAACGCCTGATACGCCTCCGGAACGGTTTGCCCGCTGCCAGAATCCGCACTCAGGCAAGGCACCACCTGACACCGGGACACAATGGTCTCCAGCAATTGCTCCTCGGTTTCCGCAATGAAAAAGAACAGCATGCGGGCCGGGGGCTCTTCCAGCGTCTTCAGGAAGCGGTTGACGGAATTGGCGTTAAAAATATGGCGTTGCAACGGTCGAATGTGGAAAGACCGTTCCTGAGTCGCTTCCAGGCTTCGCCATTCGGAGGGGGCCGGTACATCCGACGGGATGGAGGCCGGCAGTTCCTCGGCGTCCGTAAAAATCACCACGCGGGTGTACTCGCTGGAAATGCCCAACTGGTAAATCAGGTGGCCAATCTGGTCGGTTTTAATCTGGGTGGGCCAGTTGGCTTTTTGGGCCAGCTTTTCCAGCTCCTCACTGGTCAACAGCTCAGGCCGGTCTTTATCACTGACCTGATAGGTAAAGCGGGACACCGTTAACACCGCAGGATGCGCATTTTGAGCCACCCAACGGCAATCCTTGCATTGCCCGCAAGCCAAATCCGCTAATGCCGGCTGATCATTCACGGTTAAGGCAGGACGCTGTTTACAATTCACTATTTGAGCCACCTGCAACGCCAGATTATACAAGGCGCCGCTTGCCTTGCCCTTTAACACGTAGCCATGCGCCAGGGAGTCACTCAGAATAGCCCCGGCAAAAAAGGTTTCCGCCATCGGCAATGCCGGGGGCTTCGGGGGTTCAGCCGGATGGAATTCAGTCAAATCAGCTTCTAGCAGCGTATCCATACTCAACTCCCCATCAGCATTTCAAAGGCCAGCTTGGCGTTCAGTTCGCCGGTTTTGGCTTTCCATTCGTACTCCAGCGTTTTAGCCCGCAGAGCTTCCAGGCGCTCAAAGGGCACCCTGCCGTATTCCTGTAAATCCTTTTTCACCTTGAACGGGTGCTTTTTGGTCATTTCGGCCATCTGGGCCTCGCTGAGGCCCCGTTTTTGCCAGTAGCGCAACTGGAAAATATTGCCCAGCCAGCTTTGGGTCAGCGCAAACAGTTGAATCGGGTACTGCCGCAGCAGCAGCTCATCCAGAGTCTGGAACACTTGCGCCCGGTTACGGTTATGCAGCCAATCGGCCAGCATGTGGAAGGTGTTCTCGTTATGGTTGGAGAGGATTGCCACATCGGCGGCGGTAATGGTTCGACCGGCGGCATAAATGGACAGCTTCTCGATTTCCGTCATCAGCGGCAGCAAGGCCACCCCTTGATGCTCCACCAGCAATGCGGCCGCCTTGGGCTCAATCTGAATACCTCGCCGCTTGCATTCCTGCATAATGCGCTGAATGGCGTCATCCGTCTGCCAGAAGGCCAGGGACTTGCACTCCCGCAAATCCAACCCCAGCTTTTTATTAGAGGTCAGCCACTTGGGAAATTTGACGCTTCGGTTGATTTTGGTGCTGACAAACAGAATATGCTTGGTTTCATCGTGATTTTCCAGCAGTTCCATCAGTTCGGCCAACTGCTTTTCATCCGCCGAGGCCGAAGCCGCCTTGTTGAGGAAGGGAAAATCCTGAATTTCAATCAGGGTCTTGCCGCCCAGGTTAAAGCAAACCGCCCCCACGGCTTCCAACACCTCGCCAATGGAAGGGTTTTCCAGCAGCTTATGCCCCAGGCTTCCCATTTGGGGATTCACCACCTCTGCCCGCAGGCGTTTAACCTCCTCGTGCAGAAGGTATTCTTCATCGCCGTAGTACAGGGAAACCGTCATGATGGCATCACGCCTCTTCTCGTTAAACCAGCCGTATCAACTCCAGATTGCAAATTGCTATACAGGCGCCGTCAAATTCGCTAGTCTTTATAATCATAATCTTGTCAGGAGCGGCTTTCAAATGGATTTTCCAACGATTGCCCTACTTACCGACTTTGGCGAGCGCGACGGCTTTGTGGGCGTGATGAAAGGGGTTATCTATTCCAAACTGGACGCACCGGTGCCGGTAGTGGACATCAGTCATGGGGTAGCCCCCCAGGATATTCGGCATGGCATGTGGATTTTGGAAAATGCCGTTTCCTACTTTCCGCCCAAAACCGTTTTTGTCAGCATTGTCGATCCGGGCGTCGGCAGTACGGAGCAGGCTTCGCTGCTTTGCTACTGCCCAGTACGCAATCAGGTCTTCATCGCCCCGGACAACGGACTGCTGACCCCGATTTTTGAGAACTCGGACACAGACCTGCAGATTTATGACATTCGCAACGCCGCGTTCTATCAGCAGGACACTCTCAGCCTGCACGGCCGCAGCCAGACTTTTCATGGCCGGGATGTTTACGCCCCCATCGCGGCCTTAACCGCCAACGCCTTTCTGAGCGGCTCCCTGCCTCATTTCCTTAGTCAGCTTGGGTCGCCCGTTTCCCAGGTGATCCATATTAAGCGACAGCCCGCCACCCGGACGGAAGCCGACAACGCCATCTGTTGCCAAGGGGAAATTGCCGCTTGCGACACCTTTGGCAACTTGATTACCAACATTCCCCAGGCCTGGATAGCCAAAGGCAGCCTCCTCTCCGTTCAAATCGCGGAAGGCCCGGCATTCCTTTGCCCGTATTTTCCCAATTACGCGGCGGTCGTTTCCTCAGACTATCCGGCGGATCAGGTGGTCGCCGTTCCGTCCAGCGGCGGCACGATTGAACTTTCCATTTACCAGGGCAGCGCCGCCGGCCTGTTGCAAGCCAGCGCATTTGCCGCCGTCCTCATCAAGACCGTTCCGTAGGGCTGCTGCCGAGTTCAAACTCCTTTAAACAGCCCAACCTTCAAATAAAGAAAATGTAAAGATTCTCTAAAAAACCCGTTAAGGAATTGTCAGGGTTTTATGTCCCAAGAGATAAAGAAAAGCTGATCGTTACTGTTTGTAACCAGACTTGAGATCCGAGTAAAAACCAGTAAGAAAGCGCCTTTTTAAATTTTCAAAAGTTTCACCCCCAAAAATCGTTTCCGCTAAGAGGTAAAGAAAATATTTTTTTGGTGTCTTATACAGTAGCTCGGCCCGCTTCGCGGAAATTGCCCCCCTTCTGAAAATCAGGTATAAACTTAATTAATCTCAATGAAAGCGCGATGGACGTGGAGAGTTTAGTACCGATGACAACCTCACCAATCAGTCTTGAGACAATCAAGTTCCACCTAATTTGGAACAAGGACTTTAGCTTTAATCGCGAAAATCAGACCGTTTCCCTGGAAGAACTGATTGAATTCCTGATTGAATCTCTGGAAGACGCCGACAAAGCAACCGCCAACAAAGCCGAAAATTTACTGACCCGCATCGGCAAGCCTGCCGTACCCTACCTGATTCAGGGTCTGAAGTCTAACCACAACCGGGTGAAGTCCGTATCCGCCATGGTGTTGGTTCGCATTGGCCAACCCTCCGTTGAAGCGGTTCAGGAATTCTACATCCGCAACGCCAACCGCCCCAAATTCCGCTGGATTGCCGAATTTATCCTGGGCGAGCTGGGCATGCAGATTCCCGTAGTGGACAAACGCAGCTACGAAGCCGATCGTAAGGTGCTTCAGTTCAGCAAAGCCGCTGTATAAAAGACTTTATCAATTCTCTAACAATAACGACTTTCTAACAAAATTTCCCCTTTGCATCCCAAAGGGGCTTTTTTTTGTTTTCCTGCCTAAATCTTGACCCCCAATGCGAAATATTTAGCATTCAGGTATAATGAGGCGGTTATAAGCGTGACATTAAGCTGCTTTTCACACAGGAGATCGTCGAATGACTGCCTCAGCGCAACAAAACGGATATACGGTTGCCATTCTGGGAGCCACCGGACTGGTAGGATCCCACCTGATCCAGATTCTGGAGGAAAGACAATTCCCGGTGAAGAAGCTTAAACCGCTGGCCAGCAAACGGACTGCTGGCTCCCTGATCAATTTTATGGGGCAGGACATTACGGTGGAAGAAGCCACGCCGGACGCATTTGAAGGCGTGGACATCGTCTTGGCTTCCGCCGGTGGTTCCGTGAGCCAGGAACTGGTACCGGAAGCCGTAAAACGCGGCTGCGTGGTGATTGATAACACCAGTTGCTTCCGGCTGACCGAAGGGGTGCCCCTGGTCGTAGCTGGCGTCAACGATGCAGATATCCAGCACCACAAGGGCATTATCGCCAACCCAAACTGCTCTACCGCACAACTTATGCCCGTTTTCAAAGCATTAGATGACGCATTCGGCCTGGAGCGGGTGATTGTGAGCACTTATCAATCCGTTAGCGGCGCCGGCAAAGAAGGCATGGACGAGCTGATGGAAACCACCGGCACGGTTTACCGCCTGATGGGCGGCCCGGAAACCGGCCACCGGGATGAAGCCAAGGCTCCGGAGAACCGGGTATTCGCCCGACCCATCGCGTTCAACCTGGTCGCTCAAATTGACCAGTTTGTGGAAGGCGGCGTGGAAGACGGCTATACCAAGGAAGAAACCAAGGTCATTCATGAAAGCCGTAAAATCCTGCACCGGCCCGATTTAAAAGTAACCGCCACCGCCATTCGGGTGCCGGTACTGATTGGGCACAGCGAATCGGCTACCCTGGAATTCAAAAAGCCGGTTTCCCCGCAGGAAGCGATGGACATTCTGGAGAAAACCCCGGACGTGGTGGTGGCCCGTAATCCCAAGGATTTCCCAACCCCGGTGGAAGCAACCGGTAAGGATCCCGTTTATGTGGGCCGCATTCGCCGGGATACCTCTAACCCCGAACACGGCCTGAACATGTGGATTGTAGCGGATAACCTGCGCATCGGCGCCGCCCTGAACGCGGTTCGCCTGGCGGAAGTATTGGTGAAGAACAACTGGTTGAAGCAGGGCAGCGCTCGTCAAGAGCCCGCCCAGGTTTAGTTCATCCAGTCAGTATTCAGCAAGAGGTTCATATGTCCAATACAACAGGTCCTCATCTTACAGCCGAGTTGATTCCCGCCATGGTGACGCCATTCAAGCGGGATGAATCCATCGATTATGAAAAGGCCGAACAGTTGGCCGTTTATCTGACCGACAACGGCTGCGACGGCCTTCTGGTGAATGGCACCACCGGCGAAGGCCCAACCCTGACCTTTGACGAGAAAGTCGAGCTGGTAAAGGTGGTCAAAAACGCCGTACGCGGAAGGAACGTACAACTTATGGTGGGCGTTGGCTCCAACGACACCAACAAAAGCGTGGAAGAAGCCCGTAAAATTGCCGCGTTGGGCGTGGATGCGCTATTAGTGGTCGTGCCGTACTACAACAAGCCCTCCCAGGCGGGTATGATTGAGCACTTCCGCCGCGTGGCCCAGGCCGTGGTGAATACCGAGATCGTAATCTACAACATCCCCAGCCGCTGCGGAGTGTTGATGAGCCCGGACACGATGGCAACCCTGCACAAGCAATGCCCCAACATTATCGGGGTCAAGCAAAGCCACCCGGACATGGATCAGGTCAGCGAAATCAGCGCCAAATTGCCCAAAGATACCTGGCGCACCTGGTGCGGAGATGATTCCCTGACGGTGCCCATGATTGCTTGCGGGGCCTACGGCACCATCAGCGTACTGGCGCACTTAACAGGAAAGCTGCTGCGGGAGATGATTCAGGCCGCCAAACGGGGCGAGCGGGAGCAAGCGCTGAAGTTGCACCTGAAACAACTGAATCTGGCGCGGGAAATCTTTTTCCTGCCCAACCCCACGGTCATGAAAACCTGCCTGGCCCGGCTGGGCATGATGGAGCCCGTTTTGCGCTCCCCCATGGTGCCGCCGGATGATCAGGAAATGGCCCGCATCGAGAAATTACTGGCCGAATACAAGTCGCTGATGCCGCAGCCGGTTAGCTAGCCGGTTTACCGGTAAAAATGGGATTGGTCAGCTCTTTGACATGGCTTTCCAAGCGGCCCGACTGGTTCAGCAGGAATACATTCAATATGGCCCGCCTTTCCATCATTTCATGCAAAATGGCCTGAAGGGTGGGCCATAGCTCCGTTTCCCATTTCGCTTCGCAATCATCCGGCATTCGCACAGCCAGCGCCGGTTGCAGCGGCCCATTATTAAATGCGATGTCAAACAGGTAAACCTGCTCGATGATTTGCCGGTTGTATTCAAACACGTGGTTCAGGCGTTCCATCAGCATATCCGGCAAGCCTGCGGATTGCCCCAGGCGCATGGGGGTATTCTTTTCAATCATTACCTCACCTGCCTTACGCCCGCCCGCTTCGGAGCCGGTGGCAAGCGGGGGAGGCAGCAAGCCTTCCGCCAGATAGCTGAAGTCATGCAAAGAGATCTCGCAACCATACGGCCCTGCCGCATTCACCACGATATAGTCCGCCTGCGCGGATATGGCATACCCACACAAGGCCACAAAGGGCATAAAGACGTAATCTGTCGGTTCACCTTCCAGCCACAGGGCCATGTTGTTTTCGCTGGTAAACAGGGGAAGTCCTTTTTCTCCGCGACCGTTCTCCAGCATAATCACCGGCATTTCCATGCCCATGCGGGTCCCGGCCGGAACGGGCAGCAGCAAATCGCATTGCATCAATTTTTCATAGAACGAAATTTGCAGCGGGTAGCCAGCTTCGGCAGAGGACGCCTCTAATTGATTCAGCATCTCCTCCAGAATTTGCTCGTCCAAAAGCTGCATGGCATCCGGGCTGCCCGGCACTTTTTTCAGCAAAGGCCGCTTTTTCGGAAAAAAGGAGTCAAAATTATCCAACTTGCCTGGCTCCGTCGGTTCGCTTGAAGAATGTCTCTGTTCAGCGTATCGACGTGCGATTGGAATTCTTTAAGTTAAGTTTCCGCAACCAGATTTTGCGGCATCTGCCGGCATTCCAGCATGAATTCCAGAATCTCCCGCACGGCGCCTTCCCCGCCCCGGTGGTTGGCCACCAGATGCGCGATCGCTTTGACCTCTCCCGCCGCATCCGCCGGGCAGCAGGCCAATCCGGCCATCTGCATGGGCGGCAGGTCGGGCAAGTCATCCCCAATATAAGCAGTCTGTTCGAAAGACAAACCCAAGTCCTGCACCAGTTTTTCAAAGGCGGGCAGCTTGGTTCTGGTTTTCTGGATGACGTGCTGAATGTTCAAGTCTTCCGCCCGTCGCTGCACCATCAGGGATTCCCGCGCGGTAATAATGGCAAACTGAATGCCGGCCCGCACCCCCAGGGAAATTCCCAGGCCGTCTTTCACATTAAAGCTTTTGATTTCCTGATCATCGGACGTGTAGGTAATTTTGCCGTCCGTCAGCACCCCATCCACATCCATCACCACCAGTTGAATGGCGGCAGCGCGTTCCAACAGCTTGGTTCCGGCTAACATGCGGAAAAAATCCTTATGATTACAATGCCGACGGGGCGACCAAAGCACCGTTTGGCGGACTTCCCTACTTTACCCGAATCCTGACGAGCTGACCAGAAAGGGTTGCGTGAAGCCTTATCCCTGCCTCATACTGTATATAATGACTAGCCCGGCATATAAAGGCAGCGCCGGACGAGCAGGGGGTTAAACTATCCGATCGTCGGCTTATGGTTTTGAACTCGATAGGCTAGAATGGGAGTCACTATGAAAAAGAACGTTTTGGTCATGGTTCTGGCAGGCGGAGAGGGGAAGAGGCTGTTTCCCCTAACCAGTGAGCGCGCAAAACCAGCGGTTCCCTTTGGCGGGAAGTACCGCATTATCGATTTCGTGCTCAGCAACTTTGTGAACTCCGAGTTCTACAAAATCAAAATCCTGACCCAGTTCAAGTCGGACTCCCTGAACCGGCACATTTCCCGCACCTGGCCCATGTCGCCCTTCCTAAACCAGTACGTGGACCTGGTGCCCGCCCAAATGCGGATGGGGCAAGATTGGTATAAAGGCACCGCCGATGCCATTTACCAGAACCTGAACCTGATTTACGACGAAATGCCCAGCCTGGTCTGCGTATTCGGCGGCGATCACATCTACAAGATGGATGTGAGCCAGATGATTGATTACCACAAAATGCAGTCCGCCGATTTAAGCATTGCGGCCATTCCGGTGCCGGTCAGCCAGGCCAGCGACTTCGGCATTATTGAAGTGGACAGCATGTACCGGGTCACCGGTTGGCAGGAAAAACCCAAGCATGCCAAGGAAATACCGGGCCGTCCGGGTTACGCGCTGGCTTCTATGGGCAACTACGTGTTCAACCGGGATGTTCTGGTGAACGAATTGCTGGATGATGCGGCCAATGAGGACTCCCAGCACGACTTCGGCAAGAACGTGATTTTGTCCATGATTGAAAAAGGCCGCCGGGTGTTTGTCTACGACTTCGCCAGTAATTTAGTGCCGGGCCAAACCGAACTGGAGCGCGGCTACTGGCGTGACGTGGGAACCGTTGACGCCTATTGGGAAGCCAACATGGATCTGGTGCACATTTCCCCGGTATTCAACCTGTACCACCGGGAATGGCCAATTAAAACATACTCCTATCAGGCACCGCCGTCCAAGTATGTGTTCGATAACGAGGAACGCCGGGGTTTCGCGACCGACTCCATCGTATCAGACGGTTGCATCATTAGCGGGGGCCGGTTGGTACGGTGTGTGCTCTCGCCCTATTGCCGGGTCAACAGCTTTTCGCTGGTGGAGGAAAGCATCCTGATGCATGGCGTAAACGTAGGCCGCCACGCCAAAATTCGCAAGGCCATTATCGATAAAGGCGTTGAGATTCCGTCCCATGCCCGCATCGGCTACGATCGGGAAGAGGATGAAGCCCGTGGCTTTTATGTCTCAGACGGCGGTGTGACCGTCGTGCCCAAAGGTGTGGTAGTTAAGGCGGAACAGCCCCTGGTAGAAGTGTAGTCCTGATCCGCCCACTTTGATTACTTCGGCGCTTCAATGCCGGATGATTGGATTGTGCTTTGCTTATTTTTGTATTAAAAGATAAGCAAGCAATTTTTCAAGTGGGATTATTCAAGAGGGACATTATCATATGCTTCACTTCCGTGCGACGGCAGGAAGTCCGGCGTATCCGGGCATCCATCGGCCTGCCGTAAAAAAACCATTGACATCAATACCGACACAAGCGCCAACGCCTCCCCAGGCCGAAGCCACAGCGCCACTCCAGCGTCAGCACTTCTCCGGCCAGTTACTGCAACTCGCTCGCCCAGGCAGAGTCCAGTTCAGCGGGGAAATCCTCAAGCAACAGAACATTCCGGTTGTGGACATGCGGGACTTTAACAGCGCCGATCCGGTCAAAAAGAGCCAATTCGTGCAAAAGCTGGGTAAAAGCCTTGCCGATTACGGGTTTGTGGCCATTGCAGGGCATGGGGTGCCGCAAGAGCTGATCAATCGGCATTTCCGCGCACTGGAATCGGTATTTGCCCTGCCCATGAATGCCAAAAAGCAATACGTCCGCGCTGATTTAGGCCGGAACCGAGGCTATTACGAGCTGGGACAAGAGAAAAAAGCAGCCGAAGTGGGCGGCGAGAAAAAATATGCCGACCTTAACGAGAAATGGCACAGCGGGGCCGTGGCCAACGTATTCCCCAGCGAGCAGGAGCGGGAAGTGCCTATCTTCAAGGACGCTAACCCGGCACTCTACAATTCGATGGAGAAAACCGGCATTCAAATCATCGAGGCCATCGGTTTGTATCTGGACAGCATTGGAATGAAGGATAACGGCTACCTGAAATCCACGGTCGTCAACCAGCAAGACAACCGGCCTATCGGCTCCCATCTGCTGCGCTCCATTCACTACCCGCCAGTTACGCCGCAGGAGCAACAGCGCTATCAGGCCGGGCAGCCGGTCATTCGTGCCGGGGAGCATTATGACCTGAACCTGATTACCTTGCTGCCGGAAGCCACGGAATCCGGCCTGCAAATTCTGCGCCGCAAAGCCGGGCAAGAGGATAAATGGCTGCCCATCCACAGCCAAGAGGGCCATTTAATCTGCAACGCCGGGGATATGCTCTCGTTTATCACCGGCGGGACTACGAATGCGAAGGGCACCATCGATCAATCCGGTATACTGCCGTCTATTCGGCACCGGGTGGTCGGCGATCCGGGCAGCCTGAACAAGCCGCGTTACTCCACACCGTTTTTCCTGACGCCGCATTACGACAAACCCCTGAAAAACCTGAAAACCGGCGAATCCCTGCCCACCGGCGAGTTTGTATATCGGCGTCTCAAAGGGCACGGCAGCCTGGATCCCAGCATAGGCTACCCGCAATTCCGCCAAAACGTGGAACCCATGCTCTTAAAGACATAACCTTAACCATCTCCAACTTACGCTCTCTGTATACAAAAACCGCTCAAGCATTGGCCTGAGCGGTTTTCTTTATATTGCCGAATCCGTTTAGCGGATAAAGCCCAGCTTACGCAGCATCCACAGCACCGGATCGTAGTAACGGTCCACGACCCGCTCTTTCAGCGGAATAATACCGTTGTCCGTAATGCGGATTTCCTCCGGGCAGACTTCCGTACAGCATTTGGTAATGTTGCACAGGCCCACGCCGGCCTTTTCCTTGATGAACGGGATGCGATCGGCCCGGTCCATCGGGTGCATTTCCAGGCTCGCCAAGCGAATCATGAAGCGCGGCCCGTAGAATGCGTCCTTACGGTCGTGATTCCGCAGCACGTGGCATACGTCCTGACACAGGAAGCACTCGATACACTTGCGGAATTCCTGTACCCGGTCCACATCATTCTGGTAATAGCGCCAGTCTTCCGGCTTGTTATCCGGCGGGGTGAACGGACGGATGGTTTTGTTCATCTCGTAGTTCCAGCTCACATCGGCCACCAGATCCCGAATGTGCGGGAAGGTTTTGATGGGGTTCACCACGATGGGCTGACTGATATCCAGGTGATCCAGCCGGGTTTTGCACATCAGGCTGGGTTTGCCGTTTACCTCGGCGCTGCATGAGCCGCATTTGGCCGCCTTGCAGTTCCAACGCACCGCCAAATCAGGGCTTTGGAAGCCCTGAATGTAGTGCATGGCATCCAGAACCACCATGCCGGACTCTACTGGAACCTTGTACTCTTTGAGCTCGCCTTTCTCGCCTTCGCCACGATATACCTGGAATGTGGCGATTTTCTGTTCGCCGGTGGCGGTTGAGGCGTGACTTGTCGCGGTCTGCGCCATTATTTTTTATCCTCCTCAAAGAGTTTCTTCAGTTCTGCGGGCATTTCCGGCAGCGGAGCCGTGTTGTATTGCAGCTGGCCGTCCACACCTTTGGTCACAATGGAATTCACCTGAGACAATTGCGTATCGTAGTTCGGGTAATCCAGGCGGGTATGGCCACCACGGCTTTCCCGACGCTCCAGGGCACACTTGGCAACCGCTTTGGACACGAGGATCATGTTCTTAAGGTCTTGCGCCAAGTGCCAGCCAGGGTTGAATTGAATCGATCCGTCTACGGACACCTTATCGACCCGTTTTTGGATATCATCCAGCGCGGCCACAGCGGCTTTCAGGTCTTCCTCGTTCCGGACGATACCCACCTTGTGCTGCATAATCTCTTGCAGATCGCGGTGAATTTCGTACGGGCCTTCGCCATCCCGCTCAAATGGGGCCATCAGATCCTCGGCAGCCTGCTTGATCTGATCGACATCGGCTTTCGGGGAACCATCATACTGTTTGGCGTATTCCACAGCGCCCAAGCCGGCCAAGCGGCCAAATACCAGCAAGTCGGACAGGGAGTTGCCACCCAGACGGTTGGCGCCATGCAGACCGGCAGCCACTTCTCCGGCGGCAAACAGGCCGGGCACCTTGGTCATTTGGGATTCCGGGTTTACGCGGATGCCGCCCATCGTGTAGTGCATCGTGGGGCCCACTTCCATAGGGGCTTTGGTAATGTCCACATCCGCCAATTCCTTGAACTGGTGGTACATGCTGGGCAGCTTGCGCTTAACGCGGTCGGCATCCTGGTAACTGATATCCAGGAACGCACCGCCATGCGGGGTGCCGCGACCTTCTTTAACTTCGGTATAAATAGCCAACGCCACGTTATCCCGCGTGGAGAGTTCGGGTGGTCTTCTGGCCGTGGTCGGACGGTTGGCAACGGTGTCTTCCACCCATTGCTTGGCTTCTTTCTCGGTGTCCGCGAAGGATTTGCGGGTGCTTTCCGGCAGATACTTGAACATGAAGCGCTCGCCGTTTTTGTTGCGAAGAATACCGCCTTCACCGCGAACGCCTTCCGTCACCAGAATGCCGCGTACGCCCGGCGGCCATACCATGCCGGTGGGGTGGAACTGGATAAACTCCATATCCAGCAGCTCAGCGCCCGCGTTGTAGGCCAATCCATGACCGTCCCCGGTGTATTCCCAGGAGTTGGAAGTGACTTTCCAGGCTTTACCCGTTCCGCCGGTCGCCAGAATCACCGCCTTGGCGTTGAATGTAACGAAACGGCCGCTTTCACGCCAGTAACCGAACGCGCCGTTTACCCGCCCGTCACCGTCTTGCAACAACTTGGAGATGGTGCATTCCATGAAGATATCGATACCGGAGTGAATCCCTTTATCCTGCAGGGTGCGGATCAACTCCAAACCGGTACGGTCGCCCACGTGGGCCAAACGTTTGTAGGTGTGCCCACCAAACGCACGTTGGCTGATCTTGCCGTCCTTGGTGCGGTCGAATACGGCGCCCCACAGTTCCAGCTCGCGAATGCGTTCCGGGGCCTGCTTGGCGTGTAGCTCAGCCATGCGCCAGTTGTTCAGGAACTTACCACCTTTAATGGTGTCCTTGAAGTGGGTTTGCCAACCATCCTGCGGATCGACATTGCCCAACGCGGCGGCAGCGCCGCCTTCCGCCATTACGGTGTGGGCTTTGCCCAACAGGGATTTACAAATCAGGGCCACGGACAGCCCCTGGGCGGATACTTCAATCGCGGCCCGCAGACCGGCACCACCCGCCCCGATGACGATCACGTCATGCGTGTGTGTTTCGTAAGAGAGGGTCATCCGAAAATACCTTTCCACGTATTGCTATAGAATACGAAATCCTTGATGACGCCTTGGGAAGCCAGCGTCATATAAATATCAGCGATGATTACCCAGAACAGGCTGATCCAGCCGAACAGGCCGTGCTTGGTATTCAGCAGGCTCTGACGCTCCCAGGCATGTCCACGCGCTTCATTCAGCGGGCAGGAGGAGAAGCAATCCACCTGACCACCCAACAAATGCCGCCAGGAATGGCAGCTGAAGGCGTACAAGGACAACAGCACCACATCAGCCAGAATCACAAAGCTACCCACGCCGATACGCAGGCCGCTGTAATCCGGCAGGAAGAAGCAGGTCAGCAGATCAATCACGTGCAGGAAAATGAACAAGGCCGCCATATAGAAGAAATAGCGGTGCAGGTTCATCAGCACCATCGGGAAAACCTTTTCGCCCCAATATTTCTGGCCTTCACCCAGCAGCGCAATTAAAGGGCTTTTGGGTTTGGCATCCACCGCGCAGGCCACCGGAGCGGTAAAGAACGCCCGGTAATAAACGCGCCGGTAGAAATAGCAGGTGGCCCGAAAACCGGCAGGCACCCACATAATGAAGAGTGCCGGGGATAAGGCCCAGCCCAGGCTACCATTCGGCAACACTTTTTCCAGGCCCGGCAACGAAATGCCAAAGGTATGGAACAAATGGGGCAAATATGGCGAGTAGAGGGGAGAAATATAGTGTGTGCCGGGCACTTCGCTGGGTTGGTTCTGCAACGCCCGGACCGTTGCGTAAACGATAAAGAAAATCAACGCCAAAGCGCTCAAAAGCGGCTCCAGACGCCAATTATCTTTTCGTTGAGTTCCTTGATTCACAGTGGATGTTGCCACGCTTAAAGTCCCTATTCTTTTATAATCAGCCGAGTAAAATAAAGAAAAAGCTACAATGAGACAGTCTCCAAGTAATATCTTAGGAGAACCGCCTTCACTATTCTGTGATTTCTCTCAATGAGAGCCACGCTCTTTTTATCGAACTTGTTTGCCGGGCAGGTTCGCACCTACTCTCTCAAGCTCAAACACCACCTGCTCATCGGTGGATGCCGACACGGCGATGTTCTGGAAAATTTCGGCATCAATGCCCAACTGGCGCAATAACCCTTGATCCATAGGACAGGGGTATTCCAGGTCATACTGCTCGATTTCACCGGCCGCTTCCAGACGGGCCTTGTCAATCATGCGGGCCAGCCAGGAAATTCCGCCCACTTCCACATTACCGCTTCTGGGCTCAGGCATATCATCTCTCCTTTTATAACTTCAATCCGTACTACAACAAGATCCGGGACGCATGAGGTCCGTATATGGCTCAGGTATCTTATCGTTTGCAACTGAAAGGTGTTTGCGTCCGTCCGTGAATCATACCTGAAATTGAAAAGCCAATCCATTCCCCAAGCGAGGAAGGCATTCCCTACCGCTGATGATTTGCCTTATAATGAGCTTATGTTCCGTTTTCTCAAAAACCGCATCGTTCCCGGATCGAGAGCCCTCCAAGTAGCCAAGAATTTCAGCATTCCCCTGGACGCCTTTGCCACCACGGGTGAACGAGACGCTATTTTGGCCTCCTCTGGTATGGGAAAATCCTACCTCACCGGCGTCCTTCTGGAAGAGACGCTGGAAAATGGCATACTAACCTGCGTCATCGACCCGGAAGGTGAGCATTTTACGCTGGCTGCCCGCTATCCCATGCTGATTATCGGCGGGGAGCACGGCACCTTGCCGATGGAAGAGGACGCCATCGACTTATATATTGAGGCCATGCTGCAAAACCGGCTGTCTGCCGTGTTTGACCTCTCGGAGTTTCTGGATGAGGAGCAGCAGCACCTGTACGGCCTGATTGTAGACTCGCTATTTCACGCGGAGCAGAAATACCGCACCAAAATTCGTTTGGTGGTAGAGGAAGCGCAGATTTATGCGCCCCAACGCATGGCGGCCACCTCCGTAAAGAAGGGCAAAAAGAAGACCATGGACCCGGTTCAGGCCTCCCAGAAGATTGCCAAGCGGGGACGGAAACGCGCAATCGATAGTCTGTGGGCTACTCAGCGTCCGGCCAGCTTGAACAAGGACATTCTGAGCCAATGCAACCGATTCTGGTTTGGTGGGATTCAATCCGAGCAGGATTATAAGGCCATTAAGCCATTCCTGAACGAGGCGGGTATCTCGTTTGCGGCCATTAAAGCCTTGAAGCCCGGCGAGTTTTACTATTACGCCAAGGGCGAAACGACTCAAATCAAGGTACGGAAGCGCCATTGCAAACACGCGGGCGCCACGCCGGAAGCCGGGCAGAACTTCCATGCCGCTGCCGACAGCGAGCTGGAATCGGCCATGAAGGCGCTGGTATCGGAAGTCAACAAGCGTACCGTGCAAAAGCGGGAAGAAGATTCCGAAATCACCCGTCTGAAGGCAGTCATTCGGGATTTGGAGCATGAGAACAAAAAACTGGCCAAGGAATTAGAAGAAGAGCGCATGGCCACCAAGGTCATCGAGCGCCTGGGCTCCACGCCTGCCTCCACCCGCCCCTTGCGGAAGTCTCGCTTGGCGGATTTGGAAAAGCCGGAGCCGGAAAAAATCTACCTGGACAGCTAATTCCCGGCATCTATTGGGCGTCCGTTGAAATTTAACCCCGAGCCGCCTACAATAAAACTTCTTCGCAACACGTTCGGGCGAGTGGCGAAATGGTAGACGCGCTGGTCTTAGGAGCCAGTGTAGCAATACGTGAGAGTTCGAGTCTCTCCTCGCCCACCACTGATACCTGGGGTTATACATAGTTTCAAGGCCATTCGTACCGCTGTGGTTCGACGGCTTCAAAGATTTTGGCAAGGCACGCCTTTGAGTCCAAAACTGTGTTTTAAGACTCGCTTATGATTTAATTCGATCCTGCTAAACAGCATGCCCATCTCGAATCTAAGGAATGTCCCATGCTTGTCTCCTCGCACGCCAGAGCCGGCAACCAGCCAAAACCATCCTCTGCACCACGCTTTGCCGGTGATATCGAATTTAACTACTACAAAGCAAAGCTACAAAAGTTTCCCGCAAAAAGCATTGAGAAAATGGCTCATGTTGCCCGACTTGAAGCTCAAGAGTTCCCGGAGCATGGTGGACATGCCCAGCTTGCCAAAGCCTTCGGTTTTAATGACGAGCACATTCAATGGTTTAACACCATTGTCAAACAACTCCTCAATCTGAAAAAGAAAGACAAGGAGCAAGCGGAAGAATTATGGAGCGATCTCCATGTCGCCCTGGAAGAAACCTTTATGGAAAACGGCTTTGACGCATCGGGCAACAAAAAGCCTGAACAGCAGAAACAGAAAGAGCTGAAGGATCAGAAAAAACCGGACACAGCGGACAAGCTGGACAAGACAGCATAGTGCAGTCAGCGCAGCGCGCCGCAACTAAATTCTCCCTGGACAAATTAACGGCGCTGTTCTCCGGCTTTTTCCTCAATCCGTTCACCGTTACGGACGGTTGTTTTCACCACCACGGTGCCGTTCACGTCCGTAGGCTCCGTATTCAATAAAGCCTTGGCCACAGGCGCGAGGGTTTCCATACCGCTTTCAGTATTTTTCAACGGTGGGAGTTTAATATAGCGATCTCTATCCGCTGAATTCTTAATAGCTAAAATTCTCTCTTGATAATTATCGATATATTGATTGTTAATCTGCTGCGTTAGTTGCTGAATAGTGGCCTTATCCTGGAATGACGCAGCCGGATCGTTCAAATACTCCTGGGATTTTGCCTTAACCTGCGATGTTTTATGCTGGATGGTTGCGCCATGGCCGGATCACCCGCAGATGGATTCTGCGGATCCTCGACCAGGTCGGCCAATGCCTTTAATTGAGGATTGCTGCCGGGATTTTGTCCATATTCCAGACTGGCCTCCCCGCCGGACAAGAAGTAAGCCTGAGCCGCAATGGCCATCAATTTTTCTTTTAAAGATGGATCTGTCTCCTCTTCCGCCATTTCTTCCAGCTTTTTAGCGACCCCCAGCGTTCTGATTACGGCGTGGGTGCCGGTGTTGCCGTCAACACTGGTGGCGTTGGTGCCTCCCGAAACCCCGTCAGAGATTAGCTGGTCAGATAGTTTTTGATTCGAGGGATTCTTCCCTGGAGCTGAACTGCTGGAGGCTCCTACCTGAATACCCGTTGCCGCCCCGGAACCAAACTTCATGCTGACCATATCCTGCACAGGATGGCTGCTTATTGTAGTGGAAGGGTGTGAAAACAGCTTGTCGATAGAACCGCCCAGCAACTTCATCGCCCCAACCGCAATCAGAATCAGTAACCCGAACATCAGGGCATACTCTCCCAGTGTGTTGCCTCTGGCAGGAAAAATGGCCATTTCAAGTCCTCAGGTAGAAAAATTTGTATATATCAGAGGCATCGGCCAGCATACGCCCCTCTAAAGGAAATATAACTATTTGTTTACATTCATGAGGCGGAGTTCTCCGTTATCGCTCACTCTTGCAGTTCCGTATTGACTCAAGCGACAGCAAGCGGCAAACAGAACCGTCCTCCGGTACAATGCTGATGTGGCAACTGTATAATTTCTAACTGTTTGGAAACCCGCATGCCTTACTTCATCATTATTGTGGCAACCATTCTTGTTTCCACCCTAACGTTCTTGTCCGGCTTCGGGTTGGGAACCCTGCTTTTACCGGTATTTCTGCTGTATTTTCCGGTGGATGTCGCCATTGCGGCCACAGCCATTGTCCACTTGGCCAACAATCTGTTTAAAGCCGTCCTGATTGGGCCAAAGGCCGACCTTAAAATCGTGGCCTCCTTTTCCCTGCCCGCAGCCCTCATGGCCATCATTGGCGCACTGCTGCTGGAGCATTTGAGCCACTTGCCGGCGCTTGGCCAATATCAGGCCCTGGGTCACACCTTCTCTATTTCCCCCATCAAGCTGGTGGTGGCGGCGTTAATGGCCCTTTTCGCCTGGCTGGAACTGAGTCCCGGATTTCAGCACCTGGCGTTTCCCCCAAAATGGGTACCTTTAGGAGGTGCGCTTTCAGGCTTTTTTGGTGGCCTCACAGGACACCAGGGCGCATTGCGGGCCGCATTCCTGATCCGTCTGGGCCTGGACAAGGAAACATTCATCGGCACCACCGTGTTGTCAGCAATCGTGATTGATCTGTCCCGGCTGATTGTATATGGGGTTACCTTTTTCGCCGGTGACTTTGGGCTTCTGCTGAAATCTGGTGAGGCGGGGCTTATTCTGGCCGGGATCGGTTCCGCGTTTTTAGGGGCCGTCCTGGGTGCGCGATTTATCCAGAAAGTCACTTTCAGTACTATTCAAAAGCTGGTAGGCGGTTTACTGGTTATCTATGCCGTGCTGCTGGGGAGTGGCCTGATTTAAGTACACCGCAACCGATTTTCCGGCATCATGGATTCACGGCAGGGAAAAAAGACTTCCAGACATAACCCCCCGTATCAATTTTCCCCCTCGCATACTACTGGTATGCCCCGGCGCGAGAGTGACGCATGCTAACCGAGTCTGCATAAATCATTACAACAGTAGCAAAATTTACGGAGAGTTGGTTTTTGTGCTAACAGGACTAAAAATAGGGACTCTTTAGGGATCAGTTTGCAGGCATTTCAGCCGCAGATACCATTGCGACTGAATTATTCGGCAGCTTTCATTCGAGGTTACCGTCGTGGGCACATATTCATACAATTCAGGCTATCCGGCGTTTAATAGCGCCTATCCGGGTGCTCCGCCTCCAGCCGGGCAACCACCGCCGCAGCCTTATCAGCAGAATTCTCAATGGCGCCCCAATAATACGATGCCCGGGAGCGGCCCGTCGCTTCAAAGCCAAAGCGCGTCCGGGGACACTTTTGTGCGCCGAACCGGCGGCGGGGACCCAAACAAACCCGATCTGATCTTTAAAAGCTACAATGACTTAACGCCGGAGAACGTGCGCAGCGCCGGCAATATTCAGGGCATGATCTTCGATATTGATGACACGCTCTCGAAATACAAACTCGGAAGCGATCGCAGCATTCCGCCGGAACTGAAACAACGGCTGAAGACGTTGCAGGACAATGGCATCCAGCTGGGCATTATCAGCAATAATCCGGACGGCGAGCTGATTCAGCAATTCCAGAAAGAATTGGCGGATGCGGGCATTCGGGTCGCCGCCATCAGCAACGGGCAAAAACCCGGCACCGAAAGCCTGGAAATGATGCAACAGGCCATGGGCGGCTTGCCTGCGGATCAGATTATGATGGTCGGCGACAATCCCGATACTGATATAGCGAGCGGAAAAAAGGCCGGATTTAAAACCGGGCAAGCCGATTGGTTCGGCACCGGCACGTTACGAAAAGAGTTTATGCAAGTTGGCGATAAAGCCATGTCATTCATTGAGGATGTGAAAGGCGCATTTGATTCCGATGCGGATAGACCGCAATTTCATCCACCACCGCCTTTAACACCTACGGTAAACGTGGTCGCGTAATCGCAACAGGCTCAAGCCCGCTTGGCCAAGCTGCGCATATTGCTTATGGTTTCCGATTAAAACAGTCGGCATCCCAATCAATAAGCCATGCGGATTTAGGGTTGGGAGCGATGAAACAAACCTGTCCCAAGACTTATCGACGGCAAGATTTATTCATAGCTAAATACCCTCTGTACGGAATATGCCAACGGATTGATTTAGGCAGCTTCCGGGGTATCGCCCGGCACAAGGCATTTTAACCCTTCCAGGGCATACCGGGCCTGCTCATACTCCGGGCACAGCTTCAAGGATTGCTCGTAAGCCTGTTGCGCCCGTTGCCACTGGTTTAATTTCTCATAACAACGACCCTGCAAGTAATAGTATTCCATCGCATATTCGCTGTAACCGTTTAAAGCCTCTTCCAGGCAGGCCAGGCATTTTTCTTGCAAATTCAAGTTATAGTACAATTCCGCAAACCAATACGGCAAATTCAGCTCTCCCCGGAAAAAGAAGTATTTCTGCCAACTGATTTCCATTAATTGCACCAAATCATGCTTTTCTTCCATGGTGGCATTGGGAAGATATTCCAGAATGCGCGGTATCACCTGGCAAAACGCGCGAGGATCGCCCAAGGCGGTCCGCACAATGGCCAGCAGTTTACCAAGTCCCTCCGGCTCGTTCGGTAACATGCGCGTTAAGGAACTAATATTATTGGCCATGTTCAAATACTGGTCAAAGTAATATTTCATCCGCTCAAACCGTACCGCAGGCTGCTTTACGCCCAATCCGCACACCGTCTGCAAACTGACGCTCCAGTTGGTGGCCGGAAAATATTGCCCCTGCGGCATTTGGTTAAAATACTTACCAATGGCATCATAGTTCACCATGTAGGAAAACGAGCCATGCACCGCGAAGTTATGCTGATTGTACAGAAACATATGCTCCTGAGCGGCATAGGCTTTATCGGACGATAACAGCACCAGGTTATTGCCGGACAGGTGCTGTAAATTGCGAATGGCCCGCAATGCGCCAATCGGGAAAATAATGGTGCCGTTGCGCACGGTGGATTGATATTCCTTTAAAACCGCGTTAAATTCCGGCACATCATAATAGGTATCCGGCGTAATGTCCCGGTAACGGTAGTGGGTTTGAATGTTATCAAAACGAATGGATTCATCCATCATTTCCGGTGAATCTTTCGTCTCACGTTTCAGCGTCACCAGACCCTCTTGCAGGACGCCGCCGGTCATCCTGAACATATCCTGCCGGATGGTATCGAAAAAATAATTGGCAATGGCAATCAACGGGTTTTTAACCCGGCTGGCCGACACGGTTTGCCCGCTGATTAGCAGGTTCAAGGTATTTTCATCTTCCGGCCGGAATACGGCAAAATCCAGCATCCCTTTTTCAAGGTAAGGTTGAAACTTCTCATGCTGTCGCCATACGTTGACATTATTTTCCGTAAAATCGGTCATAATGTAGCGAATCTTGAGATCCTTCAATTTGGAAAAATAGGCCAGTTTAATTTCCAGTTCCCGCATTAACAAATGACTGAAGCGCCCGACGCCGGTCGCCATCTCCACAATATAAACCGGCTCGTCTTTGTTCAAGTGAGCCTCATAATCCTGCAAAAAACTCAGAATCATCTCCGCATACGCCTCGGCAATAAAGGCGCTGCTGGTTACGAAACAGGGCACGGTCCCGTCCCAGGCACCGACTCCCATCCGGGCATAATATTCTTCATGCAGTTGCCATAACACACTGTCCGATAAACGGCTTTCCTGGCCCAGAACGGACGTGGGCACCGTCCCCGCCAACGTAGCGGGAGATTGCTGTTCGGTAGGCGAAAGCAACGATTCAGTCGGCACAGGGCCACCATCGAATAACTGATCGACAAATGCATCCGCATTACTCTCCGGCTGCATCTGGGCCAGCAAATTAAAGGCTTGCCCCAAATTTGCGTTCAGAAACTGACCGGGTACGGGGAAATTTCCAAGCGATCCCTTCACAGGCGTTGACGACTGCTGAGCCGACTCAGGCTTCGGCTTTTTCATAAATAGATTCATTGCGCTCTCTCACTAAAAATCGAACTTTTAAAATAAAAACAATCAACAAAAGCGCATTGACTCCATCGCCGAATTTTTTAACAAAACTATATCTCTCTGCTATAAATACGTCGAAACAAGAGCATGTTGACTAAATACTCATCCGGCTTGGCAATTTAACAATAGTGATAAACTTCGGCAGTGATAAATTCAGCCAAGTTAAACCACCTGCCACCTAACCGACTGACAGGCTACAATCCTATCTTCGGCAAAAAACCCCGCTCACTCCCAAAATGGTCATCTCTTCTAATCAATGCCCCTATTGAACCAATCATAAAGCAGCCTGCCTATTGCCTACATGGGTACTTGACGCTTCCAGCATGTTTTGCAGCCGATTCAATGCCTGCTCTCAGGTACGCTGCAATCCCAGACTTGTTGTGTGGCTCCAAAAAAATGCTACTATTCCTAATAAAAAGCCCCCGGCGGGTCTGGCCGGGGGACGTGGCAAGATAAAGCCGGTTAACCGGCTTTTTCGTTTGTAGGCAGGACTTGATAGACTTTGCGGGTGCCGTCGGCTTCACGCACCACCACAACAACCTGTTCTCCCAGACTGAAGTAAGGGAGCAGTTCCGGCTTGGCGGCCAGCAGATCGAAATAGGCATCGGTGCCGAAGGTGACGGTGGTTGGTTTGCCGTCTTTCTTCTCATCGTAGGCTGTATCGGTCCAAACACCCTCTTTGGAGCGAATAAACGTTTTGGTGCCGATGGTTTTCACCCCAAGTTCGGCAATCTGGCTTTCTGCGGCCATATTTCCTGATGCAGCCGCCGGGGCCTGAGCCGCGTTCAATGAACTCACCGACGCCTGGGCCTTCATGGCATTCAGGGATTTGGACAGCTTCACCGCACCAGCGCCGCTGGAAGAATCCATGACCGCCCGGCTGGCCATCGGCGCCGCAGCCGGCATGCTGCCGCCATTAGCGCCCATTGTCCGCAGTTGTGTTTCACCTTCCACAGACAGGTAGGAAGTGTACGGCGTCACAATACCATATTGCTTGCTGAGGGCGATAATTTCATTCTTGGTCTCGGCGTTTTCCCCGTTCTGACGAATGGCATCCAGCAGGTAGGCAATGCGCCGACCGGCCCACAGCCGTGGCAACTGACTATGCTGGGTGCCCGCCACCCAAGTCACCGGGTAGCTGAACTGCTTGGTTTCATTGCCCACCTTGCCGCTCAGGGTGACGGTCCCTTTGCCGTTGCCCGCATAACGGCCCAGCAGAATCACTTCGCTATCGGCAAACAGATCGCCCAGTTTCTGCGGGTACATTTTGCTGACTTGCAGGCCGTCAAAATCCAGCGCGGCATCCGTCAGCACCGGGGCTTCAATCTTTTTGTAGAAACTGGTAATCGCCAGCTCCAGATTTTCATTGGGTTCCACAAAGGTGGTGGTGCCGTGGTTATGGTCGGATAATTTGCCCAGCAGCACCGCATTCAGGTTATACCCTACCCCAAAACTGAACAGGCGGGCATTATAGGCATTGGCGTTATCCGCAATCTTCACCAGCCCGTCCGTATCCGTCACACCGACCGTCGGCTCCCCATCGGTCAGGAAAATGACATAGGCCGGGCGCTTGGCATCATGATTCTTCAGTTGCGCAAACCCTTCTTTCAGGGCGCCTTCTATGTTGGTGCTGCCTTCGGCTTTCAGGATATCAATGTACTCCAGGGCCTGCTTTTTCTTTTCAGTGGTAGCGGGTAGCAATTCTCCGCCAAAGAAGAACACATCCGTGTTAAATTGCAGCAGCGAGAACCGATCGTCCGGGTTCAGCCGGTTGATAATCATTTTCAGCGCTTCTTTAGCCTGCTGAATTTTCTCGCCGCTCATACTGCCGGACGTATCCAACACCAATACCACGTCCTTGGGCAGCACATCCTGCTTCTTTACCGCCTCGGGCGTCCGAACGGTCATCAGGAAGTAACCGTCCTCACCAGCGCGTTGGAAATTCAACGTATTCAGCGTAACGGCTTTATTATCCTGACTGAAGTACAGGACAAAGTTCTTTTCCGACGTAACGGAACCGGGTTGGATGTTTAATTGGACTGTCGCTTTGGTTGCGCCATTGCGGTTAATTTTAGGATCGTGGGTAGGCGAGTAAATGGTTTTCAGCGCCTGAGAGGCTATTAAATTCACATTCAAGGTCAAACCAGCCGGAGTGGGTTGCTCGGCATTGCCGGCCTGGCCTTTTTTGAGGCTATTTCCCTGACCGGCAGCCATCGGCCTTAAAACAGGAGGCACAGGCCGCCGGTTCACGGTACCGGCAGCCTGACTGCCAAGGAAATAGGAAAACTTGTAGAGCCCACCGTCCTGCTTCAGCAACTGGGTGTAGCTCAGGCGAATCTGCTTGCTTTCACCCGAAAAGAAGGGTGCCACGGACACTTGTACGGTTTTATCGTCGATATATTCCAGCAAACCGGGATCTACCAGCTTGCGGACAATGTCCTGATACGTGCGTTTCGCTTCCTGCTTCTCCAGAATTTTGCCTTCCAGCGCCTTCCCGTTTACGGTCAGCGTAAAGCTGGAAAAATTGGCATCCGGCGGAATGGGGAATAAATAGCGCGCTTCCAGCGTTTGTCCGGAATTATTTTTGTAGGTTTGGGTAATGGTGGTGGTGGCAATGTTGTCTTTAATGTCGGTATCCACGTCGTAATCGGTGAGCGTTACCGACGCGGCAGGGATAGAGGGCGGTACGATGATGCGATCGGGCAGAATGGTAACGGACTGGGGCGCAATTTTTTCTACGGCTTTTACAGGTTGGGTCTTGCTCGGCTTACCAGGGTTGAACGGGCTGGCCGCAATCGAAAGCGGCGGCATATCGGAGGCCAGCGCAATGGATAATTGGGGCGCTTGCCGCTCCGCCAAAACCACATGGGCCAGCGCTTTGCCCAGATACAACATCACGCTGAAGCAGAGCAAGGTTACTGCAAACAGAAACCAGCGGGTAAATCGATTAAAACGTGCTTGTACCATAGACGATAGCTCGCTTTCTCAGTAGCTTGATGGGGTTCTTTGCTAACAGAGAAGCAAAAAATAAAGCTGAGTTCCCACCAATTTCAAATTGGCCCTTAGCCCTTGACGCACACGATTTGTCGTAAGGTATGCAGCACTTCCACCAGGTCCTCCTGCGCCCGCATAACCTGATCGATATCTTTATAGGCCGCCGGGGTTTCATCAATCACGCCTTCATCCTTGCGGCACTCAATGCCCTGGGTGGCCTTTACATGATCCTGCACCGTAAAGGTTCGTTTGGCCTCGTTGCGGGACATTTTTCGCCCCGCACCGTGGCTGCAGCTCTCAAAACTGTCCTCATTTCCCAGGCCGCGCACAATATAAGACCGCGCGCCCATACTGCCGGGGATAATGCCCAACTCGCCTTTTCCGGCCCGCACGGCCCCTTTTCGGGTCACCAGCAAGTCCTGCCCAAAATGATGTTCTCTGGAAACATAGTTATGATGGCAATTCACCACTTCCACATTGGCCATAAACGGGGGAATGCCCTTGCATTGCGACAACGCCCGAATAATGGCATCCATCATCAGCTCCCGGTTGTGGCGGGCAAAATTCTGCGCCCAGGAAACCGCCGTCACGTAATCGTCAAAGTATTGGGTACCTTCCTTCAGGTAGGCCAGGTCCGCATCCGGCAGGTCTTTCAGGTGAACACCCATATCCCGCTTGGCCAATTCCACAAAATACGTGCCAATCCGGTTTCCCACGCCACGGGAACCGCTGTGCAGCAGAATCCAGACGTCATCCGCCTCATCCAGGCACAACTCAATGAAATGATTCCCGGTTCCCAGGGTGCCCAAATGACTCAAATGGTTCACATGCCCGTTATCCAGCCTGGGATGTTTTGCCACAATATCATCGTAACCTTGCTTTAAACCGGTCCATACATCCTGCTGGGCAACGGGCGGATTGTGCCAGGCGCCCCGATCCCCCCGACGGCCCTGCATGGTGCGCCCATGCGGTACGGCCCGCTCAATTTTTTCCCGGATTTCATGCAAATCATCCGGCAAATCAGTGGCTTTCAGGGTGGTTTTGGCCGCCATCATGCCGCAACCGATATCCACACCCACCGCGGCCGGAATTATAGCCCCCAACGTGGGAATGACACTGCCCACCGTAGCGCCCAGCCCCCAGTGAACATCCGGCATAACGGCCACCCACGGGTAGATGAAGGGCATTTTGGCCACGTTCTGCAATTGCTGGCGGGCCTGCGCCTCCATGCCCACGCCCTGCACCCAGGCTTTGATGGGCACGGTGCCCGTTTGGCCCTCATCGATCAACTGATAATTTGCTTGAGCCATCGGTTATCCTCGCTGGAAGTGCCCCTTCAATAGAGCGATATCTATTATGGCGCAGACCTATCGGGTGATAGACGAACCCAGGGCAGCAAGGTTCATTGTATGCGCTATCGCCAGACTCTCTTTCACTCGATTAAAGAAATCCTTACAAATCGGCTGGCCTCAACAAAATCCCAGCATTTATTGTTTTTATTTTTATATGATTATTCATTTTCTGTTTGGAGAGTTTTAGGAGCGAAGATTCGATGCGGAACGTACAGTTCAACCCTTGGTTGCGGGTATTCACTGAGCAATTCACCCGAATGAGCAGAGTGCTGAGGCTCAAGCTATATGCCCTGTCCGTTTCAGCGGAACAGTGGCTGTACAGCGGGTGTGACGTGCTGAACGCCTCCCTGCTGAAAACGGATGCCCTGATTGCTATTTATGTCAGGGATGTTCAGCGCTACGACCGGCTCATCCGCTCATAAGCTGAATCCACGGGCACTATCAATCAGCGGCTTTCACCCGAACGCCGGTCAGTTCAATTTAAAAATACGAAACAAATACACAATATATCCAATCGATTTGTTTTTATTCTCCTATACGCTTTACAGTTACTTCCCACAACCTTCTGACTGGACATAGGAGAATCACACGATGCATGCAGCCATCCAAAAACGGCCGGCCAGGCTGACGCGTACGTTTCATGCAGCCACGAACAACCTGATGGTCGGGTTAATCAAGGCAGCTTGGGACGATTTAATTGATATGGTAATCGCCATGATGTCTCGTTGCCAAAGTGTTTGGCTTCAGCTTCAGGATGAAGTGGCCGACTGGCTGCTGGGACAAACCGACAAGCTCAAACGGCTCGTCGGCGCCTGACCCCTGTCCGTTTAAAAAACTTGCGCCCCAGCCGCCGCTACTTGGCGGCTAGCGGGTGCATCTCCCCACTAACGGGAATGCCCATTTCTTCCATAACGCGGCGAACTTCCTTGATATCCTGCCACATCAGCCACTTTGGGGTGCCCTTCTCTTTGGAAGGGTTCCGCAGCAGGTAAGACGGGTGAAAAATCGGCATGGCTTTGGCGCCAAAGGGCGTATCGAACCATTGCCCCCGAATGCGGGTAATGCCCTGCTTGGTTTTTAACACGTCCTGAACGGCGGTAGCCCCGGCCAGCAGAATCAGCTTGGGTTTCACCCAATAGATTTGCCCTTCCAGGTATGGGAAACAGGCGGACATCTCTTCGGGTTCCGGCTTCCGGTTTTGAGGCGGGCGGCATTTGACGGTGTTGCAAATGTAAATATCCTGTTTGCGGTCAATCCCGACGGAAGACAAAATTTGAGTCAGCAACTGACCGGCGCGTCCTACGAAGGGAACGCCGGTCTCGTCCTCCTGTTGGCCCGGCCCCTCACCAATCAGCATGACGGAAGCCTTTGGGTTGCCATCGGAAAAAACGGCCTGGGTTCGTGTACGGGAAAGCGCGCACCGGGTGCAGGTGGCCGCTTCACACGCCAGTTCTTTCAACGATACCGGATTATGGATATCAAACGGCGTGTTCTCCATGCCAACAGACCCCTTCTGTTCCAAATACGACTGAGTACTCTTTGAAGGGGATTTTACCATAGAGCCACGGCGAATCCGAAGCCCGACGGCAGCTATGGTTTCTTATAAAGGCGGAAGCTGAAGCGGGCCTTGTCGAACTTAGCGGGATCCTGAAGCTTTTTCATGTCGGACAGCGCGGACTGGGCGTCAAACATGGCCCCGCCGGAGTGAGTGGGTTTAGCGCCGCCGCTTGAATCCTTTGAATAATCCGCCCGAATCGTTTCAGTCCAGGGCTTATGGGAAGGTCGATGTTCCTGCATCCGAGACCCCTTATCCTAACGTACGAATATGGAGATTATTACCACTTGCCTGCCCCACGGAGGGACTAGTGTTAGCATCATAACGATACCCGGCAGGAAAAATCCATAAATCAGACGGACGATTTTTATGCACCGAAGCCGTAAGGCAAGCTACAATGAGGGGTAGGCAAAAAATTACCCTTCCCGCTCTGTGAGGGAAAACCGTTTTACCGCACTGAAAGCATAACCGGACTGTTATCGTGAAACTTTTAGCCGAAAGCGACGAGCATCACCTTCCCGATGCCCCACAGGCCATGAAGCCCTGGTATATCCAACTGTTGAAACGGGTTGTTACCCGGCTGTTTTCAACATCAGGCATTACCATCAGCATCGGGGTTTTCCTGGTCTTTATCCTCACTGGCATTATCAGCATCAACTATTTGGACATTGCGCGCGGTGTCGATAAAAACAACATCAGCCTGATGGACTTCTATGCCACCGCCCGCATGGAAATACCGGACCGGGAAGCCACTCAGCGCAAGATAGATCGCACCAAGGAAACGATTTCACCGGTCTATCAGGATACCCTTCCCCACAACCAGGATATTATGGACGGCCTGGACAAGCTGCTGATTAATTTTGCGGCCATTAACACGGCAGTGGATTTAACCACCACCGAGAAATACGCGAAATTCCAGCAACTGGCAGGCAGCCGACCCAAAAGTGACGCCATCTTCGACCGCTACGTGAAACAGCCCATTCCCCAGTCCGAGTGGGACCAGATCGTTATGGCCACTCGGGGCGCCATGCAGCGCATTCTTCAGGATGGTTTCACCGAGGCTGACGAGCAACTGAAGCGCGGCCTGACCATTCGGCAAAGCATCACCAAGGTCGGGTACAACCCCCACTATAAAAACCTGATTTATTTTCTGCTGGATTCCACGCTGGAGCCCAACCTGATTCTGGATGAGCGCGCCATGCGCCACAAAAAGGAAGAAGTGGCCGCCCAGATTCTGCAGCATCCGGAAATCCGGGTGTTTACCCCCGCCCAAAAGATTGTGGGCAAAGGCGAAAAAGTCGGCCCGGTGGAAATGACCGCTCTGGAGAAGATGGGCAAAGCGTCCGGGACCAACACCTGGGTGTCGTGCCTGGGCATTTTCCTGATGAGCGCCCTGTTTGTCTTCAGTCTGTGGAGCTACCTGTACAACTTCAAGGAGCGTCAATTCTTCCGCCCTGCCTATGCGGCGCTGATCGCCTCCCTTATTTTAACCGCCACCGTGTTCTTTCACCTGCAAAACACGGAAGCATTCGGGAACACGCCTATTTACGGATTTCCACTGGCCACTATCGCGCTGACCCTGGCAATTTTCACCCATCCGCACGTCAGCGTACTGGCAACCACCCTGCTGGTGTTCCTGATGGTGCTGACCTTACGGGGCAACTTCCAGGATCTGTCCATTCTGCTGTTCGGCAGTTACATGGGCATTTACGTCATCGGCAAGCGAATCCATAACAGTGACCGAGGCCAGTTGATTGTGGCCGGCTTTTATATTGGCCTGACCAACGCCTTAATTCTGCTGGCGATTAGCCTGATGAAGCCGTCCTTCCACCTGGTCGCATCCATTCCCGGCGGGGCGCTGGCCAAGCTGGACGCCCAAATACTGATCAATCTGGCCTGGAGTTTCTTCAGCGGGGTATTCTCCGGCATTCTCACCATCGGCAGTTTGCCTCTGCTGGAAACCGTCTTCCGTCTGATTACGCCCTACACCCTGATGGAGCTGGGCAATCACGATCAACCTCTGCTGAAGCGCATGCAGTTTGAAGCCCCCGGCACGTTTCACCACAGCCTGATGGTGGCTACTCTCGCCGAAGCCGCCGCCGAAGCGGTGGAAGCCAACGCCTTGCTGACCCGCGTGGGCTGTCTGTACCACGATATCGGCAAGATGAAGCGACCCTTGTTTTTTATTGAGAACCAGGCTTACTTCGGCGTGGAAAACCCGCACGATAAGCTAACCCCCCGCCTGAGCAAAATGGTAATCACCGCTCACCCCCGCGACAGCATTGAAATGGCCAAACAGCACAAGCTGCCGGAAGTGCTGATGAAGTTTATGACCGAACACCACGGCACCCTGACCGCCGGATACTTCTACAACAAGGCTTGTATTGAAGAGGGCGTGGAGAACGTCAACAAGTCCCAGTTCCGCTATCCCGGCCCCAAGCCGGGCAGCAAGGAAACCGCCATCGTCATGCTGGCGGATGCCTGCGAATCGGCGGTACGGGCGCTGAAAACACCAACAGTGGCCCAGGTAGAGGAGCGCATCGACAAGATCATTCAGCAACGGGTGGAAGATGGACAGTTTGACAATTGCCCGCTGACCTTTCAGGATATATATAAAATCAAGCAGACGTTCGTCCGGGTGTTACGAGGCATACAACACAACCGGATTGAGTACCAGCAGAACATGATGCGTGAATTGGGCCGCAAACTGCCGGTAACAGCCATGCAGGAACATGCCGGCTTACAGGACGTATTGAAGCAGGCCCAAAACAAAACTGACACAGGAAGCTGCTAACGGAAGGCTACTTTCACAATGGTTGAACTCTCTTTCACCCGCAATCACATCACCACCTTAACCCTGCCGTTTATGAGCCTGGAAATCTATGCGGACCAGGTTTTAGGCACCCCTCAGCTTCAAAGCATGAGCCAGTTGATTGAAAAGGCCTGGCCCCTGTTTCTGTATATCGCAGAGGAAGAGAAGCTGTATGAAGCCCTGACCTTGAACCTCAAGAAAAAAATCCTGGAAGTGGAACTGGTATGGACCAATAACCAGACCATGCAGGAGCTGAACCAGGAATACCGAAAAAAAGAAGGGCCAACGGATGTATTAACCTTTACCCTGCTGGCCGATGCCGCTGACCCGGACCTGTGGATGAGCCTGCCGGTGCTTCAATTGGGCAGCATTTTTATTTCGGTGGATTATGCCAGGAACGCCATTGTGGAGTTGCCCGGCACCACTCTGGAGTATTATCTGCTGGAGCGGTTTATACACGGCATGCTGCACCTGTTTGGCATGCACCACGACACCATGGAAAAGTTCGAGAAAGTCGTCACCATACAAAACCGGGTGCTGGAGGCCGTCTTCCAATAGATGTATATTGAGGAGATGAACGCGCCCACACCGAAGCATCCATTCAAGTCCAAAAGTTTTATCCATAGCCTGGGATATGCGCTGAACGGCCTTAAAACCGTCCTGCAAACGGAGCGGAACTTCAGGACGCATGCGGTATTAACCGTGGCCGTCACCGCCGTTGGGCTTTATTACGGGGTTAGTCAGGTGGAATGGGCGCTGCTGATTCTGTGCATCACCCTGATGTTGGCAGTTGAAGCGCTCAACACGGCCATTGAGTACCTGGTGGACGTATGGGCGGGCGGCGTTTACAACGAGCAGGCCAAAGCCATCAAGGACATCGCGGCAGGAGCCTGTCTGGTCACTGCAATCGGCACCGCCGTGACCGGCTTCATCATTTTGCTGCCCCATTTTTTGAATCAATTCTAAAGTAATTTAATATATTATCGATATATATTTCGTCATTCTTTCATCAGAGCCTTGAGAGGGAAATTAATGGAATCTGCCTTGTCGCAGGATCCGGACATGCAGACCGCATTGTCGAGCCTGCTTGAGCTGGCCGGCCTCCCAAGCGAGGGCCCGCCGACCGCAAAAGCGATCCAGAGTGCCGTAGATCAACTCAAAACCCGCCTGGCGGACAGCAAGCCCGGCAGCAGTATCCACACGCCATTATCAAAAACCGGATACAAGAACGTGTTGATTGCGGGCCAGTTAGGTATTGTGCTGCACCAGATCCGACAATCACTCACCAAGCTTGGCGCGGAAATCACCCTGGCCAAAGATATGGAAAGCGCCATTGAAGCCTGCCATAAACACGAATTTCAGCTCGCCATCATCGATCTGTTCATGCCCAGCGAACGGGAAGGGATGATTGTGCTGAACGAGATAAAGCGCATGGCCGCTCAGCCGCCGGAAATCATCGTATTATCGCCTCCCTGCAAGGACCAGAGCCTGCAGGATACCTGCCTGAACCAGGGCGCCAATTACTTTCTGGAAAAAATAGATGGCTGGCATGAAACCCTTCTGGCGGTTTATCAGGGTGAACCGCCTGCCGATCTGCCGAAACGCTGATCTATCCCAAAAAAAAGGGCCTCCAAAGAGGCCCATTTCGCTTTTACTTGGCTACGAGGGGTCTACGCCAAGGTATCCAGAGAGTGACTGCCTGAAGTTCCTGAAAAACGACTTCTGTCGATAGAACGGTACTTGTCCGGCTTGAGCCACAAATCAAAGACCCCATAGGTCCTTTCATCATAGCCGGCCTGCATTGGCTGCCGCTCGCTGGGTTTTGCGATGTGAGGGGTGTTACTTTTTATCGGTAAGATAGTCATGATGACAGGTGGTTCAAAGTTCTCTGTGTGTAACAGGAGTAATGCTTTGTTGCTAGTGTATAAACTACACTTTGTTCTAGTGTATTATCGACACTATCTCCCTCGAGTCAATGAAAATCCATGCATTTATTAAGAAATATTAACTTTCGATCGTAAGAGAACCGAACCCGGTCGTTATTGACAGTTTTATCCGCTCGATTGCCGCATTACATGCCATAAAACAAATCAGATTCGGTATCAATCCGAATCCGATCTGTGACTTCAAAATTGAACAGCTTGGCTAATAAACCAGCAGTTCCTGCCCCTGGTGCACCAAATGGTAAAACCGATCGGCGGGGAGGTTCTGTTCCGCAAATAAACGACTGCCGTTCTCACCAATGAAGAGCTGAATGCCGCACTCATTCGTCGCCGCTTGTGAGTCCCGACCGGCCGATAACAGGCATTGCTTCCCTTCCAGAATCTTCAATCCGGCCGCATTACCGGACAATATTACCGGCCCTACCGCCAACTGAGCGCCAACCGTTGGATAGCGGCGCACATGGGCTGCATTCAAGCCCTCCGGCAGAGTGTCCCCTTGGGGCAATATAAATAAATTATCAATCTCCGCTTGAGTAAAGGCGATTTTTAAACTGTTTTCCCCGTTTGACCGGCTCGGATCATCCGGCAGCAACAGAATAGCTCCCAGCCGCGTGATATGGCGATGACGCAAATAATCGGCCAACGCACGGGCCTCATAATATCCAATGGTCTGCGGCACCAGCAGCAGGGCCTGGTTGGCTTGAGCCGGCTGAATCAGAATCGCCTCCCGCCGGGGGGATAGCGGCACCAGATCGATGCCCGTCCGACTTTGGGCCAAACTATTTTCCACACACAGGCCACCCAACAATAAGGCCACCGGCACCAGTCCCAACAGGGAATTCCGCTGGAGCGACCAGGACTGGAGACGATAAGTCACCAAAAGCAATACGCCCAAAAGCACATACAAGCCCGCAATCATCCAGGGTTCCGGAGACGGCAGGCTCAACTGCGCCCAGGTCATGCCGTTGCCAACATTCACGATCCACAGCAAGCCATCCAGGAAAGGTTTGGCAAGCCAGCTCAACAGCCCACCCAATGCAGGCACCACCAAGCTAACCAGCCCGGCGGTAAAGCCAATCACGGTCAGGGGAGTCACCATCAGCAGCGCCGCAATGTTCAGCGGCACCG
>JAJQJM010000136.1 GCA_021323475.1 Vampirovibrio sp.
TATCCTACCGCCCAGAGATCCAGTTTGACGCTCTGAACTTTCACCTCTTTGAAGCCGGTATTTTCAAGCTTTTGAGCCATGGTTCGCGCCGTAAAGCCGGTTTTGTGCGCCATGAAATAATTTCCGGCAGCCAACGAGGGCCGAAAACCAAACAGGATATCAATGGCCGAAATGGGGCCCGCCGGCGATACGTACAACGGCTCCTCCAGATTGCCCTCGGCCACATGCTTGGCAACCGCCTGGAGATCCGGGAGGGTAAGAAACACAAAGCCACCGGGCCTCAGCACCCGGTAAAACTCCTTAAAGGCAATCTCCACCTGATGCGGATAAAGATGCTCGATGTTATGGGAAGACCAGACGGCATCTACAGACGCATCGGCCACGTCCGCCATATTGGTGATGTCTCCCAGAATGTCCGGTTTGACGTTGGGATCGATATCCAGCCGGATTTCTTGCCACTCGTCTCGGTTAAAGCGCTGGTGCAGCTTGTTCGGGTTATACGCGCCGCAACCTACGTGCAGCACAATCTTGTGTTGAGTCCCAACATCCTGAGTCGTCCCACTCATGCGTATTGCTCCCAAACTTGCACCAACGGGGCCATTGCCCTATCCCGTCATATTAGCACAGCTTTTCTTTGGGTTTGCCGATTTTTAAGCCCGGTTTACTCTAAACGCCCGATCCCATACTGCATAGATGCCGTCGACGCAAATGACGCATAAACGCCCGATTACCACTGGAACCAAGGGGGATCATACGCGGAATTTGGCCCGACGGTGCCTCCTCCATACACTGTATTGGCTGAAATATTGGCGTAACTGGTAATTCTCCCGTTATAGTAAAGCCAAAACACCACGCTTTTGCCGGGGCCGTTTGTGGTGCCATCCGTCACCTGGCCATCCGGGTCGTAATAGAAGTAAATTGCATTCGTAGTGGCTGTTCCCATAAAACCGGACGAGGCCCAAAGCAGCATGCCGCCGTTGTGCAGCCGTACGCATTGATATCCCACGCCATCACAGAGCCGAGTCGTAGCGGTTTGAAACACGTCAATGGTCGAGACGGCATCGACCGAGGCGTAATTCATGAATGCAGTCAAATCCCCCCCGCTGGTATTGGAATTAGGCGTGTACCGCTGCTTGTAGGCGTCATAGGCCCCCGAAATCATGGAGGCTGCCTCTTTGGCCTGGGCGCTGTAGCGGCTGTCGCGCTGCGTGGTCAATACTTTTGGAATGGTGAATACCGCGATCAGGCCCAAAATGGCCAGACACACCAGCAATTCCGCCAGGGTAAAGCCATGCTTGCAGCGTGGATTGCACCCATTCACCGACGATTGGAGAGATGGCAAGCGGACCTGCCGAGCCCGATTTTGCAGCGGTAAAATATAACGAGCGAGCATAGTTACCTAATCGGAACCATCGCAGCAAACTTTAACGCCCTAATCAGTAGAAAATCAAAGTAATTTTATTTAGGCATTTACATACAGTTTCTTGATTTTCGTCATGTCCGCGCCTTCCCGTGCAAGAATGTTCGCGGCTTGATCCAGAATCTTTCCAGGCGGCTTAAAGTGCCCGCTGGAATTATCCATCACTACCATGTGCTTCGAATTTATTCTCCACTCACCTGCACCGGCCAATTTGCGCTTCGGCTTGCCAGTCTCCTCTTTCTTATCTTCCTCGTCTTCTTCTTCAGGAATGGCGAAACTGGAGTGACGCAACCCTTCCTTATTGAAGCGAAGACAGGCAAACATATCGCGATGCCTGGTCATCGAATATATATACTCCTCCCACTTTTTGGAACCCGATGGCCCTAGCGGCTCGCCTTTCACATTGCAGAGTATGCCTTCATCATTAATACGTACCCGGTACGCTTCTCGTTCCTCACGGGTTAAATACGGATAGGCTTTCCGATCCGATTCTTCGTCAATACTATCCACCATTGGAATTTCCATCAATTCCCGCATGGAGTCCGTACTTATCTGACGTTTCAGAACTGGTCTGTTCAGGCTGCTGTCCAGGTCGGATATCTGCAATTGCCGGGCAAATGCATCTTCAAACTGATTTGATTCGGCTTTAGACGGACCGGCATAGGCTTTAGGCGTATTTGGCTTGGAGTGATTTCCAAACCGGATGGGGGTGAATGATGAAATCATGATGCTCGGACCAATATAAACAGGTGAGGGGTGCGTATACGGTACTAGAAACATCACGTTCTGCAAAGCGCTGAAATCAGCTCTGCGATAGATATTTTGGCGAGCCCAGAAGGAGATATTACAGATATCCACTGTCTTTTCATCCTGCCCGGTTATCTATATCGATATTGTCCAGTCGGGCAAGTGAAACTCTGCAGTTTATATCATAGGATGAGCTTCACGACAAACACTCTACTCTATTAGACACAACACTCTAACTTCTATTCTGTCCACTCGCTCATTGGAGCCAACTCTCCCGGAAACGATGAGCAACATTAGCGACTTTTCGCCCCTTGGTTCCCAGGGGGCTTTTTATTGCCGGGGTTCCCCCCGATCGGGTGAGCGCCATTCAATGATGGGTTTAAAAACCGGTAAACCAGGAAGGGTCATACGCCCCACCCCCAAAGCAGGCATTTGAATGGCATGTGCCCGACTTCACATTGCCACGGGTTTTCATGGTTCCATCGTAGTAAAGTTCAAACTGGACGGCCTTATTAGGCCCATCCCCCGTGCCGGAACCCAAGACTGACCCGTCCGGATCGAAGGTGAACTGGATCGTGTTCGTCGTAGCGGTACCCGCAAATGATTCAAAATTCAACATGAGCATGCCGCCATTATGCAATTTTAAACACATCTGCGTGGCGCTACAGGTCCTGGAAAGATTCCCGCCGTCATTCGGATGTGTATCGATGACGCTGCTGGTATCCGTTTTCACGAAATTCATATAAGGGGTCAAGGCGCCACCCGTCGTGTTCGTGCTGACCGTCGGGTTGGCCTGACGGTATTGGTCATAGGCGGATACCAGCATATACGCCACATCTTTCGCCATGGCGCTTTGCTTGCCGCTCAGGTTCGAATTGGCCGAGCCAATCAGGGCCGGCACCGTAAAGGTCATTAAAACACCCATAATGGCCAGCGTAATCAACAATTCAGCCAGACTGAAACCAACTAGGCGCTTTCTCAACATGCCGGGTTATCCTCAGTGCTCTTTATTCAATTTATCGTTCATTGCTCACAAATCTTTAAATTCAGACTCGAAGAATCGTTCTTCTTACTTTCCCAGACTGCCGGTTACCGGAGAACACACCCCCATAACAAGCTTTCCGTTAAAACCCGGTAAACCAGCTCGGATCATACCCTGCACTACCACTCCACCCGCATGTACCCGAATGGCAGGAACCTGCTTTGGCATTGCCGCGGGTTTTCAAGGTGCCATCATAGTAAAGCTCAAACTGAACGGCCTTGTTAGGGCCATCCGCAAGAGTCGTCTTGCTAATGGCGGAAATATTGGGATCAAATGCCGCCTGAATGGTATTGGTGGTGGCCGTACCGGCAAACGACTCGCTATGCAGCATCAGCATGCCCCCGTTATGCAGCTTCAGACACAACCGGGTGGCGCTACAGGTCATGTAATAAGTAACACCGTTATTCGGGGTGGTATCCACCTCACTAGTGGTGTCCGTTGTAATGTAATTCAGGTAGGGAGTCAGGTTCACCGCCGAGGTATTGGTGCTGACCGTCGGGTTGGCCTGACGGTATTGCTCATAGGCGGATACCAGCATATAGGCTACATCTTTCGCCATGGCGCTTTGCTTGCCGCTCAGGTTCGAATTAGCCGAGCCAATCAGGGCCGGCACCGTAAAGGTCATTAAAACACCCATAATGGCCAGCGTAATCAACAATTCGGCCAGACTGAAACCAACTAGGCGCGTTCTTAACATAACGGATGTGTCCTTAAACTCCATAGAAACACTATCGGCCATGATTGCCAAATCTTTAGCTTCATTCCAAACTCAAGACCTGCGCCACGCTTTTTAAACCGGTAAATAAACGGGCATTTTTTAAGGTCGTATTCCTTCAAGGCAAAGGGCGCTGTCATGGCAAGCGATCCGCAGGTGCATAGCAATCTGCTGTGCGTGTCCGCTGAATGACTACATCCCGGCACAGCAGATGTTTCATCGTTTCACGTCTCGCAATGACAGCGAATATTCAGGCCCTGCAATGGCAGGAGATGGTATCGGCAACCATAAGCTCGCTATGCCAACGGGGTATCAATGGAGAGTTCCCTTGTGATTGTCCGTTATTGTTAACTTCTATAACGGCTTGATTCAAGAAAATACCGCATTGCCGATATTGAGAGAAACCCGCGCAGGAAGGAAAGCAGCATGGCAAGCGGACAATCCGGGCAAAGCATAAGCGAATACAGCCTGATTGACGGCATACTGGTGCTTATTACACTGCCTTTCCTGGTTTTATTGGGCAGCAACCTCAACGGCAGCTTTCATGCCATGGTGCCTCGGCCCAGCCAGACGGCCAAGGTAACGGCTACTGGAAATTCCGGCGCGGGCACAGGGGCAATCACTGTACCGATCAACAGTTCCGGAGTGCCACTTACCGGCTTATACTATTCCACCCAGGCTTTGGCCAAGGAGGTACAAACCGCCGGGGCCAACGGCGCCACCCAAGTTCTGGCCAGCCAACTGGAGCAACTGGCCAAACAAAATCTGGAAGCCCAGAAAATCACCCAGGAGCAATACGGGCAAATTATTGCCCTGGCAAATCAGGGACATCGGCTTGCCAGCCTGTCGGCCATATTGGAAAATGCCGCTGCAAACGCCGTATCCTCAGACGACTTTATGAATGACAGCATTACGGTTGACGGCCAGGAAGCATCCATGGCAGACCTGATTTATTTACTGGGTTTTCATCAGGCTTACTCGGATGGCTTGCTTCAGGATCCCATGCAATCAGCTCACCTGGCGAACCCGGAAATGAAAGTATTCATCGATTTGTACCAGAAGGTGGCCAGCAGCGGCACATTAGCGGATCCTGCCGTCGCGCAGGAAATCCAGAGGCTCTCAATCCAGATTGCCACCATCAACGATGCGCTTATATTCGCTGCCCAGGATCTCGGTTGGGATGACACCATAACCCCCATGGATTTTACGTCGGCCACCGCCTCGCGCATTGCCAACTTTAACGCTTCCACCACGACCGATCAACACTCCGCGACCATATGCAAGTATGGAAACGGGCAGGACAGCGGTGCCCACTGCTCCGGATAATTCCCTAGCGGCAGGTTGATTTTACCCCATATTAACCATCACGGCGGGCTCAGCTTTGCGCAGGGGAACCACCGATACCATGAACCCAGCTCAGCGAGGTCTATTTCGTATCCGGTGACTCCGGCGGCAGCTCGGTTGAATCAGTCGTTTTTTTGGCATACTCAAATGATTCTTGCCAATTCTCAATCGTCTGGGCGGACTTGCGAAGCGCACTCGCCGTGGTCTGGCAAATAGAGTTCCGGATATTCGTAACCAGATCGCCGGTTTGCCCGACCAGCTTACGGCTCATGAGCTTGGCCTGGTTTTCCACGCTGCTGATGGCCTGGCCCGGTAAAGCCAAGCGTCTGCCAATCGCCTCATATTTGGCTCGCTCCGTATCTTTTTCGTGTTGAGCCAACTCCCGGGCATCAGGCTTCTCCACTTCCTCAAGATTCCATCTTTCTTTATCTTCCGGCACTTTCTCCCACTCAAACGTGTCCTCAGATTCCTCCTTAACCGCAACCGGCTTGACCGGAGAGCTATCGGAGCCACCAGCAACTTCAGGCGCCTCCTTTTGAGATTGAGCCTGAGAGGGCGTTTCCGTCGGCAGGGGCCGGTCGGCTTTTTTCTTTTTATTTGGGCTGCCGAACAGGACGGCGGTATTTGCTGCCGAAGGGGACTTGACGACCGGTTGCTGTCGAGGGATGGAAGAGGTGACAAACATGGGCACCGAATCCTTTTTGCTTGCTGCTTCAGACTTAACCCACCATCATCAGGAATGGTGTGTTCTATCTAACACATCCAGCACCAGGGCACAACCGGCACCGAAGCACAGGTATATTGCCGCAACACCCAAGCCCCGCCGCCGAACCGATAAATCAGAAATTCAAGCCAGATTCCAGATAGCCCAACCGCCATCCTCCGCGCTCGTTCACCATGGTCAGTTGCACCCGTTGCTCCTGTCCGTTGTCATATATCATGCGCGCTTCCACAATGGCGGTGCGGCCCTTGTCTTCCAGTGTATCGAAATAGGCGTACCGCCCGAATTCCACGGCCCGGCTCTGCCGAACGAAACGCCGCCAGAAACGGATAATCAGGTCCAGGTTATTGGTTTCAAACATCAGTTTCACTTCGGGAGCACCCAGTTTGGCGGCCTTGGCGGCTTTCGGGTTCTGGGCGTACAGATCCTTCAGGGTCCAGGTGATGAACTCCTTCTGGGTCTTGTCCGAAAACAGACTCCAGCACACATGACACTGGTTCTGCATCAGCGACTGAAAAAAATGCTTAGCGGTTTCGTGTGGTGGAACGGTTTTTTTCATGGGTAACAGACAGGTATTCTTTCTGACAATGCACGCGTTAGCACGAATGACTCATTTAAATTACTGGGTCGTGAAAACAATCCGGTAATCCTTGGGCCCCGTCGAGCCGCTGTAACTGGTCATTCGGCTGGCATCCACCCGGATGGTGTGCCGAACCCCGCCCGTAATGGTGCCGGTCAGCGGCGGCAACAGGATAACCTGGGTACCACCGGGGAACAGGGGAATCATGGTGTTGCCGGCATAGGCGACGCCACCGTTACCGCCGGCGTCGGTGCCCTGCATAACCCGGATACGGCAAGTGCTGGCCCCGGCGCCCTGGCAGTCCGACAATTGCTGGTTGTAGGTCGGAGAGATAGAGCGGTGATCGATAGGCCCGCTAAAAAACAATCGAATGACCGATTTGGCGGGAATTTTAGTCCCTACGGTCACCACGTTGGAAGTGACCACCTGGTTATGGAAAATCTGGTTATCCGCAAAGTTATAGAACACCACTTTTTCCAGCCTCAACGGGTTATGGGCCTCGTTGGTGTCTGCGGTGCTGCTGTAGGCCCATACCTTCTGAAAATCGAAGGTCTGGTTAGTGCCTGTCCAGCCGTATCCGGGCAAAAAAGCGCCCATCGGCAAGCGCAACTTGGTAGGATCCTTGTAATACCTTAGCTTGTCCACCTTATCCATCGGTTTGGCGCTGCCGCTGTATTCCTGAGCCAGCTTGGCCTGAGCAACCAGGGTAATCTGATCCAGCGCGTATTTGGAGGGGTCCTTGCAGCTCGGGGTCGGTGACAGCACCAACTGATCCGGGACCACCACCGATTTCCCGTTGATGGACTTACAGCTCAGCCCGTTGCTGATTACGATGAACGAACTGTCTACCGGCATGCTTTCGTTGGCAACCAGTCGGGGAATGTCCTGCGCATTCTTCCAGTCCGCTGTGGCTGTGGAGGAATAGTAGCTACCGTCCGACCTTCGGGCGGAATCTCCGCCAACCACCACATAGCGGTACATGGCCATCACCCCGGTGGCTGGCGCCGTGCCGACAACCTGGGTGGGATCTTTGAACACCAGGCCGGAGCGGGAATAATACTCTTTGTTGTTGGTCAGGTTGAAGTTCAGGTAATTGCTGCGCGGCACCATCCGGCTGGCGACCGCCTCCTGAATACCGGCCTGAGCCGCATAATAGGTCTGCAACGATTGTTTTAGCGCCACGGTGCGATTAGCGCTTAACATGGACATACCGCTCAGCGTGGTTGAGCCGATGACCAGGGCAACCAGAATAGTGACCGCAACGGCGATCAGACCGGCTTGTCCATCGGCAGGTTGCAACAACCTGGAAAAAACTGACTTTCTCATTCTTCTACTGGCTCATCCTGACTGGGTTACTGTCATCATAGGCGGTGTCTGATTAAAATTGGACCTTCAACCGGATGAAAAAGGATTAAACGCTATTTCGGCAAATCGTCCCAAAGGTTTAATGGAATTTATAAAAGTTCACAAGAAATCAAGTTTCGGGAAAGGTGGCCGATAGGGTTCTTAATTGGCCCCCGATAGAAGAGTAAGAAGAAGAGCATTGCCTACAATGAGCAAAACAGTCACGGCTCACCGGTTGAACCCCGAAACGACGAATAACCCGAAACGCGCCCGTGGGTTATCTCTGATTGAGATGGGCATGGTCATGGTGTTTCTGTCTTTGGCCCTGGTACCGATCATCAAAATGATGGGCGGTCCCCAGAGCGATTCCGGCAACGCCGCATACCGCAACAGCATGAAGTCCAAAGAGACCATTCTGGCCAATACCCTGGTGGATAAAGTGCTGGCCAATGATTTTTCCTATTTTGACTGCAGCGCCGGCTTTAATCCTTCCACCCAACTGCCGGTCGGCACCACGCCTTTCAACAGCGCCAGAAAATACAATATCTGCAAGGCCCAGAACACCAACAGCGACATTTTCTACCAATGGTCCGTCGTACATCTGAACAGCTCTAATAACAGCAACGAAATGCCCAGTAAAAACCGGTATTATCAAGCATCCTTAAACATTCTGGGACCGGACCGGAATCCCAACACGCCCATACTGACCATGCCAATCAACTTTTTCTTTAATGAAGGCGGCAGCACCACAAAGACGGAAAATACCGGCGTTATGGTTGCCATGGACCGTTCAGGCTCAATGGCCTGGTCAGATCAACCCTGGAATATTGACAGTATCAACGGAATAACCGCCCCTTTCCTGTTTTATCGGTATAAAGCATTTCCAACCGGCGTAACCAACTACGGATTTGCCTTCCCCAACAATCCCGACAAAGTCGTGCTGAATCAATGGGATAATTCCCAACTGGATTTAGTTTACGCCATACTGATCATAACACCGGGCCCCAAGAAGACGGGAGAAGATC
>JAJQJM010000137.1 GCA_021323475.1 Vampirovibrio sp.
TGGCGCTTGTGGTGCCTTGGTGGGTGGCCGTTTAACTAGTTGCTGTAAAATCAGATAGCTGAACCCGGCGAAGGTGGCCAACGCCGTACCGCCGACGACCGACTGCTGCGCATACAGCGCAAAATCCACCAGACGCCTAGTGGATTTTACGGGCTTTGTACCGGCCCCGAATGTGACGATCGAAAAACGAGCCCTTGGAGCCGTCAAATCGAAAGTCGCGGTAGACCGTCGCCGGCACATCCTGATATTCGTATAACCCTGACTTGTGGAATTCCACCCACAGGGTTCCCCGGTCGTAGCCGATGCTCTTCAGGGCGGCTGAGCGGACCGGGACCATGAGTGACTTTAACGCCATCATCAACCTCCTGTACATTTCACTACAGTTAATAATGACGAACAAATATTCGATATGTTCATTTAAACGGGAACGTTGGAAAATCCCCTTTATGCAGTAAGGAGTACCTTTTGAGGGGTACTCCTTAGGACAAATCGTGCAAACAAGGTACTCATTCAGTAAAAAATAGGAAAATTAAGGTGATCAACAGAGGTTTCCATTGATTTTGAATCAGAGGAGAACGAGATAGGTAATTGCTTACATAAACTCTCTCAATGGAAAAAGTTGCTTAGTTTTCCTTAAAACCCCAAAAGCCCGACCCTACTTCGTAGCCGCCTTCTGGAAGCGTTTCACGATGTCCGGTAATACCTCGACCACCCGCTGCAAATTCGCTTGCGTGGTGGAACGCCCCAGGGAAAAGCGCACCGTGGCCTTGGCCACCTCATCCGGCTTACCCAGGGCCTTGACGATGCGGGAGGGTTCAATCACCGCACTGTGGCAGGCAGACCCACTGGAGACGGCAATGCCCTTCAAATCCAGGTGCAATACCAGCGCCTCCCCTTCGCCCGGCGGGAAGGAAAAATGAACGTTACCCGGCACCCGCTGCCGCACATTGCGCGGCCCGTTTAAAACCGCACCGGGCACCGCTTCCAACACGACGGCAATCAACCAGTCCTGCAGGGCTCGCAACCGGACGGATTCCTCCGCCATGTCAGCGGTCGCCAATTCCAGCGCCTTGGCCAGCCCCACAATCCCGGCCAAATTTTCCGTTCCGGAGCGCAAATCGCCTTCCTGTCCGCCGCCGAGCATCATCGGCTGAGGTGTGGGCGCGCCATCCCGAATGTAGAGCGCACCTACGCCTTTGGGGCCATATAGCTTGTGAGCCGAGAGCGACAAGTAATCTACCGGCAGCGCGCTTAAATCGATGGGCAGCTTGCCGACCGTCTGCACCGCATCCATATGAAACAGAACGCCTTGCTCCCGCAAGTACGCGCCAATGGCTTCCACGGGTTGAATCGTGCCGATTTCATTATTGCCGTGAATGATAGACACCAGCGCCGTCTCCGGCCGAATGGCCGCCTTCACGTCATCCAGCAAGACAAAGCCTTCCGCGTCCACCGGCAGCCAGGTAATATCCCAACCTTGGGCCTCCAGCGCTTTACAGGCGTTTGCCACGGCCGCATGCTCAATCCGGGTGGTAACAATGTGCTTTCCCTTATGAGAGAGCGCCTGCACCACCCCGAATACCGCCAAGTTATCGGCCTCGGTAGCGCCACTGGTAAAAATCATTTCAACCGGCTTGGCCCCCAAACAAGCGGCTACCGTCTCCCGCGCCTGTTCCAGCGCCTTGCGGGCCTGCCGCCCCCAGTAATGCAGGCTGGAAGGGTTGCCAAAGCCTTCATCGCCCAGAAACGGCAGCATGGCATCCCTTACTTGAGGGTGCAGGGGCGTGGTGGCCGCATGATCGAGATATATACGCGAATGGGATGCAGGGGGCATGAGAGGGTCTTTAATCCGGTTGGTTCTGGCCCGAAAGCCGGAATTTGTGCTATGTTTTTACATTATAGGGAAAGGTGTGCGCCGCATAAAGCGCGCGTCTGTGTGAACTAAAGGTAGCCCGGCCATTCGGCCCGTGTAATAGGTAAACGCATGGAATCGGTTCTGATTGCCATTGGCGGAAACGCTCTGTACGACAAGAAAAGTGGGAACAATTTATCGCCAACCATGGTGACCGAAGTGTGCCGCCGGATTGTGGAAGTGGTTCAAAGCGGCTACCTGCCGGTGATTACCTTCGGCAACGGCCCGCAGGTGGGCAATTTGCTGGACATGGCCGAAACCTCCGCCCGCTTGTTCGAGACGCCCGTTACATTGGATACCTGCGTTTCCTGGACCCAAGGCGAAATTGGCTACTGGCTGACGCGGGAACTCACCAAGCAACTCCTGGAAGCCGGGTTGCACAAGCCGATCATGGCCATCAACACGCTGGTGGAAGTCAACCCGGACGATCCGGCCTTCCAGAAGCCCAGCAAGCCGGTCGGCAAGTTTATTGATGCCGAAGAAGCCCAGCGTCTGTATGAAGAACGCGGCTGGATCGTTGGCCCGGACGCCAACCGGGGTTACCGGCGACTGGTGCCATCTCCGCGCCCGTTACGCATTTTAGAGGCCGATCCCATCCAGCACCTCATTCAGCATGAGTTTATCGTGATGTGCTGTGGCGGTGGCGGCATTCCGGTTTACCTGAAAGACGGTGTATTCCAAGGCATTGAGGCGGTCATCGACAAGGATTTCACCTCCTGCTTGCTGGCTAAAACCCTCAACATCGAGAATTTAATCATCTGCACCGAAGTGGAAAACGTGTACCTGAACTTCGGAAAGCCGGATCAGATGGCCCTTCGCCGTCTGTCTCTCAGCGAGGCCGAGCAGTACCAGCAGGAAGGCCATTTCGGGGCGGGCAGCATGGGACCCAAAGTGGCGGCCATGATTGACTATGTGCGGCATGGCGGAAAACGGGCCTTCATCACCAGTCTGGAAAAAGTCGTGGAAGCGCTGGCCGGAAAAGCCGGAACCGAAATTCACGCCGCCGTCTCCGTTTAAGTCACCCGTTTTTACCCTCTGGTTTTTATCTCTCCAGGTTTTATAAAAGCAGCAAGGATTGAACCCCAATGGATCTTCTACACAGCATCATTCTGGGCATCGTCGAAGGCATCACCGAGTTTTTGCCCATCTCTTCGACCGGGCACATGATTTTGACCAGCTACCTGCTGAATATTAAGGGCGAGGTCGTGAACGCATTTGAGGTGTTCATCCAGCTTGGCGCCATTCTGGCCGTGGTGTTCCTCTATCGTCAACGCTTTGCCTGCCTGTTCAATTTTAAGTCCAACAACGGCTTCAGCGGATTCCGCGGGCTCTCCCTGTTGGCTGTCACCTCCCTGCCGATTTTAGTGACCGGCAAAATACTGGAACATACCATCAAGACCCACCTGTTCAATCCGGTTACCGTAACCTGGGCGCTGGCAATCGGCGGCGTTATTTTGATTCTAGTGGAACGCTTCCGGTTCAAGCATTCCGTGGCCTCCATCGATGAAATTAGCTACAAGGACGCCTTCCGCATCGGTCTGTGTCAATGCTTCGCTTTGTGCCCCGGTGTTTCCAGAGCGGCCAGCACCATCATCGGCGGCATGGCAAACGGCTTAAACCGTACCACTGCTGCGGAATATTCTTTCCTGGCGGCGGTGCCCATCATGTTCATCGTCTGCCTCAAGGATCTGGCGGAAATCTGGCATCAACTCAGCCCGAACGATATTACCGTGTTTGCGGTCGGCTTTGTCGTGGCGTTCATTTCCGCCCTGTTTGCGGTTAAAACCTTCATCCATCTACTCCAGCGCTCGTCTCTGGGGCCTTTTGGCGTCTACCGCATCATCGTGGCCATTATCTTCTTTGCCCTGCTGAGCAACCAGACCCTTTAGCAGACTCAAAAATGCGGACGAACGGCCGATTACATGCGGCTTCATTCGCAACCTCAAGCCCAAAATGTTAAAATATACGAATGGAAACGTTTTTTGTCTGGCTTTTCCATAGTGTATTTAAGCCTGTTTTCTGGTTCCAGCCCTGCTTTTACGCGTTACACGGCTGGCTGGCGACCGAAATGGCGATATGGATGCTGTTTCATCCATATGAGGCCAAGTATGTGCCGGGCACCCGGCTAAAAATTCCCCTGACTCCGGGGATTCTACCCCGTGGGCGAGTGAATTTGTCCCGCAGTATTGCGGATACGGTCACCAGCACCCTACTGACCGAATCGGACATTCATCAGCAGGCCGAAAAACTGGTGACCGAAGAGAATCTGATTCGCTGCATTGAGGCGGTTCTGGAATCCATAGAACGGGAATTCCACAATACGGAGCAGATTCGCACCATTTACCGGTATGGGGAAGAGGTGATTCCTGGCTTGCTCAGCCAAATGACCACCGGTTTTATCGATAACATGGAGTCGGAGCAGTCCGGTAAACTACGGAACATGCTGACCCAACTGCTGGAACAAGCCCTATCCCATAGTAAAATCGGTTACCAGCAGGCGGAGTTTATGACGGATGTGCTGTTTAATACCCTGCTAACCCCGCCTTACCTGCGCAAAATGGTGGTGGACGGGCTGACGGAAGGCAACATTCTGCTGATAGAGCGAGGCGTTTCCAACCAGGTAGGGGGCGTTAAAGGGTTCCTGGTCCGATTTATGGGTATTGATGACACCCTGCAAAAGCTGAAGACCTTTTTTGAAACCCAGCCGGCAGAGGCGGAAATCCAGATTACGGAAATGCTGGACAAGCTGGAAGTGCGCGAACGCCTGGCCGAGCGAATCAGTGGCTTCTCCTTCAGCGATTTATCCGTGGAAACGCGCTCGGCGGTACTGGGTTATATTGCTTCCATTGTGACCGAAACGCTGGCCGATAACCGTGCTGAAATCACGGAAGCCGTTTCCAACTGGAGCGGAACCGCCAGCCGGTTGCTGATTAATCGCCTGTTGCAACTGAACCTGAAGACATGGCTGAACGAAAAACGCCCGGATTTAAAGCAGGAACTGGCCGCCTTCCTGAACCGGTACCTGCACCGCGAGCTGGAACTCATGATTGGCCGGATTCTGCCGGTGCTGAATATTGGTCAAATGATTGTCGAGAAGCTGGAACAGTTCTCTAACCAGCAACTGGAAGAGATGATTTACGGCATTTGCAGGCGAGAACTACGCTGGCTGGCCTTCCTGGGCGCCTTCCTGGGTTTCTGGCTGGGGCTGATTTCCAACCTGATGACCTATTGGCTACCCGGCCTGAAATAGCGACCCGACCGCCCTCTTGCCTCAGCTGATATCAATAAAACAGGGCTGCTGGCTAACCGCTAATCGGTAGCCGACTCGTTAATGATCGCCTGCTCTTCGGCATTCTTGGCTTCCGGGCTTCCTTCCGGCGGGGATTCTTCCGGCGTCAACGTGCGCAGGCCGGGATTCATCAGCTTCATGTTCTGGATCATTTCCTCAATCCGCTCACGGGAAGCCGGATTGGCGGTAAACTTCTGGGCCTGTTCGCAATCGGCAACGGCCTCTTCAAACAACTGCAATTTGGCATGCGCCGCACAGGATGCAATCTGGAAATTCACCTGGGTTTCCAAATCCTGCTTGGGAATGTAATCAAAGCCCTTATCCAGCGTGGCTAACACCTCTTCGCTGCGATCCAGCGCGGCCAGACTGGTCGCCAGATCAAAGTAGGTCTGGTAATTTTTATCGTCACGCTGCAAGGCCATGTTGAAGTTCTCCACCGCAGCTTCCTGGTTTCGTTTCGCGGCTTGCGGGTCTTTCTCATGCTGGGCCTTGTAGCTATAGAGGGAACCCTGCAAGTGATAGGTTTCCGCCAATTCCGGCGCCAACCCCTTGGCGGTTTGCAATTCCTGCTCGGCATGGGCTTCATCGCCGGTATACAAGTAAAGCCAGCCCAGGTTCAAATGCACGTTCGGGTCCCGCGGGGCTTCTGAAAGAGCCTGGTTCAACTGCATGAAGGCTTCGGCGTAATTGCCTTGCGCAATCAGCTTTTTGGCGCGCGCCAACTCATCCGCGGCGCCGGCATTTTTGCTGCTGTTACAGCCGGTTAAGCCGATTGTTGCGGTAATCAACAAGGCCAACCCCACGTTTAACGCTTTTTTGGGATAAAATTGCTTAGTCATTTCCACGGTGCTATTGTAATTTTTCTATCACCGTACATAATAAGACGCATCCCACTAGAAGTAAAACTTAAATCAAAAGGCGATGAGATAAAACATGGCGCTGACATCCGAACAAAAAAAAGAAATCATGACGGCTCACGCTCAAAGCACGAATGATACCGGCAGCACCCAAGTGCAGGTCGCTATGCTGACCAAACGGATCAACGATTTGACCGAGCACCTCAAACTGAACAAAAAAGACTTTGCTTGCCGCCGCGGGCTGATGATTCTGGTCGGCAGACGGCGCCGGTTACTCAACTACTTCAGAAAGAGCAATACGCCTGAAGCCTACAAAGAGTTGATTACCAAACTGGGTCTTCGCAAGTAAAACGCTACGAAAACGGGCCTTGTGCCCGTTTTTTCGTTTTTTGTCGGGATATCCGGTTTTCATATTCCATCGTATAAAAATCGGGATCTGACAGGGGAGTAGAAAAACCCAAGGCAATCCGGGCATTTGGTTGAGTATTTGCCCGCTGCGGTCCTATAATTGAATGTTCGATTGAAATTGAGAATCACGAAGTAGAAAGAAGAAATTCATCATGAACGAACAAATCCTTTTTCCGAATATGCAGACGAAAACATTTATGTTGGGGAACAAAGAGGTTCATTTAGAGACGGGTAGATTGGCAAAAGCGGCTAGCGGGTCGGTTCTTGTTCGTTGTGATGACACCGTCGTTATGGTCACCGCGACCGGCAGCGAAAAACCACGCCCCGGTATCGACTTTTTCCCGCTGCTGGTTGATTTTGAAGAAAAAATGTACTCCGTGGGCCGCTTGCCCGGAGGCTACCTGAAACGGGAAGGCAAGCCGTCCGATAAGGCGACTCTGACCTCCCGCCTGATTGACCGCCCGATTCGCCCGCTGTGGCCGGACGGCTACCGCAACGATGTTCAGGTGGTTGCGACTCTGCTGAGTATGGACGGCAACATTCAGCCGGATGTGCTGGCCATTTTCGGCGCCTCCATGGCATTGGAACTATCCGGGCTGCCCTTTTCGGGTCCGGTTGGCGGTGTGCGCGTCGCTCGCATCAACGGCCAATTCATTATCAACCCCACCTTCAAGCAAACTGAAGAGAGCGATCTGGATTTGGTGGTGGCCGGTACCGCCGACTCCATCATGATGGTGGAAGCAGGCGCCGACTTCGTTTCCGAAGAAGATTTGCTAAAAGCCCTGGCGTTCGCGCATGACCACATTAAGTCCCAGGTGAAAGTCCAGCAGGAATTCGCGGCCCAGTGCGGCATCGAGAAAAAAGATTTCGTGTTTGATCTGGAAGCGGACGTCAAAAAAGTGCTGGCCTTCGTGGAAGAAGTGGCCGAGAAAGACATCTTCCAGGCGTACCACGAGTTTGATCGCACCCGCCGCAAGGAATTGCTGGAAGCCGCCAAGGAAAAAGTCAAAGCCGCGCTGGAAGCCAAGCCGGAAGACGATGCCGTTAAAGCCTTCCTGGCCGCGCAACCGCTGGATTACCTGGGTGAGTCCTTCAAGAAAACCGAAAAGCGTATTATGCGCACCATGATTACGGAAGAAGGCGTTCGCGCCGATGGCCGCCGGGCGGAAGACATCCGTCCCATCAATTGCCAGGCGGGCATTCTGCCCCGTGTACATGGCAGTGGTCTGTTCACCCGTGGCAACACGCAGGCGCTATCCGTGGCAACCCTGGGCGCACCGGGCGAAGCCCAAAAGCTGGACGGCGTTGATCCGGCTACTGAGAAGCGCTGGATGCACCACTATTCCTTCCCCGGTTACTCCGTTGGCGAAGTGAAGCCGATGCGTGGCGCGGGCCGTCGGGAAATCGGTCACGGCGCGCTGGTTGAGCGCGGTATTCTGCCGGTTCTGCCTTCCAAGGAAGAGTTCGGCTACACCATCCGCGTCAATTCCGATATTCTGGAATCCAACGGTTCCACCAGTATGGCCTCCACCTGCGGCTCCACGCTGGCGTTGATGGATGCCGGCGTTCCGCTGAAAGCGCCTGTGGGCGGTATCGCGATGGGTCTGATTAAAGAAGGCGGCAAATTCGTGGTGCTGTCCGATATTCAGGGCGTTGAAGACTTCCTGGGCGATATGGACTTTAAAGTGGTGGGTACCCGCGATGGCGTGACCGCGCTGCAAATGGACATCAAGATTCAGGGCATTTCCCTGGAGATTATGAAAGTGGCCCTGGAGCAAGCGCAAAAAGGCCGTCTGTTCATTCTGGACCGCATTGCGGATGTTCTGCCTGCACCGCGCACCGAACTGTCGCCGTGGGCTCCTCGCATCATCACCCTGACCATCGATAAAGATCAGATTGGCACCGTGATTGGACCGGGCGGCAAAATGATCCGCTCGATCATTGACGAAACCGGCGCCACCATCGATATCGAGGACAGCGGTCTGGTGACCATTACCTCGGTAGATGGCGAAGGCGCCAAACGGGCCAAGGACATCATCGAGCGTCTGACCCGCAAGATTGAACGCGGCATGGTGGTGATGGGCAAAGTCGTCCGTACCATTCCCATCGGCGCGTTTGTGGAACTGTTCCCCGGCAAGGACGGCATGGTTCACATCTCGCAACTGGCTCCCCGTCGGGTTCAAACCGTCGAGGAAGTGGTCAAGGTGGGCGATGAAGTGCTGGTCAAGGTCGTCGATATCGACGAGCGCGGCCGCATCAACCTGACCATCAAGGGCGTCAGCGATGAAGAACGTGCCCAGCATGGTCTGGAGCCCCTGCAAGCGGTGACCAGCAACAGCTAGTTCATGCCGCCTCTGGTACAGGCCCTAAAGGATTATGACCGGTTACGGCGCAGG
>JAJQJM010000013.1 GCA_021323475.1 Vampirovibrio sp.
GCTGGTGGTTGCAGGCAGCCGCTCCATGCCGGGCGCCGCCGTTTTATGCGCGGAAGCGGCCATGAGCGCCGGGGCAGGACTCGTCACCTTGGCAGCCCCGGCCAGCGTGTTTGAGCAAATGAACCTGAGCCCGGAAATCATCCGCCTGCCCTTACCGGATGAGAATGCCTTGGGTGCGGCCTCCGTAGCCGCGTTACAGCAGGCTCTGGTGGAAAAGCGCTATAACACGGTCATCATCGGCCCCGGCTTAGGGCAAACGCCGGAAACCACTGCCGCCATCTTGGCGCTGCTTGAAACGTTGAAACAATCCGAACTTGCCGTCATCGTGGATGCGGACGGGCTCAATGCCCTAAGCACCCACCCTTCCGCCTTAAACGAGCGATTTATTCTCACGCCTCATATTGGGGAATGCGCCCGACTGTTGAACACAGACAATCAACAGATTCTAGGCAACGTATTGGAAGCGGCCCAGCAGGCACGTTCTACCTATCAAGCGCATATCGTGTTGAAATCGGCTTCCACAGTAATCGCTACGTTTGGAACTGAGCCTCTATGCTGGATCTCACCCACCGGAAACCCCGGCATGGCCACCGCCGGCAGCGGGGATGTGCTGAGTGGCATTATAGGGGCTATGGCGGCGCAACGGCATGCCCAGCGGCAAAGCCTTTGGCAATCCGCGCCCTTGGGTGTTTATCTGCATGGCTTGGCCGGGGATGCGGCAGCGGACGCGTTGACCCAATACGGCATGAAAGCATCCGATATTACCCGTCACCTGCCCCAAGCGTTTAAAATGGTGTTATGAGTTTCGTTCCCATCAAGAAAATCCAGAAACGGGATCCGGCCACCGGCGAGATGATCGAGCTGTACGCCGTGCCCTCCGTTTCCATTGCCACCCCGCAAGGTCGCAAGCTGATTCCCAACCCCTCCGGCAACGAGGCCAACCTGTTCAACACCCTGGCAGAAGCGGAGGAAGCCATCCGCCGGGCCGGGTTCGATTATGAATTCGAGGGTAAAAAAACCTACCTGCTTGGTCAAGCCGCAGCCGCCGGGCAATCCAAGGCACGTTATAATGCTTCTTCCGTGGATCAGGCCGTTCCGCTATTACTGGACATGCTGCAAGCGCGAGAAGCCAGCGTTGTGGCGAATGCCGCTTATGCGTTAGGGGCGTTAAAAGCCTTTGGAGCCATTGATCCGTTGGCCGAGCATTTGGGGCACGATGATCCGAGTGTCCGCAAAACGGTTGCCGAAGCCCTGGCCAAGTTTGGCATGCCCGCCCTGCCCCGTTTGCACGATGCCTTTGAGCAAGCCCGCGCCAGTAGCCATAAAAACGCGCCTTACATTCGCCTGACGGTGATGTTGTGCTTTTTGGAAATGCTGGACCAGGGTTTGGGCTTACCGCTGCGGGACCAGTTTTTGCCCCTGGCCGTAACCGCCCTGGCGGATGAAAGCTGGCTGGTTAAGTCGCAAGCCGCACTGGTCGTCGGTCGCACCGCGCAAATGCTGGACGAGGAACGTAAAAAAGCCGAACAGCAACGCCGGGGCCCCTCCTCCTGACACACAGGCCCTAGTGAGGCTGTTTTAATGCCTCTTGAAAGGCCGCCTCGTCTTCCAGCTCAGAGTTGTCCGGCTGGTTCAGCAGGCCCATTTTCTGTTGCATACTCTGGAATTTCAGGAAGCTCACCAGTGAATCTATCTCGTCATCGTTCAGCGGGCCGCCATGCTTTTTGGAAAATGGCGGCATTTGCGGGGAATTGGGCGAACCATCCGCAATCACACTTCGGATATGGCTGCGATAGGCTTCATCTTCGTAATCGCCACCCAACAGAGACGGCCCGGCAGCGGCAGGATTCCCGGTGGCATGGACGCCGTGGCACATGGCGCAATCCGCTAAAAACAACGCTTTGCCGCTTTTGCCCTTACCGGCATCCACATGGCAGGTGGCGCATTTGCCTTCAAACAGCACCAGCTTGTTTTTGGGCTGCAACATAATCTGATCATGGCCTTCCATGGGCTTTGGCAACACGTCACCTACTACAAACAAGGCCAATTCAGGCCGTTTGGGGTCGTTGCTATGCACGACAATTTTCTTACGGACTTTGCCCAGCTTGATGCTGGTGTCCAGTTCCACCTCAAGGCGGGTAAAATCACCGGGCGCAATGACCTTTTTGCTGACATCCGCCACCGTGCAACCGCAAGAGGTGTCGACTCCTGAAATTCGCAAGTGCTTTCCGCCGATATTGTAGATGAGAAAGCCTGTTTTCACCTTGCTATCGGTTTGTATCTGGCCGATATCCCGCACCCGCTCCTCGACGGACGCGATGGGGGGCTCGTAAATAGATACCACCACCGGCCTTCGGCCCGGCGTGGTCATGATATACCAGCCGGCAAAGAATGCCAGCAACGCGAACGCCACTAAAATCATCACGCGTGACGGAGAGCGCATGGAGAGGGACCTCGCCTTTCTTCCGGAAGATGGAACCGCCAATATCCTCTACATTGTAATTCAAATTGTGTTTACCGGTTGCAGACAAGGCGGCAAATCTTTTACCCTGAAAAATATGCGATACCGAATTCTAGGAAAAACCGGTTTTCAGGTTTCAGAGGTTGGCTTTGGCGGATGGGCCATTGGCGGAAATGCCTTTGGCGACAGTTACGGCGCCACCGATGACACGGCTTCCCTGACCGCGTTAAACCGAGCCTACGAGCTGGGCTGCACTTTTTTCGATACCGCCGATGTTTACGGACATGGGCATGCGGAAACACTATTGGGCCAAGCCTTAAAAGGCTGGCAGCGAGACCGGATTTTCATTGCTACCGCAGGCGGGCAGGATTTTTTCGAGGAAACCCTAGCCAAAGCCGGAGGCGTCAAACCGAACTTTTCGGCCAGACACTTGCAAACCGCCGTGGACCGCAGCCTGAAACGCCTGGGTGTTGAGGCCATTGATCTGTACCAGCTTCATACCCCGCCGCTGGAGCTGATTCAGCATGGCCAAATCTTTGATGTGTTACGCAACCTGAAAAGCCAGGGGAAAATCCGCTTCTACGGCATTGCGATTCACGATCCGCAGGAAGGCGTCCAGGCCATCAAGCTGGGGCAGGTGGATTGTGTGCAGGCCATCTATAACCTGTTTGACAAACGAATTGAAAACCAATTGCTGCAAACCTGCGCTGAAACGCAAACCGGGCTGATCGTTCGCGAACCCTTGGCCCGCGGCTTTTTATCCGGCAAGTTTCAGGAAAACACCTCGTTTGAAAAAGGCGACAACCGGGCCATCTGGCCCAAGCCGCTGATTAACAAGCGCATTCAGGCCGCCGAAAAATTCAAACCGCTCATTCCGGAAGAATATAACCATTTGAGTCAACTGGCCATTGCCTATCCTCTCGCCAGCCCGGCGGTATCCACCGTCATTCCCGGCTGCAAGACGCCGGAGCAAGCCGAACGAAATATGGCCGTAGGCGCATTACCTCCTCTCACGCAGGATACGATGCAGGCAATAAATCGGATTCAGGGGCTTTTATAAATCGCATATAGAATACAATCCGGTTTCTGTTGAGATTTTCAGGAGATTTCCGCGAATGGGTACAATTTCGCCACGTTTCGGGGCTGTTTATCGCCCTGTTGCACCGGTTAACCGGCCATTGCCTACTATACAAGACCCGTTACCGCTGGTGGCAAGACTGGGGCTGCAAACCAAAATGCTGATGGACGGCAATGTTCTGTATAATGAACCTTTGGTACAAAGCCTGGTAAATTGCAGAGAAATGGCCATTCCCGCATTAAAGACCCTGTTCCAGAGTACCAATAACACGCCTGTCCTGCTGGAAGGGCTGTATGCGGCCGGCAAAATGGCAGAGGCGAAGGTCAACAACCTGGAGGAACTGTATCCTGCCCTCACCCGCTGGAACAGCCATCCCGATCCGACAATCCAGATGCATTTAGCCCGCTTTTACCGTAAAATCAACGAACCGAAAACCTTTGGGCCCATGCTGTCCACGGCAGTCAATTACGCCGTCAACATGTACCCGATGTCTTCGTCCTCTTCCTATAACGTAACTGAAGAGGTGGGAGCCACCCTGCTGGATCAGATTGCCCGGCGCACCGCGCAGGAAACAGTCCGGCAATTGCTCCCTTTCATTCAGAACAAGCCGTTTCAGCCGATGCCACCCGTTTTTCTACCGAATAACAAGCCGAACCCCAAGCCTTAATTAGAGAAAACCGAGAGCAAGAAAGAGAAGAGAGTAGTGCTAATGAAAGACACAGCCATTACCGAAGCCAACCCCAGGCCGAACCATGCCCCGTCCAAAACCGGAATTACCAAACCCACCGTCGGAATCGACATTGGAGGCACTAAAATCAACGCCGCCGTGGTGGTGCCGGACAGCAAGCCGGGCGAAGAACAGTTTCAGTCGCTCATCAACGCGCCTACCCCTACGGATTCCGCCGTCTTCATGGATACACTGGTCACTATGGTGGACACCCTGAAGCAGCAGCATGACGTAGCCGCCGTCGGGATTTCCACAGCCGGGGTGGTGGACTCGATTCACGGGCGCATTCTGGGTTCTACCGGCAATATGCCGGCGCTGAAGAATCTCTGCAACCTGAAAGAATTACTGGAGGCCCGCATCCACCTGCCCGTCCATATGGAAAATGACGCCAACGCGGCCGCATACGGCGAATGGCGCAGTGGTGCCGCCAAAGGCGCGGAAAACATGTTCGCCATTACGCTGGGCACTGGCGTAGGCATGGGCATTGTGTTCAACGGCCAAATGTACCGAGGAACCCACTTTTACGCGGCGGAAGGCGGACACATCGCCATTTCTTACCACCGGGAGCGTAAATGCACCTGCGGCCGCTGGGATTGCTGGGAAGCCTTTGCCTCCGGCACCGGCCTGCAAAAAACCGCCGCGATAGCCCTGGAGGCCGCTCCGGAAACTGCCAAAGCCGAGTTTCTGCAAAACTACTGCACCAACAACGAGGTGACCACTTATGCCGTCATCGCCGCTTGGAAAGACAACAACCACATCGGCGCCAAAATTATTGATCAATGGCACAACCATATCGCAGTCGGGCTGGGTAGCCTGATCAACGTGATGGATCCGGATATGATTGTGGTCGGCGGCGGTTTGGCTCAGTTCGTCAACTTCGAGTTGTTGAAGGAGCGCGCCCTGGAGCGCTCCATGAGTAATGACTTCCAGTTGGTCCCCGCCACATTGGGTAACCATGCGGGCATTGTGGGAGCCGCGTACCTTGCCTTGGAAACCTTAAGCTAAATGGCCCCTTCGAAACCACCCATTGAAACCAATAACCCGCTACTGGCCGAAGCCCGTCGGCTTCGGCTGAAAAAGCGGTTCAGCCAGCACTTTCTGATCAATCAGCAGGTGGTGGATAACATTGCGGGCCTGATGAACCTGGGGCCGGATGATACCATTGTGGAAATCGGCCCCGGTGCCGGCTTTTTAACCGAAAAGCTGGTTCCGCATGCCGGTAAGTTAATGGCCGTCGAGCTGGATCGGTACATGGCGGAATACATGCGCCGGAAATTCCCTACCGCCCAGTACCCACAATTTGAACTGGTGGAACAGGACATCCTGCAATTCGACTTCAATCGGGTAGCAGCACCCAAGTTCAAGGTGGTGGGTAATTTGCCGTATCAAATCACATCCAAAATCATGTTCCTGTTGGCAGGCGAACTGGATCAGCCCGTGTACCCGCTACGGGAGCGCATTACCCAGCTTACGGTAATGGTGCAAAAGGAAGTAGCGGACCGGATCACGGCATCTCCGGGGCAGCGGGCCTACAATCCGCTTTCCATTGCCCTGCAGTTCTGGTTTGAGCCCCGGTTCGACTTTGTGGTGCCGGCCCGTGACTTTTGTCCGCCTCCCAAGGTGGAATCGGCGGTGGTTACGCTGATACCTCGGCCAGAACCACTGGTGCAGGTGAATGATATGCGACTGTTCGGCAAGCTGATAAAAGCGGCCTTTTCCCAGAAACGGAAAACCATTCGCAACGCACTACTGGGCGCTTCTTTTACCGACGGAGCCACGTTGGACCGCGTGTTTGAAACCGTGGGCGTCAATTCCGGCCTGCGCGCGGAAGCCATTTCGATTGTGACCTTTGGGGAGTTAGCCAATGCTTTCGGTTCAAACGCCGGCCAAAATTAACCTGTTCCTCAACATTCGCCCCCGCCGCCCGGACGGCTACCATGAAATCTGCTCGATCATCCAGGCCGTTCGGCTCTGGGATCGGCTGGACGTAACCCCGCGCGGGGATGACAAACGGGACGTCCGTTTCACCTGCAACATTCCGGCGCTGGAATACCAACCCAAGGAAAATCTGGTGGTGAAGGCCTACCAATTGTTCTGGCAAGCCACCGGCATCCCTCCGCTGGGTTTGAATGTCCATCTGGAGAAGGAAATCCCCATGCAGGCGGGCCTGGGGGGCGGCAGCTCCAATGCGGCGGCCATGCTGGTGATACTGAACCACCTGACGCATGCCAACCTCTCTGCGGACGAGTTACGCCGGTTGGGCGCCCAACTGGGCTCGGATGTGCCGTTTTTTATTGAAGGCGGCATCGCGCTGGTCAGCGGACGCGGCGAGGTTATTGAGCCTTTGCCCGGCAACCTGGTAGAAGAGCAGTCATTAGTCATTGTAAAACCGCTATCCCTGAATATCGACACCACACTAGCCTATCACCGGTTCGCCAGCGGCGGAAAGTACGAGGAACGTTCACCGGAACATTTGCTGAATGCGCTGAAGGAAGGCAAACAAAAGCGGCATACCCGTGACGAGGCGGCTTTGGAATCGTATCTGCTGAATGACTTTGAAAAGGTGCTGTTTCCCGAGTATCCCATGCTGGGGCAAATGGCTAAAAAAATGCGGGATGCCGGCATTCAACGCCCATTATTGTCCGGCAGCGGTTCAGCCATGTTCGGATTTTCCGAAGCCAACCATACGATTCGTAAAGCCCTTACCGAGGCATTCCCCAAGAGCCAGTTCGAAATTTTCTGGACTCAGACCTATCCGGGCGGCCCCATGCAGATTTCCCGCGAACTTAGCCCTAGCATGGCCGGTTGAAGGCACATTACGGCACTCACCTTTTTACACTCCAATATCTTTTTTTCATCTTTTTCGGGAAACCCGATATAGATCAGCAATATTACCTATCACGTTGTTTTTATTCTATTAGATTAATCTTGCGGCAAATCCATGCGGTTTGCGCAGCATTCCACTTGAAGTCACGGAGATTGAGCGCAATATGACAAAACTTGAACTGCAATTACTTAAGAACGATCTTTTCAAGGCGGAAAAAGAACTGGTTTGCATTGAGGCTGAATACGGCAAAGCCTCCCTCCAGTATCAGGAAGCCTTAAAACGCTTCGCACGGCTGTGGGCGGTGTTAAAAATGTCTCGCCCTCAGGAAGAATTTCTGCGGGAAGCCGCCCGTACCCCCGCCCTCGTTTAAAAACCGTTTGTCTGATCTTAAAACAGGCAAGAAAGAAGTATCGTAGTAGACATTATTTTGCCGGGCTTAACTGGCGCTGCGCCTCATACCAGTCCCGCTGATGCCGGGTGGTTTCGGTAAGCAAGCGGCAAAACGTCTCATCCGGGTAACGGTAGGGTTCAATACGGTAGTTAAAGTCCTCGAACAACAGCGCATGCTCGTTCACAGGATGCACCCATTCCCCATTCAGCCTTTCGATATAGGTTCTCAACTTAGCTTCCCGCTTAAAGCGCGGATTGATGGCCATATTCAAATGCACCAGGTTCACACTGTTCAGGCGTCCCTTGGGACCCTGGCATTCAATGCCCAAATGCCCCACGGCGCCCGGAAACTTCAGCAGCGATTTGTCATTTTTGAACAGACGCATCTGGTAATCCGGGTACAGGTAACCGTCATTGATCCATTGCAACGGATCGATGGACGATAAATGCAGACGAGGGATTTTATAGTGGGTATAGCGATCGGTGGAAAGCAATCCGGCGACCAACCCGGTGAAATGGGGTTCGGGATACTCGTCATCATCCAGTCGCAGCACCCAGTCCCCGTGGCAGCGGTCAATCAGCGGCTCCAACCCGGCATTGCAAGTCAGCGCGTCGCTTTGAATCACAAACAGCTCGTCCGCCAAGCCTTCGCAAGCTGCCAAGGTGTTATCCGTGGTTTTACTATCCACGCCCACCACAATCTCATCGGAAAAAACCCGAATATACTCCAGCAACGGGCGGATGCGTTCGGCGGAGTTCATGGTCATAATGCAGGTGGTTAACTTGGGACGCGTTGCGGCATTTCGACCTAATGCCTCCCAGCGAGGGCGTACCAGCCAGTTCTCGTAGAGTGCGCCCAGACGGTGGGAAAACCGGCGAGCCCGTTGCCGCGACATATCCCGCCTGAACACCTGTTGGTAACGCTGATCGCGCTGTATGGCAAAGTCGGAAGCTTTCATACCCCCATTATGAATGACCCCCGGTGAATTATAAAGCCGCATGATGATAAAGATGACCTACAATGAAGAGAGAGTTGGAACGAGTGGGACCCCTATTGGAAAAAGCCAGTACATCGCTCAAATCTGAGCGGGTCAGCCAGCTTTTGAGCCGGTTGGGCCAAATCAGGGCCGCAATTGTGCTGGACACCATCACCACCCGTTTTTTACTGCTGTTTCTGTTCCTGTTAGCCATTCCGCTGATTACGGTCATCATTTTCACGGTCTCCCTGCTGGCCCAGCATTTGGACGAAGCCGCAAACAGCCAGTTGGCCTTAAGCAAGAACCTGTTCTCATCGGCTGTATCCGTGGCCACGGATAAATTGAGGATGCTGGAAAGCTTCCAGATGAAGGACACATCCACCGGATATAGCAACAATGTTGCCTGTCCCAGGTCTCCGCTGGGCATTTGCGTACTGATTAACCGGAACTCAGGCAAAGCCCATATCGCCAGCCTGACTCCCATCCCATTGAACCGGCTCGAACAAGTGTCTCCGGTGTTGCATACCCTGTCCACAAAGGAGGCAGCCCCCTCCGCGACCTTTTACGCCCATATTGGGGACAGTCTTTACCTGATGCGCAAAGACATGGAAAGAACGGCCAAAGCGGGCACGGAAATTTTTCACGGCATCCCCGTCAATAACGTCTTTCTCAATCGCATATACCGGCAACAGCCCGATTTGGAAACGGAAATATGGATTTTACGCGTCTCCGACACGTTGCCTCAACCCATTTTAACCGCCGCCAGCCCCAAAGGACATTATCCGGTACCGACGGCCCAGGTATTAACTGCGCTACAGCAAATTAATCAACAGACCAACCTGCCCCTCACCGTGAAGGTGAATGCCACTCAATACCGCATCTTAAGTGAATATATCTATTCCCCATCAAACGAGAAAATTGCGCAGATCCTGCACATCCTGCCGCTGACCCAAACCCATATGCTGTTAAGCAATTATTACCTGGGTATTTATATTATCGCGGTGGCCAGCCTGCTATTTTCCGTACTGCTAGCCATGATGGCCGGACGAACCATCACTCAGCCGCTGCTGAAGCTGATTAGCCAGGTAAATACCTTAAGCCGCGAAAACGTAAACAAAGCGCACGACGAGGTAGCCGTGACCGGCGTTTACGAAATTAACCAGCTCGGCAACGCGTTTAACCGCATGATTAAACGCCTGAAACAGGAACATAAAATGAAAGACGAGTTCGTGGCTACGCTGACCCACGACCTAAAAGTCCCTCTGTTGGCGGAAAAACAGACGCTCTCCTACTTTCTGAAAGAAGCCTACGGCCCCTTAAGCGCTGAACAGACCGAGGTCTTGGATATTTTGAAATCATCCAACCGCTCCTGCCTGTCTTTGGTCAATGGCCTGCTGGAAGTTTACCGCTATGAGTCGGGCGAGGTTTCCCTGGTGATAGAGTCCTTCAATTTAGCGGCTCTGATGAGCGAAACCGTAGGAGAATTGTTGTCCCTGGCCCAGGAGAAGTCCATTACCCTTGAAATGGACCGGCATTTTTCTCAGACCACGGAAAATGACATAATGGTTTATGCAGATCGCTTGGAAATTAAGCGTGTTCTGCATAATCTAATTAGTAACGCAATTATTAATACTCCCACACATGGGTCTATTCGCTGTAAAATTACGGACCAGACTTATTTTGGTAGCGAGACAGTATATAAAGTTAGTGGTTTTCAATACACCACTTTAAAATATCCGTTAAAGTTAACAGATCGGTTATTGGTTAGCATCCAAGATTCCGGAATTGGTTTTTCAAGCGATGATATGCCCTCACTCTTTAAACAATTCGCCGCAAGCAAAGGACGAAACCCCATGAGCATTGGCCTGGGGTTATACAACTGCTATCAGGTTCTCCATGCTCATAATGGTACATTATGGGTAGAGAGTACGGAAGGCGAAGGCTCTACGGTCAATTTTATCCTTCCGGTAACGAAACAGGCGGCCCAGGACAGGAGGGTCTTCAGTGACAGACGCCGGAACGCCTAAGGTCAAGGTCCTGATCGTCGATGATTCCCGCCTGACCCGCATTAGCGTAAAAACCACCCTCAAATCCGCGCAAGGGGAAATCGAACTGGTCGGCGAAGCCGAAGAAGGCAATCAGGCCATTGATCTGGTGGGCAAGCTACAGCCCAATGTGGTGCTTATGGACATCGGCATGCCGATTATGGACGGAGTGCGCGCCACACAAGCCATTAAAAAGCAGTTCCCAGACGTCAAAGTGGTCATGCTGACCTCGCACGAGGATGAGGAAGACGTGCTGGATGCCTTCAGTTCCGGCGCAAATTCCTACTGCCTGAAAGAAACCCCGCCGGACATGCTGGTGCATGTTATTTTATCCACCGCACACGGCGCCTGCTGGATCGATCCCAAAATTGCCCGCATTGTGATGAGCCAATTGCAGCCGATGGAACGCAACGGCATCAAGAACGGTGCTTCGGAAGAGTCGAGCGGCTTTGCCATGCTGACCGAACGGGAAATTGATGTCCTCAAGCTGGTAACCCAGGGCCTGAACAACGCCGAGATATCCGATAAACTGTGCATCAGCATGAATACGGTGAAAACCCACCTGAAGAACATCTTCCAGAAGCTGGAAGTGGAAGACCGCACCGCAGCCGCCCTGAAAGCGCTGAAGGAGCGGATTATCTAGGCAAGTCCAGTTTGCGCTATGCCATAGCGGTACGCTCGTACTAGAATAGAAGCATCTGTTATATTCCCAGCCTAAGGAAGTTTCCCCATGCAAAAACCTGTCATGTATGAAGATACAGAAACCGGTGGCATCAGCGGCTACCAGCCGGAAGTCTACATTCGCCCCGGCGCAAACCTGTCTGTGTTTGTCTGGTTGACCCTGCTGGGCTTGCCCGCATTTTTGCTGTTCTTGATCTACTCCCACTAGGTCGCAGTTCTTTTAGTAAGAATCCATATAAAAAAGAGGACCCAAAAGGTCCTCTTTTTTCAATTGCACCAACTAGAGCGCGGGAGCCAGCATGCCTTCGGAAATGAAGTGGTTCAGTTGCTTGGCCACTTCCGAGGGCTCCATTGCCCGACGGGCCACCCCGGTTTCCATGGCGGCCTTGGCCACCGCAGACGCCACCGCAGGCGGCACGTGGAAATCCAACGCGGAGGGAATAATCGTTCCGGCCTCTAGTTGCTCCTCGGTAATCAGTTCGGCAATGGCGTGGGCGGCGGCAATCTTCATATCGTCGTTAATTTCTCTGGCCCGCACATCCAGTGCGCCCCGGAAGATGCCCGGAAACGCCAGCGAGTTATTCACCTGGTTCGGGAAATCACTGCGTCCGGTCGCCATGACTTTAGCACCTGCCGCATAGGCTTCATCCGGCATAATTTCCGGAATGGGATTGGCTAAAGCAAAGATAATCGGGTCTTTCGCCATATTGCGCACCATTTCCTGGTTTACCGTACCGGGAACCGACAGACCCAGGAACATATCCGCGCCACGCATCACGGTTTGCAGGTCACCACGTTCATCAGCCAGGTTGGTAATCTCGGCAATATCCCGTTTGAAGGGATTCATGCCTTTCTCGCGGCCTTTATGAATAACACCGGCCGTATCGCAGATAATAATATCCTTGGCACCCGCCTTCAGCAACAATTTAGAGACACTTAAGGCAGCAGCACCCGCGCCGTTCACCACAATCCGCAGATCGGACATCTGCTTATCCGCCACTTTAATCGCATTGAACAGGGCGGCTAACACCACCACGGCGGTGCCATGCTGATCATCGTGGAACACGGGAATGTCCAGCTCCTCCGTCAAGCGCTTTTCAATCTCAAAGCAACGGGGAGCGGCAATATCCTCCAGGTTGATGCCGCCGAACACCGGGGCAATTTTCTTAACGGTCTCTACAATCTCATCGATCTCCTGGGTGCGCAGGCAAATGGGGAACGCTTCCACGCCACCGAAAGTTTTGAAGAGCACCGCCTTGCCTTCCATTACCGGCAAGCCCGCACCGGGACCGATATTGCCCAGGCCCAACACGGCGCTGCCATCCGTGACGATGGCAACCAGGTTGTTCTTCAGGGTCATATCGTAGGCCTTTTCCGGATTATCCCGAATCACTTCGCTGGGGCGGGCTGCTTCCGGCTGGGAATAGATGCAGTTGTAGATATAATTGTCCCGAATCGGCACGTAGGAGACGGTTTCAATCACCCCGTGGTAGCGCTTGTGATTGATCAGGGAGATTTCATCGTTGGTTTTACCGGCCAGTTGCTCGGGCTCAATGTCCTCTACCCAGGCGTTGGAGCCTTCATACACGAAGTTCATGACCTTTTCTTCAATGCTGACAGGGTCCACGGCGACCTGGGCCACCTGGGTATCCATTGCCGCACCGGCCACCGCCTTGGCAATCTTGGCAGAAACCCGGTAATCCAAGGGCTCCGGCAGCACCACTTCCTGAGAAAGCTCATCGCCAGTCACCAAATCCGCCATGGCATGCGCCGCCGCGCACAGCATGGCATGGTTAATATCGGTGGCCCGCACATCCAGCGCGCCCCGGAATACGCCCGGCAGAATCAGGGAGGAATTAATCTGGTTCGGTGCATTATTCAAGCTGGTGGCAACCACTTTGGCACCGGCCTCCTTGGCAGCGTGGGCAGAGATTTCCGGCTCCGGCAGGGCCAACGCAAAAATAATCGGATCGTGGGCCATCGTACGAATCATCTCTGGTGTCAGCACCCCGGAGGTGGAGAAACCAATGAACACGTCCGCACCGCACAGCATGAAGGCCAAATCGCCTTTTTTATCTTCCCGGTTGGTCAGGCGGGCCACTTCGGACTTGATGTAATTGAGGCCTTCAGTTCGCCGGTAATACAGCGCCCCATGACGATCCAGTACCTTCACATCGCCAACACCCACCTGCTTCAGCATTTTGGCCGTGGCAATACCGGCGGCACCGGCCCCGTTGATTACGACAGAGATATTTTCCAGCTTTTTATCCACAATTTTCAGAGCGTTCAAAAGGGCTGCCAACACGGCAGTGGCGGAGCCATGCTGATCCGCATGCAGAATCGGCAGGGACACCGCCCGTTTTAAGCGCTCCGCAATGGCAAAACAGCGGGGGGACGATATATCTTCCAAGTGGAAGCCACCAAACGTGGGCGACAGGTAGCGGACAATTTCCACAAACTCGTCCACATCCTTGGTGTTAATAGCGATGGGGAAACCATCGATGCCCGCAAAGTTCTTATGGAAAACGCTTTTTGCTTCCAACATGGGCAGCGCGGCGTAAGGACCGACATCTCCCAAGCCGTAAACACTGGAACCATCCGTCACAATGGCAACTGTGTTGCCCCGCATGGTGTAATCAAAGGATGCCAGGTGATCTTTCTCGATTTCAAGGCAGGGTTTGGCCACGCCCGGCGTGTATACCCAGCTAAGGGTCGCCGTATCCTTGATGGGGAGTTTGGGGGTAATGCCAATCAGGCCACGATGCTTGATTCTCAGGGAACATCCGTCCACAACGGTCATACAAAAAGGCTCCTTTGGGGCAATCTGCGATGCGACATCGTTCTACTTTACTCCCGTCCGCCTTGGGTTTCAACGGGTTTTCGCAGATTGGAAGCCGTTTGAATTCCGGTTAAAGGCCGCTTTTGCTCCAATTGCCTTTGTGCTTTGATAGGGCCAGTTCCATCATAAAAACAAGCACATGGAGGCCCCTATGAGCACTTCCCATAAAATCGCGGTTTTACCTGGAGACGGCATCGGCCCGGAGATTATGGAGCAAGCCATTAAGGTGCTCAAGGCCTTCGAACAGAAGTTTAATGCTCGCTTCGAGCTGGAAGCCGCCAACATCGGTGGCGCGGGCATCGACAGCGACGGGGTTCCCCTGCCGGAAAAAACCCTGAAGCTGGCCCAGGAGTCCGATGCGGTGCTGATGGGTTCCGTGGGCGACTTTAAATATGACAACCTCGATCCCAAAATCCGACCGGAGCAAGGCTTACTGCAAATACGCAAGGCGCTGGGCCTGTATGCCAACCTGCGCCCGGTCAAAGGCTACAAGTGCCTGGAGCATGTCTCCACCCTGAAGCCGGAAGTGGTAACCGGCATTGACGTGATGGTGGTTCGGGAACTGACCGGCGGCATTTACTTCGGCCAGCCCCGCGCTCGTGAAGGCTCCGGGACACAAGAAAAAGCATATGACACCTTGGTTTACACCCAGCCGGAAATTGAGCGCATTGCCCGTGTTGGTTTCGAGATGGCCTTGAGCCGCCGCCGGAAGCTAATGTCCGTGGATAAGGCCAACGTACTGGCCAGTTCCCAACTATGGCGGGACGTGGTAAACGCCATCGCCAAGGACTACCCGGAAGTGGAGTTGTCTCATATGTACGTGGATAACGCGGCCATGCAGCTCATTCTGAACCCCAAGCAATTCGATGTCATCCTGACCGAGAATATGTTTGGCGATATTTTATCCGATGAAGCCAGCATGTTGACCGGCTCTTTGGGCATGCTACCCAGCGCCAGCCTGGGCGAGAAAAAACCGAACGGCAAGCGCAATGCCTTGTACGAACCCTCCCACGGTTCCGCGCCGCAATTTGCCGGGCAAAACAAGGTGAATCCCATTGCACAGATTCTATCGCTGGCCATGATGCTGGAATACAGCTTCGGCTACAAGCAGGAGGCCGCTCAAATCGACCAGGCCATTGAACAAGTGCTGAATGAGGGCTACCGCACCTTTGACGTTATGGGCGAAGATGCCACGCTGGTCGGCACCTCCGAGCTGGGTGATAAAATTGCCGCCGCCCTGCTGGAATTGCCCGCACCGATTCCAGCTTAAGATGATGCCAATTTAAGACGGTATTCAGGCAACACCCGGCTTAATCGAAGTCGTAGTCATCATCGGAGGAACCGTGGTGCCCGAAGATACGACTCCACCAGCCGCCGCCGCCATCATCGTCAGCATCTCCGGCATCCGAATCGGAATCCTCAGCGTCCGTATCCGAGTCCTCGTCTCCGCCATGCTTGTCGTCTGTGTCATGCGAATGGCTCTTATCAGAATGATGCGTCTTGCTATCTCCGACATCCTCATGATGAGCGGAGTCCGCGTCCCCATCGTCCACGCTGTCGGAATCTTCACTCCGTTCCTGGTGTTTCGATTTCTCTGAGCTTTCATTGGTGCTCTCCGAGCCTTCTGCGGTGGAAGGTTCATCCTTCGATGTGGCCGGATGCTTTTTATCTAAATCCGGCAGATCCGCATCCGAACCAGAAGCCTCTGTCTTATCGCTAGCCTGCTCAGGGTGCTTTTTATCCAGCTTATGCGCTATCAGGTTACCACCCACGTTGCCAATGATGTTACCGGCTGCGGAAATCCCCACATTAGCCGCCAGATCCTTTGTCCAATTACTGTTTCGGCTGGTTGATGGCTGTCTTTTCGCATTGCTGCCCGTTGCCTTGGTTGAGCTCTTTTGAGAAGAAGATTTCTCCTTCGCCGCCCCCTTTTTGGGAATTAAATCCGCAAAGGCCTTGCCCAGCTTCTGGAATTGAGAGAACAACGCATAGTAGAAATGCCGAATCGCCAGCGTAATCCGGGTCCATAGCTTGATTTTGCCGGATTTATTGATGCGCCCCTTGAACTCGTCCCTTGGCAGCTCGGCCACAATATCCGGATTGCCCAGCATCTTATATAACTGGTTCGCCGAGCAGGCCGCCGACCGTTTTCCGGTCGCTTCCGCAAGCGATTTCCTCTGTTTGTCGGGCAGATTGGCATACATGGACTCAGCAAACGAGGGGGAGGATACGGGGCTCATGAATTGAAATCCTTCTATGCATTCGTTAAGATGAGGGCCACGTTCCCGCGCCCCCAGATTGACCCAATTTATACAGGGATACGGGATTAAAAGCTGAAAAACTCTTTTTGTGCCTTTTCAGTGTTGCGGAATTGAACCGGAATTCATTTTTTCAGTATAAGGAGAACTCTCTGATGGAAAGAACATTTATCGCCCTGAAACCGGACGCCGTACAACGCGGTTACATCGGTGAAATCATCACCCGTTTCGAGCGCAAAGGCTTCAAGCTGATCGGCTTGAAACTGATGCACGTTACCCCGGATATGGCTGGCGAACACTACGGCGAACACCGCGAAAAGCCCTTCTTCAAAGGCCTGGTGGACTTCATCACCTCCGGCCCCATTGTGGCAATGGCTTGGGAAGGCAACAACGTAGTGGAATCCGCGCGTAAAATGATGGGCGCCACCAACCCGAAAGATTCCGCTCCCGGCACCATTCGTGGCGACTTTGCCGTGGATCTGGGCCGCAACATCATTCATGGTTCCGACAGCGTGGAAAGCGCCGAGCGTGAACTGAAGATCTTCTTCGGCACGAACGAGCTGCTGTCCGGCTGGAGCCGCACCACCGAAGGCTGGATATACGAGAACCCCAAAACCCCGGCCACCGTGTAGGTTCAATCAGGCGAATATCTTTATCGGCACCCGTGAGCAATCACGGGTGTTTGATTTTTTAAGCTGTTTCAAAGATTTCCAAATACCGGCGGGTGGTTTCTTGCTGCGCATGCCGCAAAATGTCGGATGGGCTGCCCTCTTCCACCACCTTACCACTATTGATGAACACCAGGCGATCCGCCATATGCGCCACAAAGCGCAATTCATGGGTCACCATCACCAGCGTCATCCCCTGGGCCGCCACCTGCTCAATGACTGAAAGCACTTCCCGGCTCATGGGCGGGTCCAGCGCGCTGGTCGGCTCATCCAGCAGCAAAATATCCGGCTCCATCGCCAAGCTTCGAGCGATGGCCACCCGTTGCTTCTGCCCACCGGAAAGGTGTTCCGGGTACAGATTCGCCTTATCCGCAATGCCCACCTGTCCCAGTAATTGATGTGCCCGCTCCAGCGCTTGCGCTTTATGGACTTTCTTCACCCGTACCGGCCCCAGCATAACGTTTTCCAGTACGGTCAGGTGTGGAAACAGGTTAAACTGCTGGAATACCATGCCAATCCGCGAACGGAACCGGTTCCAGTCCAGCACCGAATCACTCAGGTTATTCCCGTTGACCACGATTTCACCGGCGTCGAACTGTTCCAAGCCATTGATACAGCGAAGCAAGGTGGTTTTTCCGCAGCCGGAAAAGCCCATCAAGGCGATTTTTTCACCCCGATGCACCGTTAAATCAATGCCATCCAGTATCTTTGCAGCGTCAAACCGTTTTGAAACCCCGGAAAACCGAATCACAGCATCGGATGGGTCAATTGATTTTTCCGCAGGGCTGGGCATATGAGCGTTAGTCCCGAACGCGTTGCAGGGCCTTGCCAATATCCTTTGCGCCCGGATTCAGCGTAAGCGCCTGCCGGTAATGCCGTTCCGCCTGCTCCCGGTCGCCGGTCAACTCGTACGCCAGGCCCAGGTTATACTGAATGTCCGCCGAGGCCGGATGCAATTGGGCCGCCTGCTTCAGGAAAGACAACGCCTGAGGCGTATGCCCCATTTCCTCATGCAGCGTACCCAGCATATAAGCCACCTGAGCTTGTTTAGAATCTTGTCGGTACAGTTTTTCCAGCACCTGAACCGCTTCGGTTTTCTTGCCCGCGGAAACCAGCGCTTCCGCATAACGTTGGCCGTACTTGGACGGAGCCAAATCAGCAGCTTTCTGGAATGCCTGGGTCGCCAGCGCTGGCTGGTTCAGCTTTAGCTGAATTTCACCCAGGGCGGCATGCAGATCCGCATTATCGGCATCCAGTCGCAACGCCTGTTGCACTTGGGCCAGCGCCTGATCAAAGCGGCTCTGCTTGTAATAGGACAAGGCGCTTTCCATCAGCGAACCCACTTGGCCCGCTTCATCCAGCTGCTCGCTTTCCGCCTGAAACAGGTTGTTAAAGGGGTCGGTAATGCTGGCAACGGTATCATCGGCAATGGGAGCGTTTTTGGGATGAATAATGACGGGCTTGCCCCGCTCATCCAGGGTCACCGCCTGAATGGGAGCCGCCCCACCTTGATATCGCGGCATGGCCATGACGACCTGATACCCCGGCTCCGGCGGCGCAGCAGGCTGAACCACACCCGAAGATGGCATGGAATTCACTTGAGTGGAGACCGTTGATTCGGCCCGAGTCCGCTGGGAATCCTGTTGAACCTGATAAGCAGGCCCGGCCATAACGCTTGGCTTGCGCTGATAAGCCGGCGGCAGGCTGGGCGAATTGGTAACGGATTCAATCTGAGGGCCTGAAGAGTCTATTTTAACCCGCATATTACCTGCTTGCGAAGCAGACGGGCGAAATGTGGCCGGCGTGATAGATTCCTGAGCGCGAGACTCCTGCATGTCCATAAACCGCACCGGAACCGTCGCCTTGGTGTCCGGCTTGGTGTTCTGCTTGTTGTTCGAATTAGTGCTTGTTTCATCAATTTCAATGCGGGCAGCCGGTGTTTTAAACGCGGGCTTGGCTTGAGGGGAAGGCGATTTACCGGCACCTGCCTGCTTTGCAGGGGCCTCATTCACCACGGCCAGCATTGCCTTGGCGGAAGATGGCAAGAACGTCAACTCCGTAGGCCCAATCACCCGGATGTTCTTCAGGCCCAGATTGGGCCCTGTAAAGATAATCTCCTGATACTCGTCCGTCTGACGGGTTTTGGTGCTCACCCCGTTCAGCATGGCAGATTGGACAGCACCGGTCGCCAGCAGGTTAATACCGCCTTCCGGCGTAATCAGGTTGCTGGCAATGCGGGCGTTATACAACCGCAGCACGACCCGGTTCTTATCCAAAACCTGCATCTGGTATTGGAACGGCAAATCGGATTGGAACTCAATCGCTTGAGTATTGTTGCCCGCCAGCGCACGGGTTTCTATCCCGGTAACGCCCACAAACATGGAGGCCGCCCACGATGCTGAACCGCAACAGCCCACGGCCAGTAATGCCACAGACGCCGCTGGAACCAGCAGGCCCTTAAACAACCGCCTCAAATCGGACATAGAGATTGGCACCCGTTTAAATTTGCTCACTCACACCGAAGAAAATTGGACACTTCCCGGTTTTCCCTGTCTGTATTGTACCATTCCAAGGCGCAAGCGCCCTAAACCACATGGTGGAAATTACGGTTGAACTTGCCTTGAAAATTTCAATAAAAACCTGAGTGTGACTAGCCGATCTTGCCGTAGGAGTGCAGCCCAATACCCATCAGGTTCACACCGAAGTAGGTGATCAGCATCAGCACAAAGCCAATGACCGATACCCAGGAAAGAGTGCGGGCGCTGTGTTCACCATTAACCCGCAGGTGCAGGTAAACACCGTATCCCAGCAGGGTCACCAGGCTCATGGATTCTTTCGGATCCCAGCTCCAGTAGTTGCCCCAGGCTTCGTTGGCCCACATACCGCCCAAAATAATCCCCAGGGTCAGCAAGGGGAACCCGAATGCCACGCACCGGTATGTAATTTCATCGTACACGTTGGCTTTGTCCTGAATCAGCTCCAGTTCCAGATTCAGCGCATTCGTCTGAGCATCGGCATTCTGCAACGCGTGAGCGCCTGCCATGGCCGGGGTCAGTTGACCCCCACCCTGATTTTGGCCTTGCTTGCCGTTGCCAAGGAAGTCTTTAATCAGGAATACCAGCGAGCTAAGGAACGCGATAGTAAACAGCGCATAGGACAGCAGAATAATCGGCACGTGAATACTGCGCCAGTAACTCTGTAGGGCGGGTTGCAGGGGGTGAATCTCAGTCGGTAACGTCAAGTTATAGATAAGCGAGCCCATCAGCATCAGCGTCACCGGCAAACCCAGCGTCCGCAGCTTGAACCAACGGTCCAGCACCACAAAGGCCAACTGCATGCCGATACAAACCACCAGCAGGGATTCGTACATGTTGGACAGGGCAAAATACTTGGCCGTGGCCGAGCGGATCACCAGCGAGATAATCAGGCAAAGGCAGGATAACAGCATGGTGCCCCAGCCGCCTTCCCGAAATAAGGTCTTGGGGCGGATGGCATGCAACAGATAAAACACCACACTAACGGCCAGCAGGGTAAGCGCCGTGTAATACCAGTTGAGTTCGCTCATGGTGTGTCGCTCCGCTTGGGTTTCTTCATTCTTTTACATTATCTTCTTACGTTTTACGTTGACTTTACAGTCCCGTTAAACAGTCACGGTTTGTCGTGTTTCATCCGGTGCAGGCTGGCCCGTAGCCGGTTTTGGTTTGTCGACAGGAGCCACGTTGTATTGCAAGTCGCTTAGCAACTCAGTTTGCAAGCGCTGGAGTTCTTTCATAAAGCTCAAACGGGCTTTGTTGGTTTTATAGAGCATCATAACGCGCCCCCCTTGGCCGTCCTGCCCGGTGGTAATGGCCATCCACAGGCGCCGTTGGGAGAAAATACACATAATGGTGCCCAGAATGATAATGATGTAAGACAGGTACATCCAGGGCACTTCCGGCCCTTTCTTGATTTGCAGGCCGGTAGCGATTTCCGGCTTCACGTATTTGAAGGTCATGCCGGACAACGTACCGGACTGCCCTTCCAGCAACCGCAAATTCGGCGGCATTTGGCCGGGTTTGGCCCCAACAAAGCCTTTTTGATCCCGCAGGAAGACCACTACATAGTTACGGGTGACGTTGGGATCTTGTTGCACAAAGAAGGGGAAGACCATTAGCGCCCTGCCGTTGTCCAGCTCGGTCAGGCTGACCGGGCGGTTCATGAAGGTGGTATTGGTATCCAGCTTCATCGGCTTGCCGTTGACTGCCATAAACAGCTTGCCCGTGGGATTGAAACTGGCCTGATACAGCACCGTATCGCCCACAGCCAGCGGATGGTTGACTGAAATAGTTTCCCGTTTGGTTTCCTTGCCGGATTTGTCCAGTACGGATAAATCCGCGAAGTATTGCTTGACCACGGTCATGTTATCGGGCGTTTGGCCTTCCGGGTAGTATTCAATGCGGAAGTCGTTGACCCGAACCTTCCAGTCCGGCACGGAACCCAGCCACACGGATTCATCCACGTTGGGGCGGAACATTTCCGCCTGTTCAATACCGAAGATTTCACCCGGCACGGCCAGTTTCTGCGCCTTGAAGCCCAGAAAAGCGCCAAAAACGGAAGCCACCAGCATCATCAGGATACCAAAGTGGGCAACTACCGGGCCAAAACGGCTCCAATTCCCTTTTGAGGCATAAAATAAAACCTGTCCCGGCTTTTGCAGCGCGGCAGGCGCCTTATGCAAACCGTAGCGGTGCTTTTTCAGCAAACCGGACACCTGAGCCGTCACGGTGCCGATAGACGCGTCGGATACATAGGAAAGTCTGTGAGGGGAAGCCTGAATATGTTCCGGCCCGCAGAAGGTCTTGCGGGTGGCGGCCAGAAAGGCGGGCTTCAACCATTGAAAGCTACCAAACAGCAGGCTGAAGAAGAACAACACTTCCAGCGCGATAAACCAGTAGGACGAATAGACGCTGAACAGGCCCATTGCCTTGAAAATGCGGTAGTTGGCGCCAAAATCGCGCTTGATCTGCGCCACCTCCACAATGCCCTCCTGGGGCAGCAATACGCCGGCCAGGGTGGCTAGCGCCAGCATGGAAATCAGCACAATGGCCAAATGGACGGAACGGAAGCAGGCTAACATTGCCCAAACCTTCTCCGGGAAGGTCTTCGGTTGCTTCGCTCTGCTGTTAAACATCGTTTGGCGGGGACGAGGGACCGTTTTCTCGGTCTGTGAGGGATTCATTGGATGGTCACAACCTGGTTCAAGGTCGGGTTATCTGGCAGTATTATCCGCCAATCTCCCGGAATCTACAATGAGGCTACGAATATAGTAAGGCATCGCCGATGTAATTTTTTCCGCGCTGTTTACACTTCGACAAAAACAAAACATCACAAGCAATTCAAGATAATAAATTGTTTTTATTTAAATATGCAAGTGGTGCAACCCACTCGCGGGATGGTTGGTAGTGTATGGAGTGTCTTTCTCATCGTGTGAGAAACGTCTGAGAATAAAGCTGAGTTAGTAATTGGGAGTGTGAGACATGAGTTTAAAGAATCATCTGTCCGTTTCAGTGGAATCTGAAGGAACACTGGTGCCGGTTGCACTGGAAGTTCACGATATGCTGGGTGTTTTGCAATCTTTGGATAGCGGGCTGTGGAATCCGTTAAATCTTTTAGACTCTCGTCATCCGGCCAATCTGAGCCGCTCTCTGCGCCTGTCGCAATAATCCAACGCGGCGCGGCTTTGCCGTGTTCATGCCGATTGTCTGAGAACTGAAAAATACTGAACCATTATAAAGTGGCTGGCGCTTGTGTGCGCTCCCCGTAGCCCTTAAGGCGTCGGCCACTTTTCAAATTTCTTTTTTAATTTCGCTCTCTAACAGTTACACCAAATCTCTCTCTCTTCTCTTATGGCGTCCATTCGGGCGCCTTTCTTTTTTTTGAAACACCTTTAATAAGAAAAGAGAGTGAATTGCCAATTATCGCTTCAGGTACACATTGCCAATGACATTGCGGAAGGTTGCCAACTCCAGCTCGCAGGCGCTCACGGATATTCGCAGGGCTTCATTTTCTTCTACCAGCCGCTGCACATGATCCGCCATCGACCGGTTATCCGCGTAATATTCATTCAACTTGGCCCGCAGCATGTCCAATTCCGTTTGCGCGGGGCTTTCGGCCATGTAGGCCATCACATGCTCCGCCACCAATTTTGCCAGCTCATCCCAGTCGGAATTGCCATGATGCAGCTCCTCAGCGGATGCAGCAAAACCGGACTGCCGATGCTGTTGAAACGCATCCAGTCCCTCTTCCAAATCCAGCGATAAACTCGCTTCCAGCTCCCTCAAATCTTCGGAGAATGGAAAGGGTTGCACCACCTGCTCTACCGGCAATGGCTCGGATAAGGCTTCCATTGCTTCTGTCAGATCGGACTCATCACGGGTCCAGCGCTCGAATGAATACTGCAAGTGCGTTCACTCCCTTGCCAACAGATTCATTATATAGATTCCGCATGACCTCAACCGGGAATTCCGGCAAGATGACACAAAGTTTTACAAGGAAACCCAATGATTAATTCAGAGCGCGTGGGCGCTCATCTGCCAGAACCGCTTGATTTCCTCGTAAGCGCCGATAATGGCTTTCATTTTTTCTTCGCTACCATTGGGCAAATCCGGATGATACGAGAGGGTTAATTTGCGAAACTGCTTTTTAACCGCCTCCTGCGATGCCCCCATTTGCACCTGGAGCGTTTGATACGCCTGGTAAATACTGTTTCCCGGCTGGGCGGACGCCTGCCGGGAGCCGGTGCTGGACTGGCCGGAGCGATTTCCTGAGCGTGGAATTTCATCGCCCATCATGTCGCACCAATCATCAAAATTGAAGGTGTGCCCACCGGCCTGCTCGTACTGGGCCCGGTGAATCTTATCGTAATTTTTCTTATAGGTATCTACATCCCGGCGAAACTGGGCAAACCACGCCTGTCGTTCTTCGGCGGAAGCGCGAATAAACGCGTCGATCTTTTTAAAGGAATCCAGCGTAAAATAGTGCCGCCAGTTCACATCCCGCCCGGTCAGGTTCAGTTCGTAATCCCGCAGGCTTTCCAGCAGGGCCTTATCCGCCGAAGATACCTTGATACGGAAATACTCAAAAATCCGCAACTTGTATTGTTCCCGCTTTTCCGCGTTTTCCATGCGGCTAAGGGCCTTCTGGTTCCGGTAATCCTCAATTTCCCGGCTCAACTGCCGCCGCAGGGAATGAGACAACTTTTGCAGAATCCGGTCATCACAGGATTCTCCCGGAGCAAGCCAGTCCAAGGTCTTGAAAAATTCCAGCAGCCGCTTTTGCCGAAAGGCCGTATTGCCGGACAACAGGTAGTCTTCCAACTGGCGCTTGCTGTCGGCGGACAAATGAGCAAACACGGGGAGGGAATGCTCTGTGAAAAATGCGGTTTGGGTAGCCATGTCAAAAGGATACCATTTCGCAATCCGAATCCACCAGCCATAGGTGTGATTTTCCTGGAAGGCTGCCTACAATGAGAGTAAAGAAGCGGAGCAACCCCATGCGTGTAACCGGTCTGCAAATTTGTCTGGCGCTGGCCTATCTGGGCATTTCCTGGCTCGCCATTTGCCCCAACGGGGCCGCCGTCAATATTATGAACATCCCAATTTCCCCACCCATGCAGCGGACTGAGCCGGATCCCCGCTTCATTGCCTATACATTCCCGCCCGGCACCGCCTTTCAGGTATTGCTGCAAACCCCGCTGGATACAGCCATCAATGAGTTGCAGGATCCGGTGGAGGTCATTATGGACCATAACCTGTATCTGCAAGAAGAGTTGGTGCTACCGAAGAATACCCGCTTTAACGGCCTAGTTGCCCAGCTTGAAAAGCCTCAGCAGGGCATGGATGCCATTATGGGCATTATGTTCAACGAAATTCTGCTGCAAAACGGTGAAAAACTGCCCATTGTGGCCCATGTAAGAACCGAACGACCCGATCATCTGTGGGGAGGTCGCGTAACTCAGGGCACCAAGCCGGTGCTTTCCACCCAGCGGGTTTGGGGAATCGGCGAATACAACCGGATTACCTTTGCCGGCCCCCGAGCGATGGGGGCGGACATCAAAATCCCGCCCGGTGAACACTGGACCATTATTCTGGACGAGCCGCTCACCATCGTGAAAGCACGCAGCGAAGACTAAGAAGAAAGGCTCATCTCAGCCTGATTCTCCAGGTTCAAACCTTGAAAACGTCACTCGAATGGCCAAGCAAGGCCAGTAAAACGAGTGGCCAAGTACGCCTTACGACAAGCCCCACCGTTTCACCTAATGGACGGCGTCCGCCTCTGAGAGATAAATATCGATCGTCTTGTTCAGGTTAGTCAGGTTGACCAGGTTATTAACGTAGTTCTGCAGACCGAATGCGCCAAATGTGCCGCCAGCTTCTTCGCAGGTGCGCTTGCAGAACAGGATTACGCTCAGGCCGGAACTGTCCATAAAGCTGACTTTGCTGAGATTCAGCACAATATTTTTTTGCCCCTGGGCCACGATACCGGCCACGGAAGACTTAATGGCTTCGCAGTTGCGAAAGTCGACATTCTGGGCGTCAATGTCCACAATTGTTTTGGAACCCTTATCACGGCTCTCGATTTTCGTTTCGGAACTCATCGGCCACTCCCTTGTAAACACCACCTTTTATGTTCTCTGATCCCCCGTGTTTGTGCAAGGGGTTGACAAGCCCCTTGCGATAGAATCATCCATTCGAGGTAGATATTTGATCCTGCCTTAGCTACACTTATAACAGGTAATAATAAGATAAGGACAGGCAATGGCTCTCTCTGGCACATTTTCAGGCGCAACCATCCGCGAAAAGTTTATTCGGTTCTTTGCAGAAAAACATGGGCACAAGCACCAGCCCAGTGCCAGTCTGGTGCCCACGAACCCCACCGTACTGCTGACTCCGGCAGGAATGTTGCCGTTTGTCCCTATCTTTTTAGGCATTGAGCCGCCGCCCACACCACCCAGAGCCGTCAGTTCCCAGAAATGCGCCCGCGTTAGCGGCAAGGCCTCCGACCTGGAGTACGTGGGCCGTACCCCACGCCATCATACCTTCTTTGAAATGCTCGGCAACTTCAGCTTCGGCGACTACTTCAAGCGGGAAGCCATTACCTGGGCCTGGCAATTCGTAACCGAAGAACTGCAAATCCCCCGTGAAAAGCTGTGGGTTACCGTCTTTAAGGATGACGAGGAAGCCCGCGACATCTGGCATGAAGTGGCCGGAATCCCTAAGAATCAAATCATTGGCCGCAGCGAAAAAGACAACTTCTGGGGTCCTCCCGGCCCAACCGGCCCTTGTGGCCCTTGCTCGGAAATTTTCTACGACCGGGGTGGCCTGCCCTCCGGTTCACCGGAGGATAATGCAGACTTGCTGGATGAAGACCGGTTCGTGGAAATCTGGAACCTGGTATTCATGCAGTTATTCCAGGATGAGAACGGCAAACGTACCCCGCTGGAAAACAAAAACGTGGATACCGGCATGGGCCTGGAGCGCGTCACCATGGTCATTCAAGGGAAAGACAACACCTTTGAAACCGATTTGCTGTTCCCACTGGTCGATCAGGTATCCAAGCTGTGCAAAATCCCTTATAAGCAGAACGATAAGACCGATGTGGCCATGAAAATCGTGGCCGATCACATCCGTTGCATCAGCTTTGCCATTGCGGACGGCATTACCCCCAGCAACGAAGGCCGGGGTTATATTATCCGCATGCTGCTGCGCCGGGCGGTGCGTTACGGCAAAAAATACCTAGGCTTTCAAGAGCCATTCCTGTACCAATTGGTCGCCACGGTTCGCAATCACTACCAGACCCCTTACGAAGAGCTGAAAAACCGGTACAACCACATTGTGGAAACCGTCAAGCTGGAAGAAAAACGCTTCTTCGACACGCTGGAGCGCGGCTCCAATTTGCTGGAAGAAGTGATGGCCTCGGCCCGCAATTCGACTGGCAGCAACAACATCATTCCGGGCGAGCATATTTTCAAGCTCTACGACACTTACGGCTTCCCGGTGGAATTGACCGCCGATATCGCCCAAGAAGAAGGCATCCAACTGGATATGGAAGGCTTTGAGCGCTGCATGGAAGATCAGCGAACCAAAGCCAGATCCGCACGTGGCAAAGGCGAAGCCATTGTGAAAGACCAGCTTTATAGTGAGCTACTAAGCAGAGTTGGCGCCACGAACTTTGTGGGCTATGAAGCCCTGAGCACCGAAGCCACCGTAAAAGCCCTGATTGTGGACGGGCAGGAGGTGGAGCAGGTCGGCGGCACCAACCAGCCGTTTGAAGCCATTCTGGACACCACCCCGTTTTACGCCGAATCCGGCGGGCAGGTCGGTGACCGGGGATCGTTTTCCAGCGATGACGGGCATCACGGCCTGACCGTGGTAGTGAATGACACGATTAAGGTTGGCGATTTATTCGTCCATAAATGCCTGTACGATCAAGGCAATGGCCTGAAAGTGGGCGATAAAATCGTGGCGCATGTCGATCCGGTAGCCCGTCAGCAAGCGGCCATTCACCATACCGCCACCCACTTATTGCAAGGCGCATTACGGGAAGTGCTGGGCGATTCCATCACTCAGGCGGGTTCCTACGTTTCACCGGAAGGCGCCCGGTTTGACTTCACCTTTAACCGGGGGCTGAAACCGGACGAATTGGCCCGGGTGGAATTTTTAGTGAATAAGTGGATTCAGGAAAATATTCCCCGCAATATTTGCGTGATGGATATTGAAAATGCGCGCATTTCCGGCGCCATTTTGATGGCCGGCGAGAAATACGGCGAGCAGGTGCGGGTTATTTCCTACGGAGAGGCCAGCAAGGAGCTTTGCGGCGGCACGCACGTGAACCAGTTGGGAGAAATCGCCCTGGTCAAAATCGTGTCGGAAGGGGCCATCGCCTCCGGCATTCGACGCATTGAAATTGTGGCCGGCGAAAAAGCCTACAAACAATTCAAGCAGTTGGAAGCTGATATTAAGGATATTGCGGAACTGCTGAAATCCCCGGTGCGTGAAGTTCCCGGCAAAGTTCAAAAACTGGTGGACGAACTGAAAAACCGGGAAAAGCTGATTCGCAACCTGGAAGAAAAATTATCGCTGCAAGAAGTAAAAAGCCTGCAGGCTCGATTAACTCCGGAACATCCCGTTTTGGTGCACCACTTAAAAGGCTATAACGTGGACGGACTGAAACTGATTGCGGAAAAACTGGCCAAAGTGGCTGGCCCCCACGTGATTGTGCTGGCCGGAGATGCCGATAACAAGGCCTCCTTTGTCGCCAGTGTTTCGGATGAATTCATTCAAAAAGGCATCAAGGCCGGCGATCTGGTAAAGCAGGCCGCGCAAATTTGTGACGGCGGCGGCGGCGGGCGTCCCAATTTCGCCCAGGCCGGCGGCAAGGATAGCAGCAAAATTCCCAACGCATTATCTGCAGTTCAGGAAAATCTCTCTTCCCTATCAAACGTAAGCAGCGCGGTATAAAAAGAGTGGCTGAGAAGAATCCCTAATTCAACTCATGGATAAAATCTCAATTTAATCCTGATAAAGATTATGCAAAGATTCGTCTTTTAAAAGGTCCCAAGTTTTTATAATGAGGGGATATCAGAGTCTTTTCGGCTTTGGAATTAAGATCTTATGAAGACTAGCCCTCATATTATTGGCAACGTGAAGTGGAGGTGATAGCATAAATCATCTCTCGAAGGTTGCTTTTTGTTTTGGTGGGTAAAAAGGACTTTCAATCAATTAGGTAGGTTAAGGTAAGTCAAAATTGTTATTGAACCAAATAGGAGTTGAGTTAGATATGACTTCAAGAAGAGTGACACCCTTGCTGCTCGCAGCAAGCATCTTCCTGACAGGTGCAACCGGTGCCTTCGTTGGTTCGATGACGTCCGCTCACGCTATTACCAGCGTGGATGAACTGACTGACGTAAACCAGAATCACTGGGCTTACGAAGCTCTGCGCGATCTGGTTGAAAAGTACGACGTTATCGAAGGTTATCCTGATCACACCTTCCGCGGCGAGCGCAATGCAACCCGTTGGGAATTGGCTGCCGCCCTCAATGCGTTGATCAAGTCCGTTGGTCGTGACTTGGCTCGCCTGGGCGCTGAAAAAGCCGACAAATCCGATCTGGAAACCCTGGCTAAATTGCAGGAAGAGTTCAAAAACGAACTCGCTGCTCTGCAAGCCCGTACCGAAGCGCTTGAATCCCGCGCCAGCGCGATTGAAGCCAAGAACGCCGAGCAAGATCAGCGTTTGAGCCTGCTGGAAAGAACCCAAATTCACGGCGATGCCAGCATCGGCGTACTGGGTGATTTGAACGGCCGCGGCACCCGCGATCAGTTCAGCGCTCCCGGCAGTGGCCGTGACGGTATTCTGAACGGCATTTCCGCTATCGGTCGTGTTCGTTTGACCATGGACATCCCGGTGAAGGAAGACAAAGAAGATTCCAAGATCGGCGCCGGTGAAATCCACACCCGTTTGATCGGTGCTTTCGGACGTCTCGCTCCGAACGGCGTTAACCAAGGTGGCGCTGGCCCAGCCAACCCATTCAACGGTTACTCCCGTATCGCTGGCGATGCTTCTCTGAACAACGAAGGTCTGAACGCAGCTACAGGTTTAGCCGGCGTTACCGGTGGCAGCAATACCCGTTCCACCCTGTACATTGAAGACATTCACTACCACCAGCACTTCAAAGCAGGTATTCCTCTGTTGACCGACTGGACCTTCGGCGCTGGCGCTAGTGACAACTGGCAAACCACCGGCGACCTGTACGTCGGTTCCATGCCGTGGCGCTATCTGTACGACAAGAGCCCGTACCGTGGTAACGAGCAAACCCAGTTCCAGAACAACGCGTTCGTGAACACACCGGGTGTTGCCATCAACCAGAACTACCCGATGATCGCTTACCAATGGCACCAACAACTCGGTTCCGACAGCCTGAGTGCTGACTTCACCACCGGTGTCGGTTCTATCAACGTGGGCGACATGATGGATGGTTTCAACCTGACCTATGAAGGTCGCTTGAACTATAAAGTGGCCGACCTGCCCGGTAACATCTACGCCGGTGGCTATAACATCTGGGGTATGGGTAACACCGTTAACTCCGCTACCTTGCTGGCTGGCCGTGTGAACCGTTCCGGAACCGTCAGCAGAGCGTTCGGCGGCAGAGACAGCACCAATGCCCTGTACGCTGGCTGGAACCAGGAATGGTACAAAGGCATCGGCACCACCATTAACTACATGTACAGCAGTGGTGGTGTTTGGAACTACGGTTACCTGACCAACAACCAAAACCTGGGTGTTAACTCTGCTACCGTGCGGGTTGCCCCTGGCGACTTCGACCCGGTTACTGTTGCAGGCCGTCAGTCCATCACCGGTGTGTTGAACATTCCGATGAGCGTATTCGGTATTCGCGAGAACGACGTATTCGGTATCGGTTACTCTGTGATTCAACTGAGACAAGACCGTATCGGCGACAACTTCCCGCGCGCTACCCGTTTCCACCAAGCTTGGGAACAAACGGCTGAAGCTTACTACAAGTGGGCTGTTAACGATGCCATCTCCATCATCCCGAGCGTACAAGTTATCTCCAATAGCTTGGGCGTTCGTGAAAACGGCATCAACACCGTTGTGGGTCTGCGCACCAGCTACTCTTTCTAGGCCATCAACAGCCAAGAAAAAAGCAAAAACACCCTGGGTTTCGGCCCAGGGTGTTTTTTATGGTTCCAAGCGCAAACATTTTTATATTTGCCTGCGTTTTTCTACGAAATGATTTCTTTGCGTTTTATTCGCATATCCGAACGCTTTCTCTGGCCTTCTATACCCATCATTCCTGTGTAAGCGGGAACTCAGGCAGGCTGGTTTGTCCAGTATTCCCGTCGGTGCGGGGATGACGAATGGGAATATCCCATTTTTCCACCTCTAGTCGCCAATTTAATAGGCCGCGGCTGCAATTGAAACCACTCGTAATATTCTGCACGTTTCAAGCGCTTAAAGCCCGCTCAGACAGCAGACAGGCTTACAATATCTACAATCCGGTAGAACCGTTTTAAATTAAGACGCTTCCGCCACCGGATTGCGATTGGCGAAGGAATACAACTGGGCCGGGCGATGATAGCCTTCCATCTTGGTTTCACCAGTATCCTTCAGGATGTCGGACGAAAGAATTTTCTTGCGGAAATTCCGCTTATCCAGGGTTTTACCCAGGATCAATTCATACACGCGTTGCAACTCGGTCAATGTGAATTTATCCGGTAAAAGCTGAAAAGCCACGGAAGAAGACTCCAGATGACGCTTCAGTTTAACCAAGGCCTTTTGCACAATTTCCGCGTGATCGAAGGCCAGTTCAGGCAACTCGTTGATGCTGAACCAACCCACATCTTCCGCGTTGGCATGGGCTTCCAGGTGCAATTTTTCGGCGCTAACCAGCGCATAATAGGCAACCGTGATAACTCGCGCCCGTGGGTCACGGTCCGGCTGACCAAACGAGCCTAATTGTTCCAGATAAATATGATTGACAGTGGTTTCTTCAAACAGCCGCCGACTGGCGGCCTGTTCCAAGGTTTCACCCACATGGATAAAACCACCCGGAATCGCCCACATATGGTCGAAGGGAGGTTGTTTCCTTTGAATCAGCAATACCTTCAATCGGTTCTGAATCACGGTGCAAAGCACAATATCCACTGTTACCAGCGGCGTTTCATAACAAGAAAGCGCGGTACTATTGCCAGCACCGGTTTTGCTCTTCTGAATTGTTTCAATAAAGCTATCAGTCATAGACTCGGTCCGTTGAATTATAGGTCGTTTGGCAGTGATGGGATCCGATACGCGCCAAACCCTGAAATCGGGGACGTAATGCTCACCCTAGCATATTTCGCTATGAGTATCATACTGCAAAATAACGCTTTTTCAATGCTCAGTCATAGCCTCGGCCAGGAATGTTGCATGATAAGCTCAATTGATTCCCCTATTCAGACAGCCTGGCTTCCCGCTTGCGTGCCAGTACAAAGCCATTGGGCGTTTCCAGATCACTGGTCTCCCAGCCAGGGGAAGCATTTATGGCCTCAATGAAATTGGCCATCTGCTTCCGGTGAGAACGGGTATTATCGGCCAGCAAAACGCCGCCCGGCCCTAAAAGCTGCTCAGCCATCTCCATATAGGCCAGATACTCGGACTTGCGGGCATCAATAAACATTAAATCAAAGGTTTGGCTTTCCGCTTGCAGGGATTTCAGCACGGTCAAGGCATCGCCGTGCAATAAGTTCACCCAGCCATCCAGGCCGGCTTCCCGTAAGTGACTTAACGCCTGGGCCTGTCGTTCCGCAGAGGCATCGATGGTGGTGACATGGGCATTTTGCGCCGATGCAGCCTGTGCCAGGTGAAGCGTGGAATATCCGACCGAGGTCCCTACCTCCAGCATGCGCCGAAAGCCGCCGATACGGGCCAGCAGGTATAAAAATCGAGCATCCTCGCGCGGCAAAGACCAGTGGGATTTTAAATAATCCGGATCCGACTCCAAACGCTCAATAACTGTGTTCATCGCGCTTACTCCGCCACCTTCCCGTTCAGTTCCAGGTAAAAATCCAAAATGGCTTGCGCCAACGCATCAAACGTATAGGGTTCGGCTTGAATTTCGGAATGCCCCCATAGCTTAACGGCGGCCTGGGTGGTTTTAGGGCCCAGGCAGGCGACTATTGCCGATTGTGCCGATTGCAAATTCAACACGGCCATTTCATTCAGCTGCTTCAACGCGGAAACTGCGGACGGGCTGGTAAACACCAGCATATCAACCGGTTGTCGAAGAATCGCTTCTTCCGCAGCAGAGAGAGCGGTTCTTAACGTGGTGCGGTAAACGACTAGCGGCGTCACCTGGACATTGCGCTCGGACAATAGTGTGCGCAGGTTTTGATTGGCCAGGTTTCCACCATGATCATCGATTCTTCCGGAAAATTGTTCGGCAAAATCAACATCATCGATTTTGGCGGCTTGGCCC
>JAJQJM010000138.1 GCA_021323475.1 Vampirovibrio sp.
CGCCGCCGCCACCACCGCCGCCATTAGCTCCGCCGGCACGACCACCGCCGCCACCGCCGCCGCCTCCGGCACCACCAGCGCGACCTCCGCCGCCACCGCCGCCGCCTGCTCCGTTAGCACGGCCGCCGCCACCACCAGCACCTGTATCACTGCTGCCTGGTGGCAGCGTTACATCCCCCGCCTTAATTTTGGCAATGGAATTTTGATACAGTGCCTGGTCTTTTACTAATCCGGCGTTCGGGTCAGTCAACTTCTGAAGAAGATCAGGCGCCTGTCCAGCACGTGTCAGAGTGACCAGCGCACCAATCGAGGTAATGTCATTATTTACGTCAAAATTCTTGAGGATTTGATCCCGCTCGGGAGTAGCAGGCAAAGACTGAATATAGGATTTAATTTTGGCATTATCATATTGCCCGAACTCTCCATTCGCCCCTTTGCTGAATTTATAGTGAGACGCCACGGCTGCAATCATGGCCGCATTTCTTTCATTGGGATTACTGGAGTTAATATCCGTGTTGATCTGATCCAGGGTCAACTGCTGCTCTCGGGGACTGTTTTTTAACCGGGCACCCGCATAGAACTCGACCATGTATCCAACGACACGGCCCTGATCGGAAACACCTTTAGACTGGCCGTTTTCATCGACAGTATTCATATACTGCAGCATGTCAGCGGCGCTGAATTTTATTGGCGCAGGCGCAGGGCCCGCCGCGGCCGCGATTGGAACCGCAGCAGCGGAGGCAGCACCGGCATTACCATAGGTTAATGGCAAGCCAAGCAATGGCGATAATGACGAAATAGACAATGTCTTCTATCCTCCAATATTCAAATTTATGTAAGGACTGAAGCACGCGTGAATCAGCAATTTAACCAAATTGCGAAATGGACACGATAAGATGGCTTTTACTTTCCGAGTGAAGCTCTCTGGATATAGCCGTAAACCGCTATATCGGCACCGAGTGATTATGCTATGCGAAGTGATCGTTTGGACGTAAGGACAAGGGAATTGGACTCGTTATAGACTCTAACATTAATAAAATAAAAACAGTCAAATAAGTAAAATTGCCACGAAGTAATTAATATTCGCAATATAACTTCGCAGCCGGAACGTTCTTTCTTAAATAAAGGCCTTCACCAAACAGGCTCTCAAAACATTTCCTATTTTTTGTCAGTTCGTTGATGCCTTAAACAATTTAATCCCGGACTTTTCCGGAGTGGTTGATTTTATGCCTCACTTCATGGCACTCTATAGTCTGTTTGTTTTTTACTCCCTAGCTTTACCTTTGGCATAGGGCGTATTTAGTTTTAATATAGTCTCATCATCACCTTTTAAAACCAACGCTTCCCCTTATAGGACTCTTTCGCATGTCTTTACGCACTTTCCCACTCACGACTCAATCGTCTTTACCCTATTCCACCCCCTTGGCTATCACCGGTTTTCAATCTCCAGTGAAGACACAGCCTGCAAAGAACGGTCATCCGAACCCAACCACCCATCTCCCTGTGGATTCTATTACTCTTCGCTTTGCATCCAAACAAAAATCCGGCCCGGTTCACTTTGGCGGACTGAAACAGCAACTCACCGATATATCCCAGTCGATTTCCAGAAAATTTACCGATAAAGGGGTCCTGTTGATGCAGGCTGCGCTGGATGGCGATACAGCGCGCGTCATAAAATATCTGGAAAACAATAAACGGCTTTATATAAAGGATCACCGAGGGAATAGCTTGCGGCAATGTGGAAACTGCCGCCTACCTGATGAACCAGTTTCTTTCCATTAAATCGGCCAACCTGGAAGCGGGAAGGGCAACGTTTGATTGAGGCCGGTGAACAACCGCCCCGGTATCGGTCATAACAACAATCCCCTCATTGCTTCATATAACCCGCCCTCAGGTTTGCCGCTCAAACCCGACCGTGACCGGCACCCGGTTCGTAATGATGTCGAATACGGGGGAGCGCTTCTGTGCCAGCTCCACCAACTCCCTGATTTTCGCGTCCGGCTCATCCGATTCAATCCGGAATGTAACCCGAATGCCCTCATAGCCGTTCCGTACATCAGCCAACCCCAGAAAGCCCCGAACATCCAGGTTGCCTTCCAACTCGGATTCAACCGATTTTAATTGAACACCCTGGGCAGCAGCGTGGGCGACAAGCGACGTGGTGAGGCATCCGGAAAGCGCCACCAGCACATACTCCACCGGATTGGCGCCTTTATTATTCCCCAAAAGCACCGGGGGTTCATCTTCATCAAACACCATCGGCGTTTTACGGCTCTCATCCTCCACACCGGCGCTAAAGAACTCTTTTACCATCGCCATGTTATGGGTTCCATTCTCCCATTTGTTCGTCGTTCTGAACTTGAACTTTGCAAGCTCCGGATTTTGCTGAATAGTATGGATGGTATTTTGCAACTCTTCCAGTTGGATACCATTCACCGTCACCGCTGCCATGGGCACCCCTTTCCTGCCGGAAGCATAGTCATCCCTTTCTAAACAGGTTTCAAGCAGGCCCTATTTTGTATTTTTTAGCACTAAGCCACAATACCCCGCCGGGGCAATTTTTTTCCTACAATTTAATCAAATGGCCAACTCTGCATTTGAAAATTGACTTATCATTATTATTTTCAAAAACGGCAGCGCATTTCCGCTCTATTGTATGAGCCGAAAGTACGCTTCAAATAAGGCGTTCTAACCTTTCAGCATTTGCGCGAAACTGTTGCGGATCACCCGGATGGCATCGGGATCGCCTTTCAGCATGGCCGCCGCATAGTTTTTTCCCTGCTCAAACGTAATATGGGGCGGTAATGGTGGAATATTGGGAGTGGTGTATGCTTCAATCACCACCGGGCGATCGCTGTGCAAGGCTTCCAGCCAGGCCCGCTCTATGTCATCTGTTTTTTCCATGCACAATCCCCGAAAGCCCAGGGATTCCGCATAACGCGCATACGGAAAATCCGGCAGATTCTGGGAGCATTCAAATTTCGGATCCCCCTCCATCACCCGCATTTCCCAGGTCACAAAATTCAGCTCCCGGTTATTCAGCACCAGCACAATCAATTGCGGGTTCTGCCATTCTTCCCAATAACGCTGCACGGTGATTAATTCGTTGAGGCCGTTCATCTGCATCGCCCCGTCCCCCACCAGGGCAATCACCGGCCTTTCCGGAAAGGCGAATTTAGCGGCAATGGCATAGGGCATCGCCGCCCCCATGCTGGCCAGCTTGCCGGAAAGCGAACCCGTCATACCCCGTTGAAACTTATGATACTGCGCATACCAGACCGTAGAGGTACCGGTATCCGCCGCGATAATAGCATTGTTCGGCATGCGCTCAAAAATCTCGTAATAGACCCGCTGGGGATTCAACTGTCGGGTCTCAATCATGGCCCGCTCCCGCAGAACGTTTTGCCAGTTCCGCACGTTTTCAATAATCTGCTGCTGCCAGCGTTTATCTTTTTTATCGTGCAACAGGGGCAACAGGGCCTGCAAGGTTTCCCGGCAATTGCCGGTCAGATTCACTTCCATTGGATAGCGCTTGCTAAGGTTACGTGGACGTATATCGATTTGCACGCCCCTGGCCTGCCCTTCCACCGGAAGGAATTCCGTGTACGGAAAGTCCGAACCCAACATCAGTAAGGTGTCACAGTCGGCCATCATGTCCCAGGAAGGCCGGGTGCCCAGCAAGCCGATAGGGCCGGTGACATAGGGCAAATCGGACGACAGCACGGACAGACCCAACAGGGCCTTGGCAACGCCCGCGCCGAGCGCTTCAGCCACGGCAATAATTTCATCCGTTGCCGTTTGGGCGCCCGCGCCCACCAGCATGGCTACTTTTTGGCCGGCATTCAGAATCTCTGCCGCCCGCTCCAAATCGCTTTGCAGGGGCAGGACCCTGGGAACGGAAAAACTGATGCCGCTGCGCGTATAGCCGTGTTTTCGCGGAATTTCTTCCACGGCTTCCAAATCCTGAACGTCATGGGGCAGAATCAGACAAGTCACCGTGCGTTCGGTCATGGCAGTACGGATGGCCTGATCGATCAAATGCCGGGCCTGATCCGGCGTGTTCAGGGTATGAATATACTCCCCGGCCACATCCTTGAATAGATTGTGCAAGTCTACTTCCTGCTGGTAATCGGTTCCCATTGAATGCCTCGGCAATTGCCCCAGCAGGGCCACCACCGGCTGATTATCCATTTTCGCGTCATATAAGCCATTTAGCAGGTGAATGGCACCGGGACCGGCCGAGGCACAGCACACGCCAATCTCACCCGTGAATTTGGCATGGGCGCAGGCCATAAAGGCGGCCATTTCCTCATGCCGCACCTGAATCAGCGTCATGTCCTCCTGTTTGCGATGCAGCGCCCCCATCAACGGATTAATCGAATCGCCCGTGTACCCGAATATCTTCCGCACACCCCAGTCTCCCAGACGCTCCAAAAGATAATCGCTGACTTTCTTCTTGCCCATCATCCGTCCCTCCTCCCAAACGGCTTCCATGCTAAGCCGAACACGGCCCATCGCCAATTAGCAGGTTGGGTATCAGCCTGTTCACAGGAACTACTCCCCTCAGTCCGGTTGAATAGATGAAAACCCAGGAGTTCGGCCAGACTGGAACCCTGCCATAAAGTCATCGGCGGCATCCGCCCGGTTGGATAAAGCCCTGAGGCAAGGAATGTAATATGCGTTAACGATAACGCACATTTTTGATATGAGGATCGTTAATAACAATGACATCCAGATAAACTCCAAATCAATTGCTCTTCACCACCAGAAAGCGTTCATTCCCATGTCCACATCACCTGCCAACAACGGGGTTAATACGGGCAACTATGTTATTCCGGCCCGTCGCCCGGCCCCTCTCAAGCAAAATGCATTATTGCCCCCGCTGATTACAAAGCAGAATCAGGATGCGTTCATTCCACAAGGAAAGAGCGGGCTGATTTTTGCCCAGCAAGATGTTTCAATTTCCCACGCACGTAAAGCGGACTGGGTTATTCTGGCCCTGCCGGAAGGCTTACAGCATTTTTTTAGCAGGGTTGGATGCGTTGTGAAACTGGGACGCACCATCGATAAAATTTTCCCCGACTTAAGCGGAAGCCCCGATGAGAAAACCGGTTTGGAAAAGAAAAGGAGCTGGCACGAAGTAAAAGGATGCGCTCGGGGCACTGTGATTGCACTACCTGAATTCATCAACAAGCCGGGGCAGGAAACAGTCTCCCCTCAGGTAGAACCGGGCAGAGGCCTGAATATGCTTCGCCATGAACTGGGGCATGTGCTGCATAACACCAGTCCGCTGCTCTGGGATCAGGACGGCGTGAATGATGAATTCTATGAAGCGTATATGGATGATCTTGAGCACTTGTCAGCAGCGGACAGAAAAAGATTCCACTACGGCATACAAACGGATGACATTAACAACCCAAGTGCGGCAGGTATGAAAGAACTTTTCGCCGAGCTGTTTGCCGCCCTTTGCGGTGGAGGCGCCATTGATGTCGATACCATTCAAAAAGCGTTCCCTAAAACTACGGCTTACATGATAAAAGCGGTCAAAAATTTAATTGAAGCGGAAGAGAAAAACTGAACACACTCCTGCGGCTGATTCACTTCCGTATCATATCCATCCCCTCATTCCCGCGCAGGCTGGAATGAGGGGTATTTCGCATAAAAACTGCTGAAGTAACACCGGTAAAAATATTTCCGTTTCTGATTTCATAAATTTAATTCGCTATGAAAGAATTACAATCTATGAAACCATGAAGGTATCCAATGCCTTACCCAACGAGCGAATATATCTGAAAACCGCCATCAATAAAAAAATTTTTTTTTGATATCTTCCAAAGCTAATAAATCGCTCACAGAAAGGCTTTAAGCCCCATATCTCTTCGACAGATTAAAAAAGTATGCAGAAGCGCCATTGAACATGATTGCGCCATTTTTAATTTGGGAAATCTGCAAAATAACATTTAAATTGGAGAAAGGAATTTTCCATGACGCTTGGACGCAAACCGGAAAAAGTAAAAACGCCTGTTATCTCAGCCCCGCCGCAAATTACACAAGCGGAATTCACCGCACCTACCCTGGATCAGTATCAGGTGACAAGATCCGGCAATCAGCAACAGTTTGACGCCGTTTTATCGCCACTGACCCGGCAAACCATCCAGTCCAGCCAGGAGGCGCTGCAAAGTCTGGCCGATGAACTAAGCGCCTCCGACGCGCAACGGATGCTTGATATCGCCGGTAAAGGCCTGGACTATTATACGCTACAGTCTCAAGGCATTAACGCGGAAGCGGACGGCATTGCATCAAAAGCTCAATCGGACTTAGCCAGGCGCTTTGGCGGCGCTTACAACGCAACATTCGGCGCGACCTATTTAGCCGGACTTGAGCAAAACAGGCTGGCCCAGCTTTCAAAAGCAGCGAAAGAAGCTACCCTTGTCGCGGAAGATTTGGCGGCCCAGGACGAGGAAAGCCGAGTGAGACGGTTTGCCCTCTTTCAGAATTATTTGACCAATGAGCAGGCCAAAGCGGAAAATGCCTGGGATTTAGGTTCTCACCTGCTGCAGGACGATGCCGCCCGCGCACAGAATCTGGCGATCACCAGGGCCAATCTGGCCCAGAATGCCATGCGCTACAATCAGGAAGCCCAGCTCCAGGTGCGGCAACAGAGACTGGAACTAACCAAGGCGCTCATTTCATCCGCTGAAAAAGCGGCGACGCAAGGTGCAAAATAACTAGGGGGAGCAGTGCTGACCACTATCCACGTGCTGACCATTCGTGCAAATCACTGCGGATTCGCCGTGCGTTTCGGCTGAGCCTCCACCAAGCCCTTCATTCTGGTACTGGATGAAGGAATCGGCAGTCTGATTCTGCTGCTGCGAGGAATAGCCGTTATTGATGATTTTCGCCCCATTGTCATTAATGCTGGTTAGCAAACCCTGGTTGTATAGCACCCCGTTCAGAACCGAAGCCTGTGTTTTCAATGACCCAAAATCGCCGATATTACTTTCCAACACCGCGTTTAACTGGCTGGGCGTGTAGCTTTGCCCGTTAAAGGTCAGGTTGGTATTGGCATACGCGGCGCTATTCCCGCTTGACTGCTTGTAAGCACCCTCCAGCAAACCCTGGATCATTGCGATATCGTGTCCTTTAGTCGCCAATTTAACCACCAGGTCATACTCGTCCTGGGTCAAACTGCCGCTGGCAAGCGCCTGATTCGCGTTAGACATAATATCTGAGGCATACGAATTGGTATTGCCGTTAGCCCCTACGGTTTGGGGGGTTGCTCCGCTGGAAGCCGCTGTGCCGCTGGCGCTGTTCAACTGCTGGCTGCCGTTTGCCATCGCTTGAGTTTGTTGCTGAACCTGAGCCTGGGCGTTCGCGATTTGCTGCTGCTGGGCGGCCTTGGTGTTGGCAGTCGCCTTGTTATGGCTCAACATATCATCCTTAAGGCCCACCATATAACTGTTAAAATTGCCGCCTATCAGTTGAAAGCCCCCGATACAAACCAGGACAATCAAACTGCCGATTAATGTGTATTCGATGATGGTATTGCCTTGAGCGGCTGTCAATGGCTGGTGACTCACTAAACGCATAACGGGCTTCCTGTTGTAATGCAAATAGATACGAACCTAATCTCTTTTCATACGTTCATATCGACCTTGCCAGGAAAACCTGAAGCAATTGTAAGGAAATATGTATTAAGCACCCGTTTTGGAAGATCCGTAGGGATTACCGCTCAGGGGCGCTGAGCGCATCCTGCTTGGAGGATGGAAGGTGTACCGCTTTACAATGCTTGATTTGCAAGGTTGTTTTTAGTTTCATGGGTGGCAATTCTGGATGTTTCTTAACGATTCCTCATCTACCTGATATTGCTTTTCCAAAGTGGTTTTACTTGGTTTTTCCAAATCAAAGCGGCTGTCCTTTCCCTCTCGTTCCTTCGTGGCAAGCCTCTAACTCCCCTTATGTTTCCGCTCATTAACCCGGAGTGACCTTTGAGCAATTAAATATCCAAACAGGCCAACTTTCCCTCCCCAACTATTTAAGCCTCAATGATTCAAGCCTCATCCAGCAATTTAATTTTTCGCAGACCAGGAGCCAATCATGAATTCCATCAGCCATTCCTCTTCCTGCCACCCACCTCGTTTTCAAGGCGGCACAGACGCCAGCAAACAGAGCGACGATAAACGAAACACGCTTCCGGCATCGCCGCAAAATGCAGCCCTAGCCATCTCTTCCCAACCGGAAGATACATTCAATCGCGCCCATCGTACCGATTCCTCGCAGCCTGCCCACTTCCAGGGTCAACCAGAAAAGACGGACGTAGTCGAGAAAGCCAAGCAGCAAGAGCTTTATAAACCCTTTCAGGCCATTTCCGACTCGCGGGTTAAAGCCGCGGAATTCAGCAAGCCCCAGATTGAGGCCATTGCTTCCCTGGGAGTCGTAAGGGATGTGCTGCCGCTTCAAGTTGCCGGAGCGGCCGCCATAACGGCTTCCCGGTACCCGTATTCCTTCAAGGCGCTAAATTATGTCTGCAGCTTAACGGCGGACCTGACAATGAAACGCATGGATCTGCCTGCGTTTAAGACGGAGCTTGATAAAGTGGCGTACGGCTTTAATTGCTCAGTGGACGATATGGCGGATCGCCTCAGGAAAGATCAACTAGCCAAACCGCATGTGCAGTTTCTGAGTGAAGTGGCCCAATCGCTTACAGCATTCTCAAAACGCATTGAAGGCAAGGATGAGTCTGAAAGCCTGACCGAGGCCATTGCCTTCCAGGCAAAGCTCGCCAAACGAGTTGCAACTCACATTCAGAACTACGGCAATACAGCCGACCAGGAAAAATTGTCGAATCTACAGGTATTCCTGAGCAAATACCATCAGAACCTGACGACCCTGCCCGGCAGCTTAGAATCACTTAGCCTGGAAAATCGTGCTAAATTGGCGCCATTAGCAATTCAAGCCCCCGGCACGAAAACCAGGGAACTGCTGGAGTGGACAAAAAGCCATACCGAATAAACCTGAAACACCCGGCCCGTATCGACACAATCCAGAAGCGCTGGATGACGTGCATGCAGCCTTTCCCGACCGCCTGCGCCACCCCAACGATTTCCAATGATATGCAACCAGCGCTCCCACGCGGGCGGGAATACCCGGCAGCAGGAAATCGCATGAACGAAAATTTGCGCTTGCAGCAAGATGATTCTGACAGCCTTCAGGCCAATAGGGCTATGCCAACGCTAACGCTTAAAGCCCTTGTGGATTGTGTATTGGAACGCGGCGAAAGCTCAGCGATGGTATAGTCCTGAATTAGCCCCTCCGTTCATCCACTGGGAAGACTGGAGAGTCTTATTTTAGCCAATGGAGCGATACCAAATCCGGGCGGGCTATGAGATATTGGACCCCGATGGGAATTGGGTGTATGCGATGACTGCTGTTCCTTCGAACCCCGTGGGCTTGCCAGTGAAATCGGATAATGATACCGGGTCCGGCCGAGGAGGACTCAAACAAAAAACCTCTTCAGAGATGTTGGTGGAACGGCAAAAACCGCTACTCAACCGGCTTTCGATGGTGCTGGGCCTGGCGGTTACGCTGATTGGCGTAACCGGTCTGTTGGGTATGTTTTTCAGCCAGCCCATCCTGCTCACGTATACTCCGTTCGGTAGGGCAACCGAATTTTCCACGATCATCGCTCTGCTTTTTTTGGGAATTGGCCTGATCACCATTCTGGACAGTCACGCTTATGACATCAAGCCCAGATGGTTGTGGCCGGTCAGGCATTTGGGCTGGGCAGTCCCGACAGCGGTCGGATTTTACTGGCTTTTTACCTATCTGATGCCGCCTGATTTCGATTTGATTGACATCAGCACCTACGGCATACACACCGTGTCCTTGTTTACAGCCTCCTTTTTGGCCCTGGCGGGCATTACGCTTTTGCTGTTCTTGACCCTTCGACGTCATGAATCGGTAATTGCCTATGGGGTCTGCATACCGGCGTTGGTTGTGTTCAATATCGGGCTGTTAGTGATCATCGGTTATTCATTCAATGTTCCGCTGCTCTATGGATTCAAAATGGCGCTGCCCAACGGAATCGCATCGCTAATGACCGGGTTTGCTCTGCTCATCGGTTCGCTGCCTTTTAAGGGTCTGTTGTTGCCGTTGTTTTCCCATAATAAAAAAGCGCGTCTGTTGGCCTATTTCACCGTGATTCTGGGAACAGCGTTCATCCTGTTTACCATCAGCAGAATCGCGCTTTCGCTGCTGCATAGTCATGTCACGGATATCGCCTTGTTGACGACCGATATGCGTCATTATTACACCGAAACAATTCTGGTGGCCGGGTTTGTGGCCGTTACTTTCAAGGTGATTGGCTTAAGGGCCAGCCGCTATTTATCGC